>NZ_JALKIM010000039.1 GCF_023050945.1 Anaerobiospirillum sp. NML120448 | reverse complement strand
TGAGTTTAAAGCATCACAGGTAAAAAGCATTCCTGATGCATCTGGTATTTCAGCTAGCATTTCTAAGAAAGCTTTAACTTCCTGATTCTTTTTAGAAACATTAATAAACTTCAAAACGAGCCCTGTTGCTCCATCAACACAAGACACTATGTGATTGCCTTTCTTTCTTCTATTAGGACTTCCTTTAACATATCCTGCACGATTTTCTTGCCCATCAAAAGTTATGATTCTAAGCTTGTTAAGCTCTCTTTTAAACTTCTTATGACCAAGTCTTGAGCCAAAGTATTTGTTAAATAAGTCCTCATATTTTTCACTAGGAATTAAACTTAAAATTCTTGAAACAGTGGCAGAGCTAATTAGGTGCTCTGATGGGGGCATGCCACATACAAATAGAGATAACATTGAATGAAAGTTGTTATAAAACAACGCTATATCGGTAGCATTAAGATAGCCACACAAGCGTGCAATCATAGCTATAGTTAAAACTGTAGGTACTGGGTACAAAACTTTTGAATGTTGACGGTTGTCATCTTTAGATAGCTCTTTATGAAAAGCACTAAATACACATTGAATAACCGCAAGTATACGAGGACAGAACTCAATAGTCTTGATAGTAGCTGCCTCTTTAGCCTCTCTTTCAATTTCTTGAATTAAGATGCGGTCATTATCAACAGTCTCATCTTTAATAAAGGAAAGCTCCTGACTAGAGCAATCTTGATCTTTAGGTTGCTCGTTAGAATTATTATTAAACAGTGCACTTAATCCAGCTTTTGGTATAAAATTCATTTGACATAAGTCCTTATTATTTTTTTAAGATTTCCAAATTATATTTGGTATAGACTTATGTCTTCTATAAACAAAACATCAAGCACAATATTGGTGCAGCATACTTTTAAAGTGTGATCTCTATCATTTCATGAGTTTGCCCTATCTCGTGAAAATACTTTGTATTGGCTCAAACGATGTCTTGTTGTTGTCAAAGCTATGACCTGTAATTTAGTAAAAGAAATTGCAGAAAGTGCCTGTTTATCTACTAGAAGTGTAAGAACAGTTCTTAAAGCTATCATTGGTGGAGATTTTGACGTTGTTTTGCGAACAAATGCAGGAGGGCGTAAAAAGAAGGAATGCTTTGCTGAGGTTTATCATTTGATTGATGCTTTGTTTGGTCTTTGTCCTGATGACTTAGTAAATGCTGGCTTTTTCCATAATTGTGAGCTTGAAAATAGATTGAAAGGCAGGCAGACATGGACTATCGCTTTGTTAGATAAAGCAGCTGGTACAACTTATTTTTTTCATGCAACAGTGGCTAAAAAACAACAATATTAAGCTTACAGAAAAGAGTTCCTACTGATTAAAGTGAAAACCCATTACAAACTAACGAACCAAAGAGGTAACCTAATTTGTTAATTGTTTTGTGCTTTTCCACAATTTTACTGGTTAACTATATTAGTGGTTCAATTTAACCAATAGCCAGGGGGCGGGCGCTTGGTGTGGTGGGCTTTAAATTTGGCTTAAACATACCAAGGAACAAAGTTAGTTTTGGTGCATGCTAAATTTTGGTAAGTGAGCTAAAAAAATTGGATCAAAGTGATGCATTTTAGGACTGTAAAAGGTGCAAAAGGGAAATTTACGATAAATCGTGGTGCAAATATTGGTATTAATCAAAGTTTAAATTGTGCGTTGAGCTAGATATTAGTAAGCTAAAAACAAGAAACAAATTTATGGTTGTTTTTTAATTTAGAAGACCATAACTCAAAACGAATCGAATTTTTTAAGGACTAGATCATGAGCATTATTATCCTACTACTTCGACTTATTAATAGGAGTTGCTAGGGTTTTATTGCGACTAGATTAGTCATTCTTGTAGCACAAGAACAACAAAGGGCCCTAGAGAAAACTAGAGCCCTTTTTAATTTTTAAGCATAAGGTGCTATTTATTAAAGATAGGTCAAGAGGATAAGGGTTAGCATTATGGAAAACATCGACAAAAATCGAGTTATCATTTTTGACACCACTTTACGTGACGGCGAGCAGGCATTACAACAGTCTTTAAACCATAAGCAAAAGTTGCAAATTGCCCTCATGCTCGAGCAATTAGGTGTTGATGTTATTGAGGCTGGTTTTCCTATCTCCTCCCCTGGCGATTTTGAGGCGGTTAAGTTAATTGGTGAAAACTTAAAACGTGCCGTTCCTTGCGGTTTGTCTCGTGCTGTAGACAAGGATATTGATGCTGTGCGTGACGCTTTGAAAAATTGCGAGCGCTATCGTATTCATACCTTTATTGCTACCTCTGATATTCACGTACAAGATAAGTTACGTAAGAGCTTTGATGATATTTGTGAAATGGCCAAAGCTGCTGTAATGAGAGCCCGTAACTATACTGATGATGTTGAGTTTTCATGTGAGGATGCAGGCCGTACTCCTATTGACCACTTATGCCGTATGGTTGAGACTGCTATTAAGGCTGGTGCTCGTACCGTAAATATTCCTGATACCGTTGGTTACACCATTCCATCAGAATTTGGCAATATTATTAAGACCTTATTCGAGCGAGTGCCTAATATTGATGATGCTATTATTTCCGTGCACTGTCACAATGATTTAGGTATGGCTACAGGTAATAGCTTGGTAGCAGTACAAAATGGTGCTCGTCAGGTTGAAGTGTGCGTTAATGGTTTAGGTGAGCGTGCTGGTAACTGTTCATTAGAAGAAGTTGCCATGGCCTTACGTACTCGTAGTCAGTATTTTGGGGGCTTATACACCAATATCGTTCCTACTAATATTGCCCGTGCCTCTCAAATGGTAGCTGGTATTTGTAATGAAAAGGTACCACCTCACAAGGCTATTGTAGGCTCTAATGCTTTTGCTCACAGCTCTGGTATTCACCAAGATGGTGTCTTAAAGAATAGAAATACCTACGAAATTATTACTCCAGAGAGCGTAGGCTTTAAGGAGAACAATTTACATATGACTGCCCGCTCTGGCCGTCACATGATTAAGTCACGCTTAAATGCATTAGGCTACAGCGATGATACTTTCAACTTAGATGAAGTATATCGCCGCTTCTTAGAGTTGGCTGATCGTAAGGGTGAAGTATTTGATTACGACTTAGAAGCCTTATTGTTCTTTACCCACGATATGCAAGAGCAAACCCAATTTGCTTTAGAGAATTTAAATGTTATGTGTGGTGGCAAAGGTGTTATCCCAACCGCCTCTGTAAAGATGACTATTGGTAGCGAGACTATTACTGAGTCTGGTACTGGTGATGGCCCTGTAGATGCCGTATTTAACTGCATTAAGCGCCTGACCAATATTGAGTGCAAGCTCTTAGATTACAACTTGTCTGCTACCTCTGAGGGTATGAATGCACAAGGCCAGGTAGACGTAGTGGTCTTATACAACGGACGCAAGTATTACGGTCGTGGCTTATCTACTGATGTCATTGAGTCCTCAGCTTTAGCCTTTGTCCATGCCTGTAACAGTATTTACCGTGCTCAAATTATCGAAAAAGAAAAAGAGCAAGGTCAGGCCCCACATGGCGAAGGCTTCATTGGTAAAGACACTGTAGCTCAGCCATAACAAGCTATAACAGTTAACATGAAGGCTTAAGCTTAAAAAAGACACTTAATGCAGCTTAAGCCTTAGACAAACGAACATTTTTCCCTAATCTCACAGCACAAAGAACATAGTTTGCAATCAAAAAATTAAGTCTTAGCACCAAAGTTAAAGCTTATTAACCAATAAGTTTTAATTAGCTTTTAAGTTAGTCTTAAACCATAAGACAGCAAGTAATAAAGCCATTGTGAACCGCATAATGGCACACGCAGCTAAGATTTAGATTACTTAAGATTAGTGGTGAGATAGGGTAACAAACTAGATTTTTTAGGAAAGATAAATGAGCTTTAAGATTGCTGTTTTACCTGGTGATGGTATTGGCCCAGAAGTTATGTCAGAGGCCATTAAGGTTTTAGATTGCGTATCAGCTAAAGTAGGTATTGAGCTTGAGTACAACTATAAGAATGTAGGTGGTGCTGCTATTGATGCTCAGGGTTGTGCCTTACCTGATGATACCTTACAAGCTTGCGAGCAATCTGATGCTGTGCTCTTTGGCTCCGTAGGCGGCCCTAAGTGGGATAACTTACCTCCTAATGAGCGTCCTGAGCGTGCTGCTTTATTACCATTACGTAAGCACTTTAAGCTCTTTTGTAATTTCCGTCCTGCCCGTATTTTCAAGGGCTTAGAACACTTAAGCCCATTACGTGCTGATATTAGTGCTCGTGGCTTTGATATCTTATGTGTTCGTGAACTTACTGGTGGTATTTACTTTGGCCAGCCAAAGGGTATTGAGGGTCAGGGCCCAGAGGAAAAAGGCTTTGATACTGAGATTTACCACCGCTATGAAATTGAGCGTATTGCTAAGGTAGCCTTTGAAAGTGCCATGATTCGCAATAAGAAGGTAACTTCTATTGATAAGTCCAATGTATTATCCAGCTCAGTATTATGGCGCAAGATTGTAGAAGAGGTAGCCCAAAACTATCCGCAGGTAGAGCTCAACCACATGTATGTAGATAACGCTACTATGCAGTTGGTAAAAGATCCATCCCAATTTGATGTGCTTTTATGCAACAACATGTTTGGCGACATTCTCTCTGATGAGGTGGCCATGGTTTCTGGCTCTATGGGCTTATTATCATCAGCAAGCTTAAATGAGAGCAATTTTGGTCTTTATGAGCCAGCTGGCGGCTCTGCTCCTGATATTGCAGGTAAAGGCATTGCCAACCCAATTGCCCAAATTTTAAGTGCTGCCTTAATGTTGCGCTACTCCTTAAAGCAAGAGGCTGCCGCTCGTATGATTGAAGATGCGGTTAGCAAGGTTTTATCTGAGGGTAAGTTTACTGGTGACTTGGTAGAAAAAGGCGCTCCATCACTTACTACTGCCCAAATGGGTGATGCCATTGTTGAGGCTATCAATAGTCTCTAGTAGAGCGCTTCAAGGTGCTAATTGTTAATAAGTTAATAGGCAAACAGCAAGTTAATTGAGTTTAAAGATTATGGGTAAAACACTTTATCAAAAGGTTTATGACAGCCACATTGTGTATCAGGCTGAAGGTGAATTACCAACCTTATATATCGACCGTCACTTAGTACATGAGGTTACCTCACCTCAGGCTTTTTCTGGCTTAAAAATAGCTCACCGTCAGATGAGAAGACCTGATTTGACCTTGGCCACTATGGATCATGATGTATCCACCGAGCACAGCACTATTGAAGCTTGCTCCCCTATGGCTCAAGAGCAAATTAAAACCTTGATTGAAAACACCAAGCACTTTGGTGTAAAGCTCTTTGGTTTAGGTGATCCTAATCAGGGTATTGTTCACATTATCGGCCCTCAAGTGGGCTTTACCTTACCAGGTACTACTTTAGTTTGTGGTGATAGCCATACTGCTACTCATGGCGCTTTTGGTGCTTTAGCCTTTGGTATTGGCACCTCTGAGGTTGAGCATGTTATGGCCACCCAAACCTTAAAGAAAGGCCGTTTAAAGACTATGAAAATCTATTGTCATGGTCGTCTGCGTAAGGGTGTATATGCCAAGGATTTAATCTTATACATCATTGGTAAGCTCACTACTGCTGGTGGTACTGGTTATGCCGTAGAGTTTTGTGGCCCAACTATTAGCAATCTGTCCATGGAAGGTCGTATGACCTTATCCAATATGGCTATTGAGTTTGGTGCTCCTATTGGCATGATTGCTCCTGATGAGACTACTTTTGAGTATTTACGTGGCCGTATGATGGCCCCTCAAGGCGAGGAATTTGATAAGGCAGTTGAGTATTGGAAGACCCTTTATTCTGATGACGATGCTGTCTTTGATAAGGTAGTAGATATCGATGCTGCTAATATTGAGCCTCAAATTACCTATGGTACTAACCCAGGCCAGGTAATGGGCGTAAGTAAGTCTATTCCTAAGGCCGATAGCATTAAAGATCCTATCGTTAAGAAGAGCTTGGTTGACGCTTTAGATTACATTGGTTTAGAGCAAGGCAAGAAATTAGCAGGTGCTCGTATTGATGTGGCCTTTATTGGTTCTTGTACTAATGGTCGTATTGAGGACTTTAGAGCAGCCGCTGAGATTATTAAAGGCCGTAAGGTTGCCTCATGGGTAAGATCTTTAGCTGTACCTGGTTCTCAATGGGTTAAAGATCAAGCTGAAAAAGAAGGCTTAGATCAGATCTTTAAAAATGCAGGCTTTGAGTGGCGCTTACCAGGCTGCTCTATGTGTCTTGCTATGAATGATGATAAGGCTCAAGCAGGTGAGCGTGTAGCCTCCACCTCTAACCGTAACTTTGTTGGTCGTCAGGGCAAAGGCGCCCGCACCCACTTAATGAGCCCAGCCTCAGTAGCTGCCTGTGCCATTAAGGGTTGCTTATGTGATGTGCGTGACTTCATCGAAGACAAAGAAGAAGACTAGCCCTCCGCTGCGCTCAGCGCAGCTGAGCACAGCTGTGCTTGTCCAGCTGCGCTGAACCAGCTGCGCTGGCTCTGCCCAACTGGGCGGCCACGTTTAGCAACCCAAAGAATAAATGCTTTTACCTAGTAATGCCCAAAGCGCAACTTAAAGCTACGCTTAAACAGGCGCAACACTAAACGGCGCTATGTAGCGCCTAGACTCTGGCAAAGGCTAATCCTTAAAGCCAGAACTAAAGCCTAAGATAGAGTCTTGCTAACAAGGTTGAGCAATATTGTATAAGGTTGTGTAAGTGCAGGTAAGTGCATAAGAGCATAAGAGCGTGAGGCCGTAAGAGTACTATCTCATAGGCTAGCTTGCAAAGAATTTAATACCTATAGGTTAATTATGGAAAAGTTTACTGTCCATACAGGTGTGGCTGTACCTTTAAACTCAGCTAATATCGATACCGATCAGATCATTCCTAAGCAGTTTTTGTTAGCTACTACCAGAGAAGGCTTTGGTAAGCATGCTTTTCATGATTGGCGTTATTTAGATGATGCTGAAACTCAGTTAAACCCTGACTTTAATTTAAACAAAAAAGAGTACCAGGGCGCTTCCATCTTGGTAGCTCAAGATAACTTTGGTAATGGCTCCTCTCGTGAGCACGCACCTTGGGCTTTAACTGATTTTGGTTTTAGAGCGGTAATTGCTCCTTCTTTTGCCAATATCTTTAATAACAATGCACTGGGTAATGGCTTACTAACAGTAAAGCTCACTGCCTCTGAGGTTAATGACATTATTACTTTCTTAGAGCAAAACCCTGGTGAGAAAATTACCATTAGCCTTGAGGATATGACTGTTAAGTGTAATGGTCAGACTTATAGCTTTGAGCTTGATGAGTTCTACCGTCACTGCCTCTTAAATGGCCTTGATAGCATCGACTTAACCTTAAAGCACAATGATGACATCACTGCCTTTGAGAGCAAGGCTCCAAGCTTTTTAACCCCTCACCGCTAACATTAGAGCCCAGGCTCTAAGCAAAGCAAAGCCCCAACAAGCGCCACCTCCATTACAGGCGCAAACAAACCAAGCACACAAGCGCCCTAACAGGCGCTTGTGCTGCTTTGAGCGTTGGTTAACTTAAACGTCTATATCATTTAGGTTGCACTTCCAACGATGAGCTATTGGAGTCTCGTTAATAAGTTCTATGCAATCCATAATACAGCGCTCAAGTTCTTTCTTGTTTGCTGCTCTTAAGCCTTGAAGTTGTAGGATGGCAAGCTTGTCAAACCAAGCTTCAATTATGTTGAGCACAGCAGGGGCGGGCGCTATGATAGCGCCTGAATTAAATTCGTACTAAAAATAAAAAGCCATAGTCCCATCATTAAGCTGCTCGCTCTTGCGTTCATACTTTTGTATGCTCGCCCGCTCGCTTTAGATAGGCTATGGCTATGGCTATGTCCATTACCATGGCTAAGCCATGGCTAAGCCTTGGCTTTTAAAGCTATTAGAGGGTTAGTAGGGCTTAATACCAGCCTAATTACCAACCCTAATAATCCTCCAACCATAAAGGATGTTATCAGTTGACGTTTAGTCTTGTTCTAAATCTGGTAGGTAAATAATTTGCTGACAGTTGCAATTAATGGCTTGTAAGTTGGCTAATATTTCGTCTTTAAAGTTTGGATTTTGTACGCCTAAGACTAAAACCTCAATATTGCGATTAGCTAAGTGCTTATTAGCGTAGTGTACTGTGATAGTGGAGCTATCAGGCAACATATAAAGGTAACCCTCATTAGCCTCAGTAGAGTTAACTAAGGTAAGTTTAGCTTTATCTGCTTGATTGGCTAAGGAGAAGTAGGACTTATCTAAACAGTCTAACAAGTTAAAGGTATAGAAGCCTGTACCATAAATTACAATGTCTTGGGCAGACTTAAAAATCTTACTAAGCTTTTGAGAAGCTTTAGTGCTAATAGCACTTTTATCATTAAGTTGCTGACGGGCAATATTTTGGTAATGATCAAAGCTCTCTTTGCTTAGGCTATGCTCTTGTCTAAAAACAGCAATTTCTTGCTCAGTGGAGCTTTTAAGGTCAATGGCCTTCTTTAAAACGTAGACAATATAAGAGTTCTCAGGCTTCTTATAATTCTCAAGTAGCTCAAAACCATATTGAGTTGCTAAGTAGTGATAAGCATTAAATCCCATATGGCTTTGCTGTAAAGCATGCATAGCATTAAGAGGGACACTACAACAAACAGCAATACCGCCGACTTTTAATACCGCATTTAAGCCCTCAAAAAAGCTTAAAAGATCTGGAACCATTTGCACTACATCTTTAGCGCCCACAACATCATAAAGCTGACACTCAGAGCTAGTATTCTCAAGGCGCTGCTTATAGACCCTATCATCGCCAGGGAAGAAACCAACAGTAGTTTTGATATTAGGTAAAACTTGCTCATCAATATCATCTACTTTGGCAGAAGGATCAATTAAAGTTAAATCTTGATAACCATCTTTGCTCAGCTCTCTTAATAAAAAGCCATCATAGCCACCAATTTCTAGCACTTTATTATCTTTGCCTGTTAAGTGCTTTTTGACCTCATCAATATAGGTTAGATAGTTTTTGGCACCAACGCTTTGAGATGGGCGAATGAATTGATAATTCAAACAGACATTATTACGAGCTTCATCGGATAAGCCTTTTACATTAAAAGACATACCGCAATGTTCACACAAGGCAGGGGTAAATTTAATTAAAGATTGTTGATAGATTTCCTCTGCTTTCATTGGAATAGACTGAGCAATCTCGGTTCGTTCCTCACCAATGGTAAAGTTAGTGCTACCACAGATAGGGCAGCAATTGTTAGTAGAATAAGTAATGAAGTTCTGATGCTCTGTATAAGTGCTCATTTTCCAACTCAATAAAGTCAAATTTATTTAAAAGTGTGCCAAGGCTTGTAAATATCTACAGGTCAACTCATTAGCGCTAGCTAAGTCCTTACCTTTAGCAAAGATATAGCCATTATTAGTATCGGCACCATTTTGCATGGTTCCATATCTATTGCCTAAAATCATGTGGTTTTCAAGCTCAATGATATTAGGTAGTTCCTCAGGACTAAAAATAGAGTCTATCTTAGGAGGGCTATTACTTTGGTTAGAGCCATTACAATGAGCGGCACCATAAACAATGTCATGATCAAAGCTAAAAAATCTTAAAGCAGCTGCCTCTTGAACCTTATTATAGTTAGCGCTCTGATTGCCAAGCACTTCCTTATAGTAGATTTCAATAGGATTATTGTTGGTAAAGGTCAAAAGTTTCAGTACATTATTGCCTGTTAAACGGGGCGAAATATCAATAATGTAGTGCTTGCCTTGTTCAGTCATAATAATGTCAGCATGCAAAAAAGACTGGCTTAAATTAAGCTTTTGTACAATCTTTTGCATGCTTGGCAGTATGGCATCAAACACGCAACTATAATCATCAACAAAATAAGCTATCTCTTGTCGATAAGGGATAGCAGAGATTTCTTTTTTAAAGATGCCAATGGGATGGATTTCTTGATGCCTATCAATAAAGACATTACAGGAGTACTCCTCCCCGCTTATAGCTTGCTCAACAAGTAATGACGAGCTAACAAATCTCTCAGGAGCTTGGTAGGCTAAGAGCTCTTCTCTATTGGCAATATATCTTGCCCCTAAAGAGCCAGAGCCAAGACTAGGCTTAACAATGACAGGATAAGCTAAGTCCTGCTCAATAGAGCTTATCTGACTGCTAATAGTATTAGGCTGACCATCATTTAAAGCTATATATTGTGCATCATCTAAAGCTAGCTCTTGGCATAAATGATGGAATTTAACTTTGTCGGTCAGACGGTCGATAGCATCAAAAGATGGCCCAGCAAAATTAAAGTAATCATTAATTTTGCCTAAAGCTACTAAAGAGCGGCCTATAGGAAGAGCAATAGTGTGGGTAATATGTTCTTGAACTACAATATCTTTAACAGCTTGAGTATTAATAAAATCACACTCAATACAGGTAAGCTGCTTGACGTTTTTGCTGAGAAAAGTCTTATCTAAGGTTGGGTGCTTGTCTAAACAAACTACATGTAGACCCAGTTCTATTAATTTTTGTATAAAACCTGTATTTTCTGCGCTAGCGCCTAAAATTAAAATTTTTGCATTCATAATAAAACTGTTTCATCTGATGTAATTAAAGCAATAGATTAAAGAGAAATTGCTTTCCAAAATTATAGCCAGTTAATTAGACTTAAGTCAAAACTGGTCTTTAGTATGGCTTTAGCTTGCTAATTTAGAGACAACATAGGTCTAAAATATTAAACATCGAGCTTGATTAAAGTTGGTACCATCATTTCCTATAATAAAAATTTCCAACTGTACAGGCGACTTTAACAACACCTGCAAGAACTGTCTGTGATGTCTGCAATGAAGTAGATCTAATAGCAGCATAGTTATAGTTCACCACGCTATATCTACAATAGCCTGACAGAACACACTTTGTTAGTTAGTTACTACTTAAAAAGTGAATTCGTCGTCCGTACAGGTGGCATTATTTAAAAATGTGCCAGAGCTTGTAAATATCTACAGGTCAAATCATTAGCACTTGCTAAGTCCTTTCCTTTGGCCAAAATATAGCCATTTTTAGTATCAGAACCATTTTTCATGGTTCCATAGCTTTGACCTAATACCATTCTATTTTCAAGTTCAATGATATTCATGCGCTCCTCGTGGCTAAAAATAGAGTCAAGCGATAAAGCGTTTTGGTTAGGGGTGTAGCCATGAGCTGCACCATAAACAACGTTATGGTCGAAGCTAAAAAACCTTAATGCAGCAGCCTCTTGAACCTTATTATAGTTAGCGCTCTGATTGCCAAGCACTTCCTTATAGTAGACTTCAAGAGGATTATTGTTGGTAAGGCATAAAAGTTTTAGTAAATTATTGCCGCCCAAACGAGAAGAAAGGTCAATAATGTAGTGATTGCCTTGTGAGTTCATAATGATGTCAGCATTCAAAAAAGACTGGCTGATATTAAGCTTGTGCACAATCTTTTGAATGCTTGGCTGTATGGCATCAAACACGCAACTATAATCATCAATAAAGTAAGCTATCTCTTGGCGATAAGGGATAGCCGAGATTTCTTTTTTAAAGATTCCCATGGAATGGATTTCTTGATGTCTATCGACGAATAAATTACAAGAATACTCATCACCACTTATAGCTTGCTCAATAAGTAAGGGCGAGTTAATAAATCTCTCAGGAGCTTGGTAGGCTAAGAGCTCTTCTCTAGTAGCAATATATCTTACTCCTAAAGAGCCAGACCCCAGACTAGGCTTAACAATGACAGGATAAGCTAAGGCCTGATCAATAGAGCTTATCTGACTGCTAAGAGTAGTATTTTGACCATCGTTTAAAGCAATGTATTGAGCATCATCTAAAGCAAGCTCTTGGCATAGTTGATGGAATTTAACTTTGTCGGTCAGACGGTCGATAGCATCAAAAGATGGCCCAGCAAAATTAAAGTAATCATTAATTTTGCCTAAAGCTACTAAAGAGCGACCTATAGGAAGAGCAATAGTGTGGGTAATATGTTCTTGAACTACAATATCTTTAACAGCTTGAGTATTAATAAAATCACACTCAATACAGGTAAGCTGCTTTATGTTTTGGCTAACAAAATCCTTATCTAAGGTTGGGTGCTTGTCCAAACAAACTACATTTAGACCAAGATCTATTAATTTCTTGATAAAAGCTGTGTTTTCAGCGCTAGCGCCTAAAATTAAAATTTTTGCATTCATAATAAAACTGTTTCAGCTAATATCTTTAGAACAAGAGAGTAGAAATTGCTAACCAAAATATCTGCCGTGAATTAACCATAGGTTAACACTTGTCTTTAGAATGGTTTTAGCTCGTTAATACAGGGGCAATACAGCGCTAAGATATCAACAGCAAGAGCCTTAGTTGACCTATGATTTAAATCTTTAGTATTAAACCCTGTCTGTCCCTCAGTATCCTTATCCTAACGACAAGATAGTAAAAATCTTAATACGCAACTTGGGGAGATGAATTTTAGTATAGCAATGCGCCAACTTTGTTAAATGCTAACATTGATAGAGCTGGTACTAGCTTGCGCTTTGAATTTAGCACACATTAGCTACATACCAGAGCAGAAAAGCAAGCAGCAACCCACATGCGTGTAAAAGTCTACAATAAGACAAATAGCGACTATGTAGACCAATTTACCACTGCTGTAGTTCCAACAGGCAACTATGAAGTAAATAGAGTTAACTCTTATGAAATTAGCGATAGTGATGATATCGAATATCAAGTGTTTTATAAGGGCAATAGTGAAGACAATGATGAAACACCATTATCAGCCACTTGAATCCGCCGCATCACATTTCAATGAAAACATCTTAGTATTACTTGATTTTATTCAGGGCGGCCAATTTGATGCTTATATGTTTCCATCGTTTAACATTAGCTTAAACTTTGGCTCTCAGCAGTTCACCCACACTAAGACCGATTGGCAAATTAAGGACGTTTCTAACAATGTAATCATCTGGGAATCATTGCAAGATACCAAGAATCTAACCTCAATTAGATGCCCTAAGCTTTTAGAAGCCGAGACCTTCTATACGTTAAATATTAAAGCCTATGGAACCAAGTCCGAAGCCCAAGCCGAAAGCCAAACACTTACAACAGTGTTTAAAACTGGCACTGTCTCAGGCATTGGAACCCCAGGCGCTGCTGGCTTTGGTGTTGGTGTTGCGCCTGCTCACTTGTTAGAGCATTTAGGCTTAAGCGTAATGGACGGAACAACCATTCAAACAAGCCCTAATTTTGGTAACTATGTAGATAGCAACAATAATGTATACGTGTTTGTGCCTGCATTCTGCTATAGCTTTGATAAGACCGAAATAGGCAACGAAATTGCAGCTAAATCGCCATCGTCTTTTGCAATCAAGTCTTTTGGAGAGTTTAACTATAATGAAACAAAAGCCAATGAAGCAAAGTACATCTTACACCGTGCCTTTATTGACGGAGGCGAGGCTAAAGAAGGCTTTTTCATTACTAAGTACTTAGTTAGCAAGGGCAATAAGTCAGTTAAAAACGCTATTGCTATTTCTCTTACAAGCTCAGGTACTGACGCACCATCTAAAGACAGCGACCTAAATACCGAGTGTGCTGGCGTTGCTTATGATGCAATTACAATTGCAAAGAAAATGACCAAAAACAAGGGCACTTGCGCAAGCGGCTTTATGTACTCTGCCTTAGCTATGCTCTCATATGTGCACGGCTTACATGCAACTTCTAAAGATAATTGCGCTTGGTATGATGAAACGGGAACTACAAATTATCCTAAAGGCTGCAACAACAATGCGCTGGGAGACACTGACGACAAAGAAATATTGTACGAATGCAGCGATACTAAAATCGCTCAAAAAGGCAATACAGGCGGCGCTAATCACTTTGAACGAACTACCCATAACGGCCAAACATGCGGTATTGCTGACCTAAACGGCCTTTTAGAAGAGGTTGCTTTAGGTGTGATTATGTATAATGCTAGCTCAAACGTTGGCAAGTTCATGGTAATGAAAGACAGCGTTTCTATAACACAGTTTACTAAAGACAACGTTCAAGACGGCCAAACCACTCTATACGATTGGCAAAGCGCACCCCCATGCTATGCTGGCGCAACTGCAAATACTGGCTATTCCGTATATTGGGGCCATTCATCAAGCAATACTTTCTTTACTAATCACAATGGCATAAATCGTGCGTACTGCGGCCTTTTCCCCGCTGTTAAGCAAACCACCGCTATTAATGAATTTGGTAAAGATTATGCGTATGCCTACTGGTGGAGCAGCTACCCCGCTGTATTGCGCTGCGGCGGAATGTGGTCGTACACTACTTGCGCTGGCGTGTTCTATCGCAGCCTCCACAGCTACCGAGGCTGGACGCACAGCAACAGCAGCTGGGGCTTTCGTGCTGCGGCCTATGGCAAAATTCATCTCCCCAAGTTGCGTAATGAGCTTAAGATGGCTTTTAGCTCATACTCTAGTCAGTTGCCTTAGGTCTAACTCGCTTTTTGGCAAGTTCTTTTTTGTAGGAAAAAATATAATCCTTTGTTTCTTGGTCTAAACGAGCAACACTCTGCTTTTCTTTTGGAGTGTTTAAAGATGAATCTGTTTTTTGCTCAGTTAGCAAATTGCCTTTTTCTTTACTATCGTGATTAGGCTTCTTTTCATCTAGCTCTTGTGGTTGTGCCTGAGGCTCGTGCTCGTGCTCGTTCTCTTGTTCTTGTGATGGCACAGAATAAACCTCAGATTGTGGCTTATTTAGCGATGCTTTTTTATTGTCTTGAATTGAAGTTTCACCTATTTCATAACGAATTTTAAAAAACTTAACAATAGCATCGGATGTGAGTTTATTTGCTTCAATACAATTGTTTATGACACAACCAGTGATAGTTTCATATGCAAAATTACATTGATCCTGAAAACTTCCTTTTTGCATCTCAATTGCGTTGGCACAAGCATAGGCTATTGACCAAAAAACATCTGGATGCATCGCAATAAGAGTAATAATCTCATTAAACTTATTCTCGGTTAGTTGATCAATGATGTTTTGGTTAAAAATAGACTTTTTATTTTGATCGGAAAACCAAGAAGGAGATGATAAAGAAGGATTCTTAATGAAAGCCTTAGCCGCCTTTAAAAAAATATCATCCTCAACAGACTGTGTTAGAGCAGAGTTTCTATTATTTACCTCTATGCTCTGTGGATAGTATTCCTTTCTAAACTTAAACACGCTTAGGACGTTTATTTCTTTCTCTAAAATTTCAGTGATCTTATTTGAGCAATAATCTTTGAAAGCAAACTTAAATGCTTCTTTTTTAACCAACATAAACACAATAGCACAAGCAAAATTATATTGATCTCTAATGGATCCATTTTGATCCTCAATTGCTTTGGCAGCCGCATTAGCTGTTAGATAGACAAAGTGCATATTGTTACAATCAATGTAACCTGTGTTAATAAAGTTATTTTGTAATAAAGCTTTACTTATGGTGCTATAAAAGATCATTAGCTCTACCTGATCTTTAGCAAAAGATGGGCTTTGTTGAGTTTTAAAATAATGAGGTAATTTGACAGCGGCTTGACAAAAAAGGTCATACTCTGGCAATGATGAGTAAGTATGCTTTAGTTTATTAACGGATGGCTGAAAAATCAATCTGATAATCCTGAAGACAAGAAATAAGATAAAACAGTAGAAAGGTATAAAGGAAAAAATATCATTATACGCCATAATATAATCAACGAATTCCATAATTTAACTACATACCTGAAAGTTGTATATTTCTCACACAACAATATGAGATCGATATAAAACATGATTATTGTTTTATTTTGAAAGAGATATTGTTACTCAATTCAAAATGTTCTTTAAGCTATAAAAGCTGATTTATAAGGGAAATTTGTGGCGTTAAGTGCTAATTTTAAACATTCGATAATGCCCCAAAATTCAATGCCATTAGTTTTGCGCTGCACCTAAAAATGTGGGATAGAATTATTAAAAGCCTTATAAAAGGTACTTATTAATACTACTTTCCCGTAACTTAGCTAGATGTATATAGTGACTAAAATACACATTGCACCAAGTTGTTAGGTGCGCCATTGGGATGACTTATTTAATACCAAAGATTTTCAAAATACCTGCCCAAAAGGTTGATCTTGGCTTTTGTTGAGTCTGTAGCTTAACCTTAGGAGCAAAATCTTTCTTAGGTGTTGTTTGCTCTTGTGGCGCTTTGCTTAACGACTGTTTAGCAAACTGTGCAGCTTCTTTCTGTTTCGCTTCTTGCAACATTTTAGAGTAACGAATAGGTTGAGTTAACCTGTCATCTTGTTGCTGCTGAGGCTTTGGCTGCGGTTGCTGCTGTTGAGAAGACTGCTCAATTGGTTTGTCATTGGCTGCTTGCAGCAGTCTGTCAATGACATCTTGGCCAGCAACCAAGGTGACATTAGAATTCACAGTGCTACATACTCTTTTCAAAAGGGATGAGCTTGGTTGAGGTTGCTGCTGTCGGGCAAACGGCTCAATTGGTTTGTCATTGGCTGGTTGCTGCTGTTGGTTAGCGACAGCTTTGTTAGAAATCGAGTTGACAGTAGAAGAGCCAACAGCACTATGTGCGCTTTTCCAAGGGGTTGAGCTTGGTTGTGGTTGCTGCTGTCGGGCAAACGGCTCAATTGGTTTGTCATTGGCTGCTTGCTGCTGTTGGTTAGCGACAGCTTTGTCAGAAATCGAGTTAACAGTAGAAGAGCCAACATCACTATGTTCGCTTTGCCAAGGGTTTGAGCTTGCTTGTGGTTGCTGCTGTTGAGCAGACTGCTCATTTGGTTTGTCATTGGCTGGTTGCTGCTGTTGGTTAGTGACAGCTTTGTCAGAAATCGAGTTGACAGTAGAAGAGCCAACAGCACTATGTTCGCTTTGCCAAGGGGTTGAGCTTGGTTGTGGTTGCTGTTGTCGGGCAAACGGCTCAATTGGTTTAGCATTGGCTGGTTGCTGCTGTTGGTTAGTTACAGCTTTGTCAGAAATCGAGGTGACAGTAGAAGAGCCAACAGCACTATGTTCGCTTTGCCAAGGGGTTGAGCTTGGCTGTGGGTGCTGTGGCTGTTTTTCAGGCATGACACCAAACGGAATGCCTTTCTCAAGATATTCATATTTTGGCTCTGGTTGCTTTTGTTCGCCTGCTATGGCATCACAGTCGAAAATCTTGCTCACGAACTTGTATCCACGACCACTTGAGCAGCCTGGAAAAGTGAAATCAGCAGCGTAAGGAATGGAAATAACAATAATAGCTTCAGAAATTCTTACTTCATTGCCTGCGTTTAATGGATCATAATAATCAGGGTCGGTCATAGAAATGCCTTTTAATTTTAAGCGACCCCAGTCAAAATCAAGTTTTGCTTTACCTGATGGGTTCTTATAGATAAAGACGTTTCTAACATGCAATAAAGATTCAGATGGTATTGATTCTTGATCAACAACATCCATTTCGTATTCATCTAAATAAGCACGACTATTTTTCCAAAAACCATGGTATCCGTACTTCTCGTATACTGACTTCATGATGCTTTCTGGGTAAGTATGTACTTTGCGGCAGGAGTTGAAGTCGATAGCCCAATTTTCTTTTTGTACTCCTCTTGGTACAGGGTGGCCTGTAAACTCAATTACATCCAAGGGTTGAGCATAATCAATCTCAAAACTTTGCACAGAGCCTGCATATCCGTCGTCTCTTACGATACGGATCCATTGAGATGGATTATCTAGATCTACGCCTCCTGGACACAGGCCTCCTTTCTTGCAACTAACTGCAAGGAGTAATACACGCTTTGGTTTAGGCAGAGGCATTACAAATTACCTCCAAATTTAATTTCATCAGGAAACTTAGCAAGAAGTAAATTACTTAATACCCTACGATGGCATTTTTCGTTAGTAGGTTCAGAGCACAGCAAAACTACATTCTCAAACTTACCAAACTCAGACACAAAGTTTGAGATGTTAGAGCTGCTTTCAAGTTGCTTGATATAAGCCACTTCAAATAGCTTATAGTCCTTGCACATAGGACTACCCTTCTCTCGAACTTCTTTTAAAAGTTCTTTAGTAGGAGCCAAATCAGATCTATGGCAGTATTTACAGCCATTAGCTAGTTCAGAGAGGAAATAAGGCAAATCTTTTTCAAAGGCAAAACGAGAGAGTTGTCCATTAGGATTTAGTCTTACGTCAACCAGGCAATGGATGTTGTTGTTCTTTAAAATGCCAAAAAATTCTTGAGCAGTTTTTTGGGTAAAACCGATGTTAAATAATTTAATCATTGTCGTTCACACTTCCTTTCTTCCAGCCGTGCATGAGATTCCAATAGCGGTCGCAATAGTCATCTAGCTTGGCTTGCAAACTGTCACCATGGTAATTGTCTAAGAGGGAGCCACCTAACAGTGATGGTGTTAAGAGTGTTTCTTTAGTTAGATGGCGTTTTTGACAAACAGTATCTTCAAGCTGCTTATCTAAATCACTTTGACTAAGTAGTACGATCTGACCATCTTTAATGGCTATGTGCTTTATCTCAAGCCACTCACCAAACTTATTATTTAGGGCTCTGCTAATTAAAAAGTAGCGATGGCAATTCATAGGCTGTTTTTCACTGCACATTAAGCACAAGGTAAAGCCCTTTTGATAGGCAACCTCGATACGTTTTAGCCCACTTGCAAAGTAATCGTCGTGCCTAAACTTGTTAAAGTCCACAATTTCCTCAGATGGTTGTAGCTCAGTGTGCTCAGGGCGATTGCTTTTTGAGATAGGAAAAGCATCTTGTTCAAAAAAGATTTCTGATGCTCTTGAAAAAACAGCTTGCTCAACTTTAGCCTGAGCTCCTAGCTCCCCCATATGCACATAGGGAATACCAAAAGCTTTACCAGCACCTTTGAGAATGTCGCAATTTGTTTGAGGAAATTGACCTGAATAAGGTGAGGAGCGCACATCCACAAGATAGTTGACTTGAAGCTGACGCAAGGTCAACATCATGCGCTCTATATCAACCTCACTGTTGTGAACAAATGAGGTATAGCCAATGGTGTATAAAGATTGTTTAGCCATTTTCTTGTTCTCTTAATTTGGTTGATGTTTGCAACTTAGATAAAGTATTAGGATTAAGTACGAGCTTTAACTTAGTGTCAGTACTCTCAAGAAATATATCGCTATATTTATTTATGAAGGCGCTGGCTTGAAGATTGTGTTGAGACTCAACAAAATCAAAAACTATGTTCTTTGAAGCTGCAATTTTAGATAAATAGATTAGGATAAATTCCTCAAGACCAATGCAAAAGAAGCGACAGCTAAGGGCAAAGTTAACTACCTCTATTTGATCATCACTCTTAAGGAAAGTTAAGGCAGCAGCAACGCCAAAGCTTGTGCCATCATAGCCAAAGACCTCAAAGTACACCGACTCATAGGGATCACTAAAGATTAGATTATTGTTAAACTTAAATTGACCTGCAGTGCGGTAAAGCCTCATAGCCTCTTGATGGTTGGGGTCTTGATGAATTTTTACCTGATAGCTTGGGGTTAGGTAAACTTCACGATCTTGCTTAATAGTTCTCAAGATAGCTTTGCGATTGCGTGATTTTACAGACAGCTCACCCCTATCGAAGATACCTAATGCCTCAATAATATTAATAAGCTCATCATGGCTGTTCCATTGAGGCACAAATACATCAGGTAAGGAGTAAGCAACGCTATCTCTATTAATCTGATTGTCATCAATAAAGATGCAAGCATTGGTCATGATAGAGAACTCAGCAGCTATTCTTTTAATGTTTTCGCTTTTATCAGCAAAATTGGCGATTACGCAGTCTATTTGATCTTTTATGGGAAATTCCGATAGCTTGAGCTTGGCTATAGCTTGCTTGATCTCTTGTTCGTGGTTGCGGGTGCAAATGGCTACGAATAAGCCATACTCTTGGGCAAGGGTTCTAACAAACCACATAAAGTTTACAAAAGGCTTGCCGCATGGTGATCTGAGATTACGCTTAATAGCATCTAAGCCCTCTTCTGCTATAGTGCCTGGCCATAAGGTATCGTCCAAATCTAAGATTAAAGCTTTGAATATAATCTTATTTTGGCAAACTATCTTGGAGAGAATTTTCATTAGTAAGATTGCCATAAGGGAGATGCCCAATTGGGCAGACAATCTTATCAAGCTAGTTAAGTGGTCTAACTGGTAAACAAAGGCATAGCTCTCATGGGTATCGCAGTTTTCGTAAACAATCTTAATCTCTGAGATTGATTCTTTGCTGCCTACAAATTTTACAACAATACCATAGCTCTCCAGGGCTAATAGTAGCTCAGACAAGCTTGGGTCTTCATCATCAATAAACTCTTGAAGACCTTCTATGCTGATGGCAAGTTTACTGGTAAAGAAATTACGAAAGGCACCAAGATAATTAACCAAAAACATAGACATGTAGCGGTTTTGAATCGAACACTCTTCTGCATCTGCACCTGAATTAGACATAGTAAAAGACCACTCCTAAATGGTTTGTTATTTCATAAGATTCAGTTAAAAGGCTTGTTAAAAGTGTAAAAGCCTTAAGCACCTGATCTTGGCAAGAATAAGCTAAGAGAAATAATGCTTTAGCAAAATGGGACTGCTTTGAGATTAGACTCCTACTTTTAAGCAGCTGCCCTTATCTATTAACTAAGTGAATCAAGATTAAAGATGTAAATTTTAAGGAGCAATTAAAAAGGTCGATCCTTAGTAAAGTAAGAGCCCCTTAACCTTAGGAACAATGCATAACCAAATAAGCACTCAATTACCTAATATGTTAGGTAGTTGTCTGGATGCAATTAGTTCCTTAACTTACTCCTGATGCTGATAGCTAAAGCTGCATTATGTGAAGCTTACGAATTAAAGAGTCTTTAATTTTATAGGGAAGGAATAAACTCCGTCATTGTGTTTTTCAACCATAACTTGAGCTATTTTCCACTCATTAATCTGAGCAAACATAAACAATTTTTCACTTAAACTTATTTGATTGTTTAACGATCCTTTGCCTTGAAGGACTTCAAACGTTCTATATAGAATATATTCCCAAAACTCGTCGAAAGAATTAGCATCAATCGTGTAACAAGCAGAGTCTGTTTTTAAAGATAATGTACCATCATCTACCTTGATGTGAATATCAGACCACTTATAGATCTCGCCTTCAACAATTAAGCCTGAGTCGCAAAAGCCTATACGGTTAGTATTGGTAGTATACATATAGAACTTTTTCTCATACATGATAGATTCAGCTAATGTCATAGCTGCATTACTGATTATCATAGGGATACATATTTGAGTTAGCTCTGAATCAATAAATGGTATAATGTTAACTCTAGTTACTTTATTAATTAACATATATGGTATATCTAAGTTAACATACGTAGGTTGATTAAGCTCAAAAATACGATTCCATCTATAGCGTGCAGTCTTATAATCCAAATAGTCAAAATTAATAGTAAGTACATCCTTACAGTCGTAATCTCGAGTTTTATGGACTGAAAAATTAGCTAAAGAGTAGTCGTAATCATCCACGTAAAGTAGCATATTATCTATAGTTGCAATACCTTCTTGAACGTTATTGACTCTGATAGAATCAACATAGAGAGGCTTTCCAAATACATTAACCATATAAACAAAGATTTGTTTAATGTTAATTAAAGTTATTTTTGTTTGATAGGTATAAAGCATTTCAGTCAAATAGTTCAGACAGTAGAATACAAGGTCATCACAAGCTTTATAGAAAAGACCATTACTTTTGTTAACAATAAGTATTGGTAAAGCAGCGCCTATCCAAGATGGCAGTTTGTTTGATATTTCTTTTGAACCCCAACTAATAGCATTATCAATAGTCTTGATAGTTGATAAGGCTATGTTATTAAAAAAACGTGATTTTTCTTTGAAGTTGTCAAGAATAAACTCTTCTTGACGCAATATATACTTGTGCTTGAAAAGGTCATTAAAAAGAGTAATCAGATCTTTAATATCTTTCTCAGCACTCTCTAGGTGTGGCTGAGCAAGCACTTCATAATAATCAACGATAGAGCTAATAAAATCACTGCAATTAGT
Organism: Anaerobiospirillum sp. NML120448; assembly: GCF_023050945.1. Classification (GTDB taxonomy): domain Bacteria; phylum Pseudomonadota; class Gammaproteobacteria; order Enterobacterales; family Succinivibrionaceae; genus Anaerobiospirillum. The sequence goes on along the minus strand of NZ_JALKIM010000039.1, from coordinate 11,201 downwards.
GTTTTTATTAGTCTCATTAATGGCAAGTTCAATCATTATTGAATTAATGTCATCAAAAGATAGGCGTTTAAACAAATCTTTAATGGTTTGCAAATAATATGCTTTTAAATCATTAAGCGCATCAGAGACTAGCGATATATCAGCTAATTGAGAAAAGCCGCTTTGGAGGCGCATTTCATTGATTAGATGAAATACAGTCTCTGGGTCTTGAGTTTCTAAAACATTGGAAAGAGCTTTGATTGCATACTGATATACATTTAAGCCAATGTTAGCTTTACTGCTTAAAAGAATACTTGCAATTAAATTGCCATTGCTCAAGTCATAGATCTTTTCAGACAAGATAGTAATCAGCAAATTATTAGGATCAGATTGAAGTTGCTCAATCCTTGTCTTGATTTCGGTTTTACAAAGCTCTGGCAGGTAAAAAACCTCGCACTTAACTCTGTTCTTGTGATTGGTTAAAAGAGAGCCTGCTTTATTACACTTCTCAGGATCTCCTAATAAACTAGCATCCTGAACTGTGGACATGATAGTCCTGCGATTATCAGATAATGAAACGTCAAGAATATAGAATGGATTATCAAGAATGTTCATATTAATTCAAAAAAAGCTAGCTGATTGAGCTTAATAAAGGCAATATGTAAGTAAACAAGAGATAATAAGACTTATGGCCTATGTCCTAGCTGAGGTGGCATCGCAAGATGGCACTATTGTTTTTAAGTTAGCCTAAAGCTAAGACATACTATGTGCTTGCAAATTATCTTCGAGACAATTTTCATAATGAGCATTGTAATCATGTAGGATCTAAGTGCGATAAATAGCCACGGAAAGGTGGTTAAATTATCAAGATCATAGACAAAACTAGCATTCTCACCTGTTGTAGTGTTTTGGAATCTTGCCTTAACCTCTGCTACTGAGCTTTAACTTCCTTATAGGATCACATTCAGGTCATAGCGCTCAAGTGCAGATAGCAGGCATTTATCTAAACTAAACAGCCTAAGATAAATGCCTGTTGCTCAGGCCTTAGTAAAGGAACGAGCTTTTACAAGGGAATCTTCCACATTAAGGCTACTTTACTTGAACAGGGAATGAGAAAACTCCGCCATTGTGTTTCTGAACAACATTTTGAGCTAAGCCCCATTCGGTAAGCTGGGCAAACATAAACAATTTTTCGCTTAAACTTATTTGATTATTTAAGGATTCTTTCTTTTGAAGCGCTTGAAATGTTGTATGCAGAATATATTGCAAAAAGCTAGCGAAAGAATTATGGTCAATGGTATAACAATCTAAGTCGGTTTTGAAAAATAAGGTAGAATCATCGACCTTGATATTAACATCAGACCAAGAGCAATGATGGCCATCAACTATTAAGCCAGAATCACAAAAGGTTAGTTGTTCATCATTTTGTGAGGTTAAATTGATTTTTTTACCGCACATTAGATCTTTAGCTAATACCATAGCTGCTTTAGAAAAGGTAATGGCAAGACTTATTTCCCATAGCTCAGAGTTAACGATTTTTTTAGATTTTCCTTTAGTTGCTGCATTAAGTAATGCAAGAGATTCCATAGAGTTAAGTAGCATAGTTTTATCAAAATCAAAATGCTCATTCCAACTATATTTGGAGCTCTGAAACTGAAGATAGTCAAAATTAATAGTAAGTACTTGCTTAAAGATGAGGCCTGTAGTTTTACTGATTGAAAAATTAGCCAAAGAGTAGTCGTAATCATCCACGTAACGCAGCATATTATCTATAGTTGAAATACCTTGTTGAATATTCTTGGTTCTGTAAGTCTCAACATAGAGAGGCTTACCAAACACCTCAACCATATAAACAAAGATGGTTTTAATGTTAATTAAAGCTATTTTTGTTTGATAGGTATAAAGCATTTCAGTCAAATAGTTCAGACAGTAGAGTACAAGGGCATCACAAGGTTTATAGAAAAGACCATTACTTTTGTTAACAATAAGTATTGGCAACGCAATGTCTATCCAGGATGATAGTTTGTTTGAGACTTCTTTTGAAGCCCAGCTAATAGCATTATCACTAGTCTTGATAGTGAATAAGGCAATGTTATTAAAAAAACGTGATGTTTCTTTGAAGTCGGGAAGATCAAATTCTTCTTGTCTCAAAATATACTTGTATTTGAAAAGGTCATTAAAAAGAGCAATCAGATCTTTAACATCTTGTTCTGCATCCTTTAGGTGGGGCTGAGCAAGCACTTCATAATAATCAACAATAGAGCTAATAAAGTCACTACAATTGGTGTTTACTGTAGTCTCTTTAAGAGCCAGTTCAGACATTATTGAGTTAATGTCATCAAAAGATAGGCGTTTAAACAAATCTTTAATGGCTTGCAAATAATAGGCTTTTAAATCATTAAGCGCATCAGAAACTAGCGATATATCCGCCAATTGAGAAAAGCCACTTTGGAGTCGCATTTCATTGATTAGATCAAATACATCTTCAGAGTCTTGAGTTTCTAAAACATTGGAAAGAGCTTTGATTGCATACTTATTTGTATCTAAGGATGGCTTATATTTACTACTTAACAATGCACTAGCGATTAAATTGCCACTGCTCAAGTCATAGATCTTTTCAGACAAGATATTTATGAGCAAATTATTTGGATCAGATTGGAGTTGCTCAATCTTTGTCTTGATTTCGGTTTGAGAAAGATCAGGAAGGTAAAAAACCTCACACTTAACTCTGTTCTTGTGATTGGTTAAAAGAGAGCCTGCTTTAGTACATTCGTCTGGGTCGCCAAGTAAACTTGCATCCTGAACTTTAGACATAATAGTTCTGCGATCATCTGCTAATGAAGCGCCAAGCAGATAGAATGGATTTTCGAGAATGATCATATTAATTAGAAAACTCTAGATGGCTGAGATTAATAATGTTAGTAGGATAAGTAAACAAGAGATAAAAGACTTATGGTTTATGTCCTAGCTAATGGGGCATCACAAGATGGAACTATTGTTTTTAAGTTAGCCAAAAGCTAAGACATAGTCACAAGCATAATAATGGCGGCCATAAGACTGATAACTATAAGGAGGACACCTAAATTGGGATGATGTTGTATACGCTCGATATCAACATAGCTGATGGCAAGTCAGGCTCTTTGGTTATTTCTTAATTAAACTAAAGAGCAGTCCCAATTTTTAGGTGATCTTATAGGAACTTATAGTTTATCCCTTGATAATATTCGCTAAATCTTCAGGGATCTCATCTGTGCTTGATTGAGTTAACCTAGTCATGGCAATTACCACTTGTCTAAGCTTTTTAACATCATTACTTTCGATAGCTGCAATACCTTTGATAGCTAAAAGCTTAAATTCAACTTGATCCTCAAATTCAACCTGATTAGTGCTAACAAGGTATGAAAAATAACCTTGTAAGAAATCAAAGTCATTTAACATATAGATGTTCATTAAACTTTTAATTTCTTGAAGGATAGTTTCAAAGCTATTATTAGAATGATTAATAGCTTTTTGTGCCTTATCATGTAACTGATCAAGTTTAATAAGATCGGCACGAGAGCCTTGAGGAGACTCCTCTAAAAGCTTTCTAGCTTGGGCAGTAACTCTTTCTAGCTCATCTTCCCTAATAGTTTTAAAATGCTCTTTGTTAACCTGGTTTAGAAGCTTTTTAGCCTCTAAAAGTTTTTCTGAGGCTTCTTGAGCTAGCTCGCTATCATTAGCATCAATGCACTGTTCAAGGACAAAATCGACCTTGCTCTTAGCTTGATCAAGCTTAGGATCGCTAATAACTTCTTCAAGTTCCTCGATGCGTTCTAGAATTTGACGAGCATCTTTTTCTAGAGCTTGGTTGTCCTTAGAGAAGTCAATCATACCCTCTTGACGAGAATAGAAGTTCTTTCCTGAATTAAAAGTGCTACCAATAGAAGGTACAGAAATATCAAGAATAATATTTCCAGAGTCCAACATTTCAAAGTCACACTCTAACTCTGCGCCTACAGGGATAATACCTTCGTCAAAGTCTTTGCCTGAAATCTTCATTACGCCAATGTAGCGATTGTCGGTAACTGGATTATCAATTTCGCCTTCCCAGAGCTTAAAGTTAATGGTATCTGAAGAGCCTGCTTTTAAGGTTTGAGCTGCTTTAAAGGTACGGGTGCCTTTAACTGGAAGACTGTCACCTGCACGTACTAAAAAGTCTAGAGTACTATCACCATTAAGTTTGTTTAAAACCTCAATGCCTATAGAGTAAGAGGCTGGAATTGCATCAACAGTAACAGCTGTTTTAGTGATAGTAATTTTGTCTTCAGGTAAGACTAAAGCATCGCCAAATTCGTTGTAAACAAAGACTTTAAAGTTATTATCGCCATCTTTGCTTAAAGGTAACTCACAGGTTGTTCCATTCTTTAATGGCATACGACCAGAGGACCAGCCTGTATCGATACAATTAATCTGTAACTCATAATCATCACTAATGTTGTCTTTAAATGAAACAGCAAATTTTGTGAAGCTTTCTGGAGTTCGAGCAATATACTTAAATGAAAGGTCAATTTGAGACTTAACATCAAGCTGACCACGAATGCTTTTACGAGTATGGTTTTGGCTACTCCAATCAATGGATTCAGCAAAAATACTAGCACCCTCAGCAACAGCTGTCATAGGATTAACTTCTAAGCCGCCCCTAATGCCAAGCTCAAAAGAAACCTTTTCTCTTAATGGGGCATAGTTAGTAGGGCCACCAATAAAAACAACACGTTCAATATCATCAGGGCTCAAGCCTGCACTCTTAATAGTATTGCGGGCTGCTTCAATAGAGTCATTAATGCGATCGTCAATTAGTTCATTAAAAGTGGATCTTTCTAGAGGAATATCAAGATAGATATCTTCATCGTTTAGATCTTGTAATCTAGTTTCGCTTTCAGACAAGCAAATGATGGCATGGTCATTAGATGACAGCTCAATCTTGGCTCGCTCAGTTGCCCAGTTAGAAAGGCGAATTAATGACTTATAAGTAGGGTCAGTGGCAAAGTTTTCTGGCAAATTAAAATTATCATCAAGCCATGGGCGCACTATATTATTAAAGATGGCTCGATCGAAATCTCGACCACCACACATAGCAATACCGCCATGAGATAATAAATTTACTCGACCATTAATACTCTCAGCAATAGCTATATCTAAAGTACCGCCACCTAAATCGTAAATTAAGAATAAGCCATCTTGCTTGGTATGACGCATTACGCTCATTACCGCAGCAACAGGCTCTTGCATTAGTGTGACTGCACCTAAGCCAGCCATCTGGGCTGCCTGCATAGTGGCATCTTTTTGCATCTGATTGAATGCAGCAGGAACAGTAATTACAGTGCCAATATCTTCGCTATTGCGAATTTCTTCTGGTAAGTAGCCAAATAAAACTTTGAGTACTTCACTAGAGCACTCCTCTGGAGACAAGCTTCTATCAAGAGCCTTAATATCAATAGGAGTACTGGTTCCCATTAATCTTTTAAAGAGTAATGTAGCATTCTCAGGGCTGTGAGGTGCTGCGTCATATGCTCGCTTGCCTACAAACTTATTTCCTCTACGATCGAAGTATAAAGCAGAAGGAGTAACATCATTTTGTTCTGGGCTTTTCCAAATACGGGTATTTTCACCATCAAACGAACAAATAGCACTGTTGGTAGTGCCTAGGTCAATACCAATAAAGTGTTTCATTATTTACCCTCTTGTTTCTTTAAGGTAACAATACCTGTATGCAGTAAACCATTAGAACCCATAATGATAGGCTCTATAACCTGATCAACTATTAGAGTGTCTTCGTGGGAAAACTCATCTAAGTTAATGGCACTTACTGCCATACCTTCTTGATAAACTTGTCCTTCGCAACTAACTATGCTGATATTAGATTTAGCTAATTGAATATTAAGTTGACGCTGAAAGTATCTAAGTTTATTTAGATGTTTTGTTTGATCATTTGTTGGTAATTTGATAGCCATGCTGTGATAGCTTTTAACAAAACGCCATGATTCTATAACCATGCCTATCAATGACTCTAAAACAAGATTGCTGCTTACCTCATCACTCTTGCAAGCAAGTACTGGTTTTTCTTCGTTTTTTGAGCATGTAGAGGAGTCATCTAGGGAATTAGCAGCTACAGGTTTTGGTTCTGGCTCATTTGTACAAGCAAGCACTGGTTGCTCTTCATTGTTTGAGCACATAGAGGAGTTGTTTGATGTATGTTCAGCCACAAGTTCAGGCTTTAAATCGAAAGATGGGGGTATATACAATTTAATATGATCTCCCTAAAAATAGGAATTAATGATCACAATAGCAATAATGTTTGTTTGCGATGGCAATAGTAATTGCTAAGAAATATATAAGGCTCAATTCTAAATGAGGATTAGTAAAATATAAGTTAGGATTGGGCTTTAAGCCTTTGACTTTCTTACTTAAAGCAAGGCTTATAAAAGATGGGTAAGCGTTAAGGCTAGTAAGAAAAATTAGTAGCCACGGCGCTCAAGAGTACCACGCTCACCAGTATATGGATTGGTGTTGCCCTCAGTGCTCCAATTGTTGTCGAAGCTATTGTCAGGGCCAGAACGATAGTGGCCACGTACTTGAGTGCCATCAGAGCGGGTATAGCCATTAACATATACGTCTTTGGCCTGAGCGTTAAAAGCTAAAGACATTGATAAGATCGCAAGACCTAAGAAAAATGCTTTTTTAAACATACTAATTACTCTGTGATTATTAATTTAGATCCCAGTGGTTTGAGAGCTGGGATCTAAGATATTTTAGTAAGGATAAATTTTCCTAAGACAAAGCTCAGAGCTTATGTTTTAGTTAAGGGAAGATTCAATATAAGCTCAACTAGTTAACGTCTTCGCCAATTAAGAATAGGGACTTGGCTAAAGAGTTAAAGAAGTTTTGATACGCAATTGGATCTCTAATAATTTCAAGGCCAGATTGAGCATTAGCGCGAACTTGTACTTGATTATCGCCATACTTGCGAACAGTTACTGATAAGCGAGAGGCATTGTGGAATGATGTACCAGTTACAGTGCCTACACGAGCATCAGCATTATCAATAACAAAGCCTACGTCTTGCATAGTGGCAATTACAGCCTTAATAGCAGTATCAACATCTGGTGCTTCAAAGATTTTTGTTTGATAGCTACGGGTCTGTACCTGAGTTTCACTACCATCGCCAAGAACAGCCTCGTTTAAAGAAGTACAACCTGTAAAAGAAGCACATAAGGTAACTGCTAAAACTACTGCTAATTTTTTCATTTTCATAATCTCGTAATCGGAAAAAATCCGTTCCTAATAATGGAGTTTTATTGAAATAGGTTAATTAATAATTAAATTTTTTCAGCAGTTAAGAATACAGACTGACTTAACTTGTTGTAGAACTCTTGATAGATGGTAGGCTCTAAAATGAGTTCGAAGCGAGTAACATTGTGAGTATTGGTTACAGCACGTACAAAAGAGACACGTACTACTTTCTTCTTTGGATTATCTTTAATTGAAGAGACAACAAGGGTAACTTTAATGCGCTGAACAACATCATTACCAATATCTACACCTGCTAATAAAGCAATAAGGAAACGGCCAACTACTTGATCAGCTTCAACAGCCTCATGATCCTTGTAGCAAGATAATAGACCTAAGTCAAAATCACTCTTTTCTACGATATAGCCAAGGTCTTGCAGTACGTGTGTAGAGGCTGTTAATAATTGCTCAGCATCATCAGTCTCATATATACGGGTTTGTACTTGACGCACCTGTAGATATTCAGGAGATAACTTGTAGTATTGTGAATAATCAGGAGAAGCACATCCATTAAGGATAAAAGCCATGGCAAAAGCCATGATGAGAGAGATTTTCTTCATAGTTAGTTTGATTACTTAAAGCAAATATTAGAAAGAAGATGAACGATAGGAAACATCACGAACCTTATAGATCTCATCGAACTTAACTACGATAGTAAGGGTTCGTTGGTTGGTTGATGCAGAGGCTGTGCTGGCACTGGCACCACCCAAACCACCGCCGCTACCTCCAAATAAGAGGCCTAATAAGCTGCCAGAGGCTGAAGATGAGTTGTAGTTAGTTGAGATTTTGTCATAAACCCAAACCTCACGGCCTTGAGTATCAGTAGATACCATGTTTGGACTACCTAAAACATCAATAACCTCAGCGCTAGACATGCCTTTTTTGATTTCGCTTTGAGCTTTAGCTATAGTGATATTTTCTTCTTTGACAGCATGAGTATTGGTCATACAGCCAGTGGTCATTAAGGATAAGGCTAAAAAGGTAGCAGTAATAGCACCGTGCTTTTTTAAATTAAGGTTCATCTTTTCACCAAAATATTAGCTAAAAGAAACGATTCTCATTGCAAAACCTATATCTTTAGGCCATACACTAAACTACAATAATAAAGCCCAAGAACATATCAATGCCTTGGTTTGTGAGGGATTTGGTATAGGCTAATAGAGAATTATTTAAAGCAATTTGATTAACTTGTATGACTTAAACAGAGTAAGTAATACACAAGGCTTCCATAGATACACATACAGAATGCGTATATGAAATAAATGTTACATACAATTCTAACGTAAAAAAAAAAATAGTCAATATTTTAGATCGGAAAACATAGCAAAACGGCTGATTAAAACGTATCTTTATTAGGTAACACTAGAAGAGGCAGTCGTTAAAAATGAGGGGTAGTTCGTAGTTTAATGGCTCGCATTCAATTAAACATGTGATATGTCTTGAGATAGCAAAAACTTCAACACAAAAAAGGTTTCATGCCCAGAGCAACTTCTCAAAATTGAGCTTCCATATATGCCTAAGACTATAGTCTCAGTAATAGCAAATATAAACATAAATAGTGTTAACTTCTATTATTTGCCAAGCTTAATCTAAAGAGTCTCAAGACAGAAATTCCAAACAGCCATTAGCAGTCATGAGTATCCAGTGCAGCAATGAGTAGCTACATGTAGCCATTGGCTTTCGTGAGCATGCCTGAGCAGCTATGAGCGGGCGCTTAAGATGAGTGTTTGTTTAGCCTAAAATTCCTAGCGCTATTTGGTTGCTTATGCATGAGTTTTAAGCAGGTAGTGCTAGTTTGTACATAGCTTAGCAGGCAAATAAACTATCTTTGTTGAAGCAACTTGGCTTTTCTTATTTAAATTTTTAGTGTGCCTTTAAACTTTTGTAAGGTAAATCACCGAACTTTGCCTTTATTTAAGATAAACTAGATCGATTGTTTATTTTTTGCATGAAAGAGGCTGACATATCTCATGCTTTAGCTTTGTAATAGTTAAAGCTGGGAAAAAAACATAGCTTCACAGGTAGCTAGTCATATTAGCTATTAAGATAGTTAAAGGTTAGTTAACAGAATATCTTCGGTAATAGTACAGCCTAATAAGGTTAGACAAAGGCTGTGTGTGGACGTGATCTTATAAGTTTAGCCATATTTTTAAACCATGCAAAATGGCCCTATAGCTCTAATTGAGCCTAGAAATAAACTTAAAGAGCAACTCACGAAAAAAGCTCAAAGGAGAGCGATACAAGATGAAAGTGCTTAGTTGGTTCAAGATAGCAGTATTAAGCTTAACAAGCTGCTATATGTTGCAGGCAGTAGCCGAGCAAAACACTGAACAAAATTTAGATTCTAAAGCTGAACAAGTAGCTGAGCAAAATGCTACTGAGAGCGAGTCTAAAGCTTATAGTGAGCAATGTCCTAAGTGTCCTGAATGTGTAATTTACGCCAGTGATGTTGCAGCAGCTGAGTTTAATAATAAATATCTTGGTCAAGACATGCGCTATATCAATGCCGTAAAGGATGCCTTAACTATTGAGGAGGAGGAATTATTACCTTTAGTCTCATTAGATAAGAACTCACAGTTTGTTACCTATGATGATCAAGATAGAGTGCTATTACTAAGCTTACATGCTTATCCTGATTCTTATATCGAAGGTACTGATATGAAGTTGCCATATCAGTGTTGGTCATTTACAGATAAGGAATTTAAAGCCTGGTATGGCCGCAATAGTAATGGTGTTACCAATTGGACATTGCGTCTTAATCAATTATTAGGTATGCCAGCAGAGCGTAAGAGCACTCATATTACCGCTATCTGGGTACATCCTGAGGACGTTTTGCGTCCTGCCTATAGAACAGATGTCTTTAATCAAGAGCCATCTGGCTCGTTTGAAGAGTCCAAAGAGGAATTTGCTGGTATTCAAGTACACTCTTATATTCAGGCTAAGAGTTTAGAAAAAGCTAAAGAGCTAGAAAAGGCATTATCCCAAGCTAGTAAAAATAAGGCCAATGCTGAGCTTGCAGATCCTCAAATAACTGAACGCAAAAAGGCTTTGCTCAAAGCTGCTATTAGTTCAGATCAGGAATTATCTCACGAAAATGTGCAAGGCACTTACCACACTCACAGTCTAGATAGCTTTAAGTCATGGTTTAACAAAAATATCATTGCCTCTTATTTTAGCCAGCATGATTACCCATGGACACGTATTGGTTATACCTACGATTGGGCTCATGCTCTTAGAGCTGATGGTAATAATGGTGCTAGCGAATATGGTGTAACAGAATTTTTAGTACCTCAGCACACAAAGGTTACAGTTGCCTATACTTTGAGTATCAAAGATTTCATTAAGAAAATTGCCAAAGAAGTAGAGCAAGACCATACCAACAGCACCACTAACTATTTCTTACAATAGTAATCTCTTTATCATGCAAGCAAGCTATCAACCAAGAAAGAAAGCTTGCTTGCAAGCCTTTCTACCTGCAATAAAGCTTGCTTGCAAGCCTTCTTGCCATCAATCTAGTCCCTAAAAAACAGCCAATGTGTTCTAATTTTCTTAACTAGCTGCCTACAAATATTTCCTCTCCAATCTCCTGTTCATTAGCGTTTGTTCAGCACTTTAATTAAAGTCATATTATCCAAGCTCATGTTGTTAATAAAATTGGGCAAGGATGCTGGTATTTTGGTTTTGCCTTATTAAAGGTCCAGCCTTATACATTGGCCTGCAAGCTCCACCTTTAGCAAGCTCGTTTTATCCCTTACCACGGCTAACCTGACTCATGATTTCCTAATTAAGAACGGTAAAGATAAAAAATCTGATAAATAACTAATTATGAGAGGGGAGAAATTTTTGTGTATGATAGGAGGCATAACTAAACAACATCATAAAAAAAGGAGTTATGC
>NZ_JALKIM010000038.1 GCF_023050945.1 Anaerobiospirillum sp. NML120448 | reverse complement strand
CAGCGCTCATAGCCTCACTGGACTTGCTATCGCTATTAGCTGAGCTTTCAGGCTTTTCCGCCACCTCAGGCTTTGCAGGGGCTTCTTGCTCCTGCTTGCTCTCAACAGCAGCGCTCATAGCCTCACTGGACTTGCTATCGCTATTAGCTGAGCTTTCAGGCTTTTCCGCCACCTCAGGCTTTGCAGGGGCTTCTTGCTCCTGCTTGCTCTCAACAGCAGCGCTCATAGCCTCACTAGACTTGCTATCGCTATTAGCTGAGCTTTCAGGCTTTTCCGCCCCCTCAGGCTTTGCAGGGGCTTCTTGCTCCTGCTTGCTCTCAACAGCAGCGCCAGCGGCAGCAGCGCTAGCTGCTGCTGTTGGAGTTGCGGGTGCGGCTATTTTGCCTTTGAGTACTGAGGCAGCATCGGTTTGTTCTTTAGCTACGGCAGTGTTTTGGTATTGCGGCAGGTAAAGACCTGGGCGCTTTTCTCCTCGACGTAAAGCTTTAATATTAAAGATAGGGTCGTCCATGTTGCCAGATATGGTTACTTGAGTAGAGCTATCTTTAGAGCGACTAATCAAATAAGCACGTCCTGAGATGCTATCTTCATTAATGTTTACTTTACTATTTAAACTTAGATTAGAGGTTACTAAAGAGGCTGTGCTATTAATATTAACTTCGCCATTAACAATTTGAGCTTGGGCCTTAAGATTATTAATACCAGCTACGCTGCCTTGAATGGCGCTAAGTAACTCGGTAGTTGATAGCTTATAACTATCGGAGTTTCCTCCATTAATAAGATCAAGACCAAAGTCTGCAATTAACATAGCTGATGAGTTCAAAGAGATATTGCCATCACTATGAGAGAGCAAGCTGCGAATATTATTGATCTTATCTACACAAGTACTTTCAATATCTAAGTCTAAATTGATCTTGCCAGTTAACATATGACCTATCAAATTGGAGTTGAGATCAGCGCTCTCAAAGTCTTTAGCTTTAAGAGTAAACTTGCTTGGCAACTTTTCTTGTAAAGCAAGATAGGCTTGAGCACTTAAAGAAGACTCTTTAAAGCGCATTTTAGGCACATCAATGGCCAGGCCGTTTTTATCAAGCTTTAAATTGACCTTAGTATCAGACATTAAAAGATTTGAGTAGAGCATGTTTATCAGATTGAGGTTCAAACTTGATGGGCTATTATCTTTAATGACATTACGATTATCCTGACTATCACTATAAATATCAGGATTAATCATAAACTTGTGTTTACTTAAGTTAAGACTTTCCTCTTTAGACTCAGCAATAGCCTTATCGTCCAAAGTTAAATAGGACAATATCTTATAAAAGTTATCGACCTCATCTGGGATATTGTTCTGGTTATGCTTGTGTTTAGGTGTTTTATTGTTTTGAGCTTGAGAGATTTTGGTCTCTAAATCTTTAAGCACAGTAGGATGCACAAAGATATTGTTAGCTGTGCCTGAAATAGATTGAATAGACAAAGGCAAGCTATTGATATAGGACAAGAACTCTAATTGGTTAAACTTAGCATTCTTAATGAACAAGCTATGATCAGAAAATTGCTTTTTAATAAAGTCTAAACGTGGTCTATTAAGTGCCAGTTTATTCTTACTCATGCGCAATTCAGTAACGCTAAGGCGCTTTTTAGTTAAATCTAAACTACCAATGCTATTAAAGGTACCCTCATAGAGATTGCCTTTTAAGTCAAACTCCATCTTGTTGTTTTCAAAACTGGCAATGGCATTATTGTTTTCAAAAGTTGTTTGCAGATTAGGGAAAGAAATCTCGTCTATATGGCCTTCAAACATACCTTCGATGTCGTCATGGTCAATATAGAGGTCATCAATAGTGCCATTAATACCCTGCATAATATAGCTTAGGTATTGGGATTCAGACTCCTCAGGAGTGATAGGAGCTGGTGTACTCTTAGAGTTAGGTTTGGCAAATAACTTTGACTGCTCAGATGGCTTTTTGCCCTCAGATTGGTTACCTAAGATATTATTGGTAAAAATAACGTCAGTTAAATTAGTCTTACGAGCACTTAACTTAACATTTTTTGGGGCACGCAATCCTTGATTAATAATGACTTTTGATAGGTTGAGCTCATCTAAAGAAATCTCAGCACTGATAGGAGGCGTATTAGAGCTAGGTATATCACCATCAGATAAGGAGTTATGCTCATTGCTGATGATATTGTAGGTGCCATGACCAGTAACGGTACCACCTAAAATACCTGCACTAAAGTTATTGATAGCAATACCTTTATCATTATGGGTAAATTCAATATTAAAGCTTTTTACTTCGTCGTTAAATAAACGAGCCTTACCAGTACTTAAAGCTCCAGAGCGAAAAGTTAGTCCCTCTTGAGCGCTATAAGTAACATTCTCAAGACGAACAGTAGCGCTAGGAGCATTTAAAAAGGTGGTACGTAAAGGTGTGCCGTAGAATCTGGCTGTTTGGGCTCTAATAGAGTTAAAGCCTAATTTGGAATTAGCAACTGTTAACAGATCGTTAGGATCAATATTAATTTTATTTAAATAAAGATCTGTAATTCTAAGCTCATCGCTGCCCATAGCTGATCTGAGATCGTACTCAACGTAGAGCTCTCCAATTTTAGATTTGCCAAAGGTAACGTTATAGAGTTTGATAACATCAGGATAGATAGGAGAAAATTCAGCATCTCCTATGCTTACTTCCATATTAAACTTTGAGCTTAAGTAAATAGATAATGGGCCCTTTACCTGAGAGCCATTAAAAAAGAGCGCAGTTAGGGTAAAGCCTACTACGATAAAAACGCCCAAAATAAAGGATAGGCGTATAAAGAAACGTAATAATTTACTTGAAGAGGAGCGTGAGGCTCGTCTTTTATGGTAAAGACCGACCATATTTCAATCCATTACTAGTAATTAGCTAATTACTTTGTTGACTACTTGCTCCATTGCATATGATAGTTTGCCATTATCAACATCCAAAACTTTAGGAAACCATCGTAAAATCAAATTATGAGCAGTGAGCATATCATTAGCAAAAATATCTTTAGCCGCATTATCGGCATTAGTGATTAAGTCATAATCACGATTTAAATCAGCAAAACGGAAATTCTCTTTACCTGCTTGATTAGTACCAAAGAACTCGCCTGGACCACGCATTTGCAAATCTTGGTTGGCAATTTCAAATCCATTAGTGGTGCTACGCATGATCTCTAAACGTTGACGAGCTCTTTGTCTTCTATCTTCCTCTTGCTTATTAACACTAGGTTCTGAGTAGGTATTATAGATTAATAAACAATATGACTCTTTAGAGCCACGGCCTACACGTCCTCGTAATTGGTGTAATTGAGCTAAACCTAGCTGATTAGCACTCTCAATTACAATTACACTAGCGTTTGGTACATCTACGCCTACCTCAACAATGGTGGTCGCTACCAGGATATTAATGTCTCCTTTGATAAAGTCTTCCATAGTGGAATTTTTTTCTTTATCACTCATTTGCGCATGGAGCAATCCAATTTTTAACTCAGGCAAGTTGTTACTTAAGTATTGGAAGCGCTCTTTAGCTGAGGTTGCCTTAAGTAGTTCATTATCCTCTACTAAAGGGCAAACCCAATAAGCCTGATTACCATTCTGACAATGATGTCTTAGGCGCTGGGCCACCTCATCGATACGATCTTGGGAGATCAATGAGGTTTTAATAGGGGTACGTCCTTTAGGTAATTCATCGATGGTAGAAACATCGGTATCAGCAAATAAAGCTAATTGTAAAGAACGAGGAATAGGGGTAGCAGTCATTAATAATTCGTGAGCTGCACTTCCTTGAGGGGCTTTATCTAACAGGGCCTCTCTTTGGTCAACACCAAAGCGATGTTGCTCGTCTACAATGCTCAAGGCTAAGTTTTGATACATTAAATCTTTTTGGAAAAGAGCATGAGTGCCAACAAAGATTTTAGCTGAGCCTGTTTTAGCTTTGTTAAAGACCTCAGTACGTTCAGCCTTCTTTAAGCTGCCAGTAACTAGCACTACCTCATAACCTAAAGGAGCAAACAACTCACTAATTTTCCTATGATGTTGTTTGGCTAGCAGTTCAGTAGGCGCTAGCATGGCACATTGATAGCCATTGTGAGCAAATTGCTCCATAACCATAGCCGCCACTAAGGTTTTACCTGAGCCTACATCACCATGTACTAAGCGATTCATGGCTTTATTGACTAAGCAGTCTTGCATAATCTCTTGGTAAACACGCTTTTGAGCATTAGTAGGCTCAAAAGGTAGGGTCTTTAAGAGTTGATCATGACTTTCCTTACTATATTCAAGGGCGGGCGCTGCCTTACTCCATTGACGGGCTTTTAACTCTAAAATACAAAGTTTGTAAGCTATGAGCTCTTCATAACAAATACGTTGAAAGCTTGGTAAAGCCTCCAAGTGGACAACACCATGATCTTCTCTAACAGGAGGGTTATGGCAGAGCAATAAAGCTGTGCTAATGTCCATATGGTAGGGATTGAGCCTTGGTGGTACTAATTCATCTAATGGGTGCACTGATAGTACTTTTAAGGCGCTGCTAACAAGCTCTCTCATTTTATCGATGCTAAGTCCACGAGTTAAGTGGTAAATAGGAGAGAGTCTAGTAGGTAATGAGAGTTCATTATCCTCTACTATATGGAAGTTAGGGTGAAACAAAACAGGCTTTGGTACAGGGCCATAAGTATCAAAGCGCATATTGCCCCAAGCTAATATGACTGTACCTACAGGAAGCAGTTGTAACTGGTATTTAGTCATATTAAAAAAAGCTAATTTTACTTGGGTACCCTCATGATCATGAGTAGTAAATTCAGTAAGCTTAGTTTTAAATTTAGGCAATGAAGATATGGTAAGCAAAAACAAGGAGTTAGTCTGCTCTTGAGGTAGGTTGTGAGCAGAGCTAATGTAAGTGCGATCTTCATAACGAAAAGGAATATTGAATAACAAATCGTTAAGGTTATGAAGGTTTAACTTGTCTAACTTACTTAAAGTTTGTGTTGCTACGCCACTCATGCAAGACAAAGGCGTAGCAAGAAATGGTTCATCTTGTCCTGCCATGACTTCCTCATCACTTATTAAATTAATCTTTTGATGGCTTAATTATAGCATTTTAACGAATAAGATAAGCCTTAAGGCAAGACAAAGAAATGGGAACTATATGGCATTTAGCCATGATTCTTTTTAGGTTGTGAGTTTGTCATTACGCTTTTGATAGATACGATAGGAAAGAAACATACTTAAAGCTATTAAGATGAGGCCTGATAAGTAAAACTGATATGAAATGGAGTAGTTTTTACTTACCGCTGCTCCTAAAAATGGGCCAAACATAGCGCCAAACTGGCCAGCCATAGTTAAAGCACCAAAGGCACGTCCTCTAAAATCACTGCTGGTAGCTACAGTTAAAGAGGCAGTAAGTGAGGGCATAATGCCAACAATAAAGAGACCTAAGACACCAGAGTAAATGAGCAAACTATAGTAGTTGCTGGCACTGCCTTGTAATAGAGTAAAAATACCTGATCCCAAGAAGGTTAAGGACATTACTTTGTAGTAGCCTTTCTTTTGGCCAAACATACCCCATAAAGGAGAGAAAAAGGCTCCTACTAAAGGTGGAATAGAGCAAGCTAGGCCTGCATAAAAGCCAATATTGTCAAAACTACCTAAGAGCTCATATACATAAAGCGCCATTAAAGGATTAGTGGCTAACATGGCTATTTGTAAAATAAAGAACAACAATAAAAGCTCAAAAATATCACGAGTAATAAAGCAATGCTTTAAATCTTGGAAAATACTGGTTTTGGTAGTGGTAATTTCATCAGTATTTTTGCTCTCTGGAGTGAGATAAGTGATTACTACGACAATGGCTAAGAAGATACCTGAAATAATAAAAGAGGCACGATAGCCATAGACATCAGCTAACAGTCCTCCAATTAAAGGGCCACTTACTGTTCCTACTAATTGGGATGATTGAATAATACTAAGGGAAGTGGCTAACTTTTCTTTAGGACTTTGGGAGGAAACCATGGATAAAACTACAGGCAAATAGCCATTGGCAAATCCTTGGATAATACGCATACCTAAAAGCTGAATAGGTGCTGTAACAATACCGCCACAAGAGTAGCTGACACACAAGAGCAAGGCAGAGCGCATGGCCATAGACTTCTTGCCTTTAATATCAGAAATCTTTCCCCACACAGGTGCCATAATGCCCGCAATTAAAAAGCAGGACGAGAAGACTAAGGCTGTCCATAATTCAATACTTTCCTTAGGCGCGCCCAGTTCTAATAAATAAACAGGCAAGAAAGGTATACACATGGTGTAGCTTGCTGAGGTAAAGTAAATGCAAATAGCATAAATTGTTAGTTTGAGGGGCCACGACATAATAAGAGCCTCTTATTATTAAGAGTTTTTGTATTAGTGCTGACCTGATAGGTTTTTTGTGGTCAGTTAGTGGCAATGAACCAGCGCTAAAACAAGAAAACTAAGTGATTATTTAAGATTAAGGGAGGGGATAGCCCTTAATGCAATTACAAATACAAATTTGGAAATTAAGAATAGTAGCAAAAGATATTCTTGGTGCTAGATCAAGATTGGGCTTAGTCAATGTAATTAACTAACAGACTAGCACTAGAAATGACATAAACGAACTGACTTGATATTTAATCTTAATTGGTACTGAGCACAAGAATAAACCCTCATCTAGCTGGTAAGAAAGATGAGGGTTTTTAATTTAGAGAAGCTTTTTGAGAATGAAAGAGGCTCGTAAGCGGCGCACCTTCTTTAAGATTTTTTGCACCTGTTCAGGGTAATCCTCAAAGCGCTCAAGATCTTGTGAGGAACTCACCTTAGTGGTGTGACGCAGTATATACTGCTTTTCATGCATAAACTTTTCTTGGAGCAAATGGTTTGGATCTTGGATAAAAAGACCATTTTCTAAATCCAGAGCCCAAGCACGAGGGTTTAAATTATTGCCTGTAACAATAGCTAAATGACGGTCAATAAATAAACCCTTAAGATGGTAGGTATTAACACCATCTCTCCATAAGTAAATATTAAGCTTGCCCTCATCAATATATTTCTGATGACGATTGATAAGGTCAATCAGGTTTTGCTCATATACGTAAGGAATAGCACCAATGCTAGAAAATTCCTTAGCAGGATCAATATAAAAGTCGTTGGCTACCTTATCACCAACTACTAAAGTTACCTCTACTCCTCGCTCAATAGCCATCTCTAAGTGCTCTTGTAAATTCTTAGGAGGATTAAAATAAGGAGTACAAATAAAGACACTCTTACGAGCTGAGGCAATAGCCCATAGTATCGACTTATTGAGCAAATTATTACGCTTGCCCAAACCTGCAATAGGAGTAATGCCGATCTCATCCTCTTTGAGCTTTTTACAGCCTTTAAAAGAGTATTGGCTGGTAGTAAGACTACGCTGGAGAGCCTTAATATCAACCTTAATATCTTTAGCAGGCTTGATAGCATTACTTGAAAAGTCTTGAACAGCAAAATTTTGATGGAAAGACTCAGTGGTATATTGGCACAGAGTGTCGGCTAGCTCTTTAGAGTGAATTTCATGATAGCGATCTAAACGGTATTTAGCATTATTGTAATTTAAATACACATTGTTAACGCTAGCGCCTGTGTAGAACACAATATCATCAAAAACAAAGCCCTTTAAGTGCATCACACCAAAAAGCTCTCGTCTTTTAACAGGTACACCATAAATTGCTGGTGCATGATCAGCCTGATGGGCATAACGAGCATACATTTGGGCATTAGTAGGTTGATCGCCCTTGCCACCAATCAAGCCACGGCAGGCACGATGAAAGTCCACATAAACTCTAATATAAAGCTGCGGATTCTTTTTTTGAGCCTCATATAAGGCTTGCATGATTTCATTGCCCGCTTCGTCGTCATTCAAATAGAGCATAGTCATCATAATGCGCTCTTTAGCCTGCGCAATGAGCTCTAAAAGACGTTTATGAAAGTTACTTGGGCGCTCTAATATGCTGTAGTCGCTAGCTTTGACCGCAATTTGTGGAGCTTGCTGGAGTCGCGTTTGACTATACAGAGCATTAGGTAAACTATTTTTAAACCAAAGCATGGTAATTCTTCAATAAAGATAAAGCCTAAAACCATAATTTTAGGCTTTAAGTAAGTTTAAATAGCCGCAGTAGCTTCGGTTAAGAAGCTAACTTCTAAATCAGACATGGTAGTAGCAGTATTTTTAATAATGCTTAATACATTCTGATGGTAATCGTTAAGCCAGCTACGCTCACTAGGAGAGAGCATTTCTCTAATGATAAGTCTAGTATCAAATGGTACTAAGGTTAGTGGCTCAAAGCACAACATATGCTGACATCCAGGCTCTCGACATTGGCAAACCTCATAAAGGTTCTCAAGTCTAATGCCATACTCATCAGCCTCATAGTAACCAGGCTCAATGGAGGTTACCATGCCGACCTCAAGCGGTACGGTAGAGCTCTTAGTTGAGATATTTTGAGGGCCCTCATGAACAGCTAGCAAATGGCCTACGCCATGGCCTGTGCCGTGTTCATAATCAAGACCATGCTCCCATAAAGGACGACGGGCAATAGCATCAAGCTGCATACCGCAGGTACCACGAGGGAAAATGGTAGAGGCCAAAGCAATATGAGCCTTAAGTACCAAGGTGTACTTGAGCATCATTTCATCAGTTAAATTTGGGCCTACTAAGATAGTACGAGTAATGTCAGTGGTGCCCTCTAAGTATTGGGAACCAGAATCAATTAAATACAAAGGATCTTTGCCAAATTTACGTGGTAGGGCCACCTCAGCATGGTTGTAGTGACACATAGCAGCATTAGGGCCTAAAGCTGAAATGGTGGCAAAGGATGGCTCAATATAGTCGCCTTCAATCTTTCTAAAGTATTCAGCTTTCTCGGCTAATACTGCCTCATCTAAGTCCTCAGTTCTTCTTTGATAGGCCTCTAAATCAGTAAGGTTGTCAGCTTTAGTAATATCATCAAGCCAAGCTAAGAAACGGCACATAGCCACGCCATCTTTTAAATGGGCCTTATGTTCACCTGCTAGCTCATTAGGATTCTTACAGGCTTTAGCTAACTCACATAAGCCTAAACCCTCAACTACTTGAGCACCTTTACTTTCTAATACTTGGAAAATATGGGCATTAGTGCTCTGAGAGTCAACGTGCACCTTACAATTAGAGTGACTTAAACGCTCTAAAACATCATCAAAACCTGCCTCAGGGAAGATGTCAATATGACCTACGTGATCCTCAAGGTTGGCTTGGATTTCATCGGTTAAGTGTTCAAGGTTTAAATACCACTCTACAGCCTCATTAGCATAGGCTACTAAGCGACAATTTAATACAGGTAAGAACTCACGATCACGGCCACGGATATTTAAAAACCAGCACACAGTCTCAGGGCGAGAAATAATAGTGGCATCTAAGCCACGATCACGTAAGGCCTTGGCTAGATTTTGTCTCTTTTGTAGACTTGGGCAGCCATTAAACTCATCAGGATAAATTTCAATAGGAGCACATACAGGGCTTGGTCTGTCTTTCCATACCTGGTCAAACAAATTTTCCTCTAAAGCTACTAACTCAATGCCTGAGAGCTCAAGTTCCTTTTGTAGTCTTTGATAGTATTGATAGCTAACGCAGCGTAAATCAACGCCCACTTTAGCTTTTTTAGGTAAGAGCGCTATTAAATAATCACAAGGGGAAACTTCTGAAAAGTTGAAAGTATTATAAACATCATCATCAACTTGCTCTTTAACTTGAACAGTATAGCGGCCATCAACAAATACAGCTTGAGGGTGGTCAATAGTTAACAACTGATGTTCATCTTTTTGGCTGCTAACTTGGATCGGAAACTCTTCTTTTTGGCTAACAGTTACACATACAAAACCAGCAGAGCCAGTAAAGTTAGTCAAAGTTGCAATACGCTCACAGTCAGGAGTGAGATCGCCTGATAAGTACTCATCATCATGAGGAATTAAAAGAGCATCAAGCTCATACTCGCTAATTTTTTCCTTTAGGGCTGTAAGCAAATCTAAAGATTCATCTTGAATAGTTTCAGTCATAAACAAAAAGACCCTTGTAGTTGTCGCCTCAAATCAATAATCAACTATGGCGATCGTGCTTAAGAGCTATATTAATGTCTCTTTTAATTAAATCCAGGATAGCTTTTGCTCAACAGTGTTAAGAAATTATTTTGCTTGGTCATATCAAGCAAGTAGTGATTAATTACAGACTTTAGGCAAAAGACCTTATATCCAATTTAGACTTAAGCTAATGAAATTAAGTTCCAATCAGTCTTGGGATATAGCTTATAGTTTAGTTAATTTTTAAGTAATAGGGCTCAATATTATAGCTTTTATATGATAGAGCGCAAATGTGCGCTTCTATGTATCTATGAAATAAAGCTCAAAAGCTATAAATAAGCCTGTTGATTGCTAACGAATGGAATAGTTTTGAGGTGAAAATAGTGAGGTAATTCTCACTATTTTGGCATAAGATGCATTGTTGCTAAGTTTTTAGTGTTAGTCTAAAAGGGAATTAAGATGTAGTTTTCTGCTTTTTATGTGGGTAATTTAGTACATCTGGACAATATCATTTTTGATCTGAGGTTTTTGATGAGCGAACTTGTTTCCAATCCGTTACTTAGTTTACAGGGCCTTCCAAACTTTTCTTTAGTAAAGCCTGAGCATGTATTAGATGCGGTAAAAAGTGCTATTGATAACAGTGTAGAGGTCATCAAGTCTGTGGTAAAAATCCACGAAAATGACCCAACTTGGGATAATGTCATGGCTCCTATTGAGGAGGCTGATGATAAGCTTTCTAAAATTTGGTCAGTGGTGTCCCATTTAAATGGCGTTTGTAATACTGAAGAGCTCCGTAAGGCTCACGATGAGTGCCTACCTTTAATGGCCGAGTATTCAACCTTTGTTGGCCAATATAAGCCTCTATGCGAGGTATTAAAGAAAATCAGTCGCTCTGATGCTTTTTCTTTATTAACTACTGCACAAAAGAAGTCTATTGAAAATTCTTTACGTGACTTTAGATTAAGCGGTATTGATTTACCAGAGGATAAGCAAAAGCGTTTTGCTGAAATTTCAGCAGAGCTTTCTCAATTACAGTCAAACTTTGCTAACAATGTATTAGATGCTACTCAGGGCTTTACTTTACATATTAGCGATGCTGATAAAGTAAAAGGCTTGCCACTACCACAACAAAAGCAAGCTCAAGCTGAGGCTAAAAAGCGTAATTTAGAGGGCATGGTCTTTACTTTAGACATCCCATCTTATCTGCCTTTTATGACCTATGTAGAAGACCGTGAGTTACGTAAAGAGCTTTATATTGCTTACGTTACTAGAGCCTCAGATCAGGGCCCAAATGCTAAGCAATGGGACAATCAAGACAACATTGAAAAGATCATGGCTTTACGTGCAGAAGAGGCTCAGCTCTTAGGTTATGACAGCTATGCCCATTTATCTTTAGCCACTAAGATGGCCCATGATCCTAAGGATGTAATCGACTTTTTAGTAGATTTAGCTAAAAAGTCTAAAGCTCAGGGTCAAAAAGAAGTTCAAGAGCTTAAAGACTTTGCTCACGAGCAAGGTTTAGAGGGTGAGCTTGAGCCTTGGGATGTAGCTTTTTATTCCCAAAAGCTTTGCCAAAGCAAGTACTCTTATGATCCTCAAGAGCTAAGACCTTATTTTGGTGTCAGCAAGGTAGTAGCTGGTTTATTTGAGTGTGCTCAGCGCCTCTTTAATGTTTCTTTCCGTCCTCGTTTTGGTGTTGATGTATGGCATAAAGATGTCAATTGCTATGACATTTATGATCGCTTTGGCTCCAAGATGGGTACCTTCTATATGGATCTTTTTGCCAGAGAAGGTAAGCGTGGTGGTGCCTGGATGGATGAGTGCATGAGCCGCCGTTATCGCTCTGATGGTTCTTTACAGTTGCCTGTAGCTTATTTAGTGTGCAACTTTACTCCTCCAATGAATGGCAAGGAGAGTCTGTTAACCCATGATGAGGTAGTTACTTTATTCCACGAATTTGGTCATGGCCTCAATCAATTACTAACTCGCATTGATATTGCTGATGTCTCTGGTATTAATGGTGTACCTTGGGACGCCGTAGAGTTACCTAGCCAATTTATGGAAAACTACGCTTGGCAAGAGGAGGTATTAAACTTCTTATCTGCTCATGAAAAGACTGGTGAGCCATTGCCAAAAGATAAGTTAGAGGCCTTAATTCGTGCTAAGAATTTTGAGTCTGCTATGGCTATGTTAAGACAGCTTGAGTTTGCCTTATTTGATTTTAGATTACACCTTGAGTACCAAGCACAAAAAGGTGCTCGTGTTTATGAGATCTTAAATGAGGTTAAAGACTTAGTTGCGGTAGTGCCTCAATATGAAAATGCTCGCTTCCCAGATAGCTTTAGCCATATTTTTGCAGGCGGCTATAGCGCTGGCTACTATAGCTATAAGTGGGCTGAGGTCTTAGCTGCTGACGCTTTTGGTCGTTTTGAGGAAGATGGCATTTTTGACCCTAAAGCAGGCGAGGACTTTAAGGACTATATCCTTGCTTGTGGTGGTGCTAGTGATCCTATGAAGGGCTTTGTTTCTTTCCGTGGCCGCAAGCCTCAGGTAGATGCTTTATTAAAGCAAAGCGGCATTAGCCAAGAATAAGATATCAATTTACAACCTAAAAATTAAAAAAGGCAGGCCCAAGGGCCTGCCTTTTTGCTGGCAATTCTCCCAGCTTACCAACCAATTGGCAAACCAATTGGTTTGCCCTCCATATGGCAGCCAGAGGGCTTGCCCCAAGGGCAAGCCAATTGGGCTGCCCATTGGCAGGCCTTTGGGAGTTGGTATTGGGGTTAGTAATAAACCCAGAAATCAACGAATAACACTATTAACCAAGCAAAATGGTGGATAGCACAGCCAATTAAAGTATATTTAAGCTCTTGTGCTACCTTAGTACCATCATTTACGTTAACAATGGTGCGATAAGTTGAGGTAGCTAAAGGAATTAAAGAGAGAGCTAAAATGCTAATTTCCCAGCCTTTATGAGAAACAAAGCAAGCTAAGAAAGAGCTGATAACCACACAAATAAATAAGAAAGCATGGTAAAAAGATGCTAAACGATAGCCTAGGCGCACGGCTAAAGTTCTTTTACCATTTAAAGTATCCTCAGCAATATCTCTCATGTTAGCTGTGTGTAATACCATTACAGAGCCTGCACCCACGCTAAAACATAACATGATGGCATCAGGATAAATTTCAAAGCCACTACCTGAGGCGTTGGTTAGCATAATCTGAGGGCCAATGACCGCAAGCACACCAAAGAATAAGAATACACTTACGTCACCTAAGCCACGATAACCATAGGACACACCTAAAGTATATAAAATAGCAGCTAAAATTGAGATCACACCTAAGAAGGCAAACCAAGCAAAAGCATGAGCATCATTGCCTAAGGTCATATAAACAGCACTAAGGCCTGTTACTGATAGTAAGATAGTAACTATGGCCATAAAGCGCTTTAAGCCATTAAGACTAATAGCACCAGTCATTACACCTCTAATTGGGCCTAAACGATTAGCACCATCGGCTCCTTTAAAGGCATCACCGTAGTCATTGGCTAAGTTAGATAAAATCTGAAGCAACATGCCAGTTACTATAATTAAGAAGGCAGCTGCAATATTGTAGGCGTTAACAGCACCATAATAGAAACCTAAACCGCAACCAACAGCGCAATTAGTGGCTCCTAAAAGTAAAGTTTGGGGGCGAGCCTCTTTAATCCAATCTTTGATCATTGATATTTTCCTTGTATATTGCAAGAGGCCTAACAGCCTGCAAAATTCCCTTATTTTAGCACTAATAGCGATCTACTGACATAGGGCAAGCTATATGGGGAATGGTAGTAACTTGGGTTAAATAGGCAAATAAATAGTAGAATTTTTAGTTAAATTAACAGAAAAATACCTTAAAAAGGCCATATATCTTGTATAATTCGGGCCATAAATATCGATAACTCATCACTATTGGCAATGCAAGTTGAAGGTGGGCTTTGGTATTAGGAGCTTAAAGCTACCATAGTCGTAGCTTAATATAATAAGCTAGGACAGTTAAAGATAGACTTGCAATTGAGGGGCGAATATGCTTTTTGATAATCCTGCGCTTCAGGCCTTAAAGCAAGGCTTTGATGCAGAAAAAGTTAAAAAAGAAGGTGTGGTTAGAGGAACTGAGCGTGGCTATGGTTTCCTTGAGGTACCTAACGAAAAAAACAGTTATTTTATTGCTCCTCAAGCAATGAAAAATGTCATTAGTGGTGATCGTGTCATTGCTGTTATCACCGAGGACAAGGAGCGCAATAAGAGTCAGGCGGCTCCTGAAACTTTAGTTGAGAGTGCCTTAAAAGATCATTTTGTGGGTCGTGTTTGCTTTAATAATAACAAGTTATCTATTACTCCAGATAATCCAACTATTAAGCAAATCTTCGTAGCTGATGATGAGCGTAGTGACAAGAGTGCTAAGCTCAATGAGGGTGACTGGGTTATGTGTACCCTCAAGCAGCATGCTCTTAAAGATAAGTTCTTTAGAGCAAGTATTCTTGAGTCTATTACCTCTAAGGATGATCCAACTACCCCATGGATAGTAAGCTTAAAATCTTTAGACCTTCCTTGTGAGTCTCCAAAATCAACCTCAGAGTTTAAGTTCTTAGAGGAATCATTCCCACGTGAGGATTTAAGCTCCTTACCTTTCGTTACTATTGATAGCGAAAAGACTGAGGATATGGATGATGCTTTATATATTGAGCGTGATGAGCAAGGCTTTAAGCTTTATGTAGCAATTGCTGATCCTACTGGTTACATTGATGAAAATTCCGATTTAGATAAAGAAGCCTCACAGCGTGCTTTCTCTATCTACTTACCTGGCAGAAATATTCCAATGTTGCCACGAGAGCTTGCTGATAATCTATGCTCTTTACGTCAAGATGAGGCTAGACCAACCTTAGTTGGTATTATCCGTGTACTAAATGACGGTACCATTGATACTAATGAGACTATTTTCAAATTAGCCATGATTAAGTCTCAAGGTAAGCTTATTTACAACTATGTCTCTGATTATTTAGAGAAGGGTGATACTACCAACTTCAATCCTAATGACACTATTAAGAAGGTCTTAGCTGATTTAGTTGAGCTTACTAAGGTTCGTGATAACTACCGCTCTAACGAGCTTGCTTCTTTTAGAACTCGTCCTGATTATGAGTTTGTGCTTACTGAAAGCGGCGCTTTAGATCATATTGAAGTTAATTACCGTCGTATTGCTAATCAAATTGTTGAAGAGTGTATGATTGCTGCTAACGTAGCTTGCGGTAATTTCTTAGCTCAGCACCTCAATACTGGTATTTTCAATACTCATACTGGCTTTGTTACAGAGGAGTTAGGTGATGTAGTAGAGTTATTAGCTAATAATGGTTTTACTACCACTGAAGAACAATTAAAGACTATTAGTGGTTTCTGTGCTGCTCGTCGCTACGCTAATTCTCTACCTGAGACTTATTTAGACAATATGATGCGTAAGCACCAAGAGTACTCTCAAATGATGATTAATCCAGGCCCTCACTATGCTTTAGGCGTGGAGAATTATGCTACCTGGACCTCTCCTATTCGTAAGTACGGAGACATGATTAACCATCGTTTAATCAAGTCAGTAATCTGCGATCAAGAGCATCCAAGAATGCCTGATGAGAATACCTTAATGGTGATGAACTTAGCCCGTCGTACCAATCGTATGGCTGAGCGCTCAGTTCGTGATTGGTTATACGCTGATTACTTAAGTCCTGATATTGAAAAGAAGACTGAATTTAACGGTGAGGTATTTGATATTGTCCGTGGCGGTCTAAGGGTTTGCTTAGTGGATAATGGTGCCTTTATCTTTATCCCAATGAGCTTATTCTGTGCTAACCGTGATGATGTTGAGTTTGATAACAACTTAGGTGTTATTCGCTTTAAGGGTGAGGTAGCCTTGAAATTAGGTGATGCCATTAAAGTTCGCATCGTAAATATTGATAAGATCAATCGCTCTATCGTGGGTGCTCCTGTAGCTTTACCTTTAGGTATGGAGCTAGCTAATGTAGATGAGCTTTTAGCTAGCCGTCAGCAGCAACAGCAGCAGCGTCGCTAGCGCAGCTAGCACTGCTAGCACCGCCAGCGCTGTTAGCGCAGGCAGTGCTGCTAGCGGTGCTACAGCCTAGCCTAGCGCAAGAGCGTTAAAATACAAAAAAGGGCCTTACGGCCCTTTTTTTGTATCTCTCCTATCCAAGAATAGCTTATCCTCACTCCAAGCCTTGCGACGTAATGCTTAGCAGGCCTAGCCTGGCTAGACCTGATCTGGCCAAATTTTGGCCAGAGGCTGGTTTGACGAGGCCAACATTCTCTAAGCTCGCCAGAAAATGCGGGTGAGACATAAGAGTACGGGAATAATCTCTAAACGGCCTAAGATCATGTCAAAAGCAAAGAGAATATGCAGACTGCCGTCTAGATTAGCAAAGTTATCGCTTGGACTAAGCTGAGGGCCCATAGCTGGGCCGACGTTGGATAAACAAGTAATAGTTGCGGTAATGGCATCAGTAATATTAAGGCCTAAGGCTGTAGCTGTTAGGCTAGAAATAAGCGCACATACAATATAAACAGCAAAGAAGGTCATAATGCTGTGAATAGTAGCAGCATCGATAGGGAGACCATTAAAGCGTGGGTAAATTACTCTATGAGGATGAATACTTTTAATCATCTGAGTGCGGAATAAGGATGCAAACACGCATAAACGGAAAATCTTAATGCCTCCAGAGGTTGATCCAGAGCATCCGCCTAAAGGTAGCAAGATTAAGAACAGTAAGGTAGCGATAGGATTCCATAAAGTAAAGTCCTCCAGCGCAAAGCCTGAGGTAGAAAGAACGGAAACTACATTAAAAGTTGCTACTCTAAAGGCCCTTTCTAAGTCATATTCATTTTTGAAATATAAAGTAGCTGTCACCATAAGGGACATAAAGAGGGTAAAAAGAAAATAGTATTTAACTTGTTGATCGCTAAATAACTTGGAAATATTGCCGCTGATGCCTGCAATAATCACAGTAAAAGGACAGCTAGATAAAAACATAAATACAATAGCGCTGTAATGGACAAAGTTAGACATGCCATTCATGGAGGCATCCGTAGGCATCATGCCTCCAGTAGCTACAGTACAGGCTGCTGCATTAATAGCCATAAAAAAGTCGAGGCCACCAATAATAAAGGCAATAGTACATAGTACAAAGGTGACTAAATACCAGCCTAAAATAGCCAAAGACATGGTTTTCATGTGAGGTGTGAATTTATTGCTATTTTCAAAATAGGTAGACTCAGTTTTGAAAATATTCATACCGCCCATAGCCACTTGTGGTAACACGGCTACAGCGATCACCACGAAGCCGATACCTCCCATTAGCTGTAACATAGAGCGCCATAGCAAAATAGCAGCTGGCCTATCATCTAAGTGATTAATGGCAGTGGCACCAGTGGTGGATAAGCCTGAGGCTGATTCAAAAATAGCTCCTGCATAATCTACATCAGGTAAGAGCACATAAATAGGAATAGCACTAATTAAAGTAATGGCTACCCATAAAGAGGCTGTAAATAAAAATAGCTCTCTAATAGTAACTACATATTGGCCTGCTTTTTTGCCAAGCCATGATAGGATTTTGCCTGCACTAAAGGCAATAACAATCATGACCACAAAGCTAGAGGCTCCCTCAGTGTTAGTAAATAAGGCATAGACCGTAGGGATCAAGCCTATGAACGCCATACCAATTAAGGATGGGCCTAATAGCTTAGAAACTGCGTAAAGATTAATAACCATAAAAGTGTTGCTTTAAAAATTCTGCCTTATGCCCTACATTCCTACTATCGTGCCTACACTATTTTTTTTGATAGCATGGCTCAATACAATTTAACTTAACCTGCAAAGAGTAGGAGCGGGCGCTATCAAGTTGATCCTACCAACGAGGTAGCCAGAATGGGCGTGGTTTAAAGAGTTTAACTAAGGCTCTCATTTGCATGCGATCAGTTAAAAAGACTACCACTCTATCCCCGTCTTCAAAGGTAAAGTTTTCATCAACTTTTAAGATAATCTTATCTCTAAGAGCCATACCAAAATGAACGCCAGTAGGGATGTTTAAATCTTCTATTTTTCTGCCTACCACATAACTAGATCTTTTGGTGCCTTGAACTAAAAGCTCAATAGCCTCAGATTGGCCTTGACGGAAGATACGCATTTTCTCCACACCCTCTTGTAAGATGTTAGAAAGTAAAGCCGAGATAATAGCTTCACGAGGAGAAATAATGGCATCAATCTCATTGCCTGATTGCGCAATATCCTGAAAAGAGGCCTGACGAATAATAGCAATAGTTCTAACTTTATTAAGACGCTGTACCAAAAGAGAGGACATAATATTGCTCTCTTCATTAGGCGCAGCAGCAACAAAGGTGTCTGTTTGGTAGAGCTTTTCTTCCATAATAAAATCGATATTGGAAGCATCTGCACAATAAAGTTCTACGTTGCTATCTCGTAAACGCTCGGTAATTCTCTGGGCACGCTTGGCATCTGGCTCAATGAGCTTTACGTTATAGCGCTGAGCTAAACGTAAAGCTAGTGCATCTGCAATGTGAGAGCCGCCTTGAATAACTACATTTTTACCATTAGGTTTAAGTGGAATCAGGGCTCCAATTAAATTTAAGGCACGAGTACGCTCACAGCAAAAGAAAATCTCATCGCCAATTTCTAAGTTCTTATTATCTAACTTAGTTAGGAGTTCACCATTACGATAAACAGCTAATACCTTACAGCGGCCATCATAGATTTCTAAATCAAGAATTTGTCCGCCGACCAATTTACCGCCATTGCTACAAGTTACAGAGGTAATGATAAGACGATCTTTAGCGAAGGTATTAATAGCATTAACGCCAGGT
The DNA here is from genome assembly GCF_023050945.1 of Anaerobiospirillum sp. NML120448. Lineage (GTDB taxonomy): Bacteria > Pseudomonadota > Gammaproteobacteria > Enterobacterales > Succinivibrionaceae > Anaerobiospirillum. The sequence goes on along the minus strand of NZ_JALKIM010000038.1, from coordinate 14,436 downwards.
AATTCCATTAAATCAACCACAGCATCAGCCATAATACGTTCAGGCGAGATGATGTGATCAATAGGAATAGCGTGCGGGCCAAACAGTTTATCTTGCTCGTTTAAAAAGTCAGGTGCTCTAATACGGGCAATTTTACGAGGAATATTGAATAAAGATTCTGCTACTGAGCAAGTAACAATGTTAATCTCATCTTGAGGTGAGGTAGCTACTAAAAGCTCAGTATTGCTAGCACCAGCTTCTCTTAACACTGAAGGCCAAGTAGGATCACCTTGCACTACACGTAAATCTAGACGATTAGCAATTTGGGATAACTCTTCAGAGGGGCTATCAATCAAAGTAACGGCATGGCCAGCTTGAACAAGGTATTCAGCAAGCTCAACGCCAACCATGGTTGCTCCGATAATGATGATTCTCATAAGTGTTCTCTTTAATAAAATATTAACCAAGCTAGATTGCAAAAAACCACTAGTAATAGCTGGTGAGCTACTATGAAAAAAGAGCTAACAATCTTGCGATTGTTAGCTGTTAATTTCTTATGGCTTAATAATGCGAGCATAGAAGAAACCATCGCCTAAATGATCACCAGGTAGGCGTTGCAAGGTCTCATAACTATGGCCCTCAAGCTCAATAGGCTCTAAGATAGCCTCACTATGACGCTCTAAAAAGGCAGTTACTTGGTCTTGGTTTTCCTCTTTTAAAATAGAGCAAGTAGTATAAAGTAAGACACCGCCACTATTAAGCTTGTTATAAGCAGCATCCAAGATATTAGCTTGGATTTGGCATAGTGCAGCAATATCCTTTTGTCTTCTGAGCCACTTAATATCAGGGTGTCTTCTAATAACACCAGTGCCAGAGCAAGGAGCATCAACTAAGATACGATCAAAATTACCTTCAATCTTGTCTAACTCTTGGGCATCTAAAGCCATTAAAGTCACATTATCCATGCGGTTTAAACGGCTTAAGGTGGCTTTGGTTTGCTCTAAACGAGCCTCATCTACGTCTAAAGCTACCACTTGGCTCTTAGGGGATAAGTCCAAGATATGGGCTGTTTTGCCGCCTGGGGCACAACAACAGTCTAAAACTCTTAAAGCAGCTTCACTATCAAGCTTTAATAAAGGGGCTGCTAATTGAGCAGAGACATCTTGAACAGTACAAATGCCATCGTTAAAGCCTGGAATATCGAAGACATTAGTAGCATTTTCAAGGCGTACGGTACTTGGACAAATATCAAGTGGGTAGGCCACAATATCCTGCTCTTGAAGACGATCAATAAAGTCCTTAGTGCTAATCTTAGAGTTTTCTACTCTTAAGAATAATGGGGCCTTTTCGTTAGAGTTAAGCACAATAGAACGAGCTTGCTCTGCTCCATAAGTGGCTTCTAATTTATTGTAAAGCCAATCTGGGAAAGAGAACTCTACGGCATTGTTGCTAGTATGTACTAGCTTGGCACCTTCTCTTAAGAAACGACGCAAAATAGCATTTACTAAAGAGGTAAAGGACTTTTTACCTACATCGCCACAGGCACTTACAGTAGCTGCTACTACGGCATGTGCAGGAGAGCGCATAAAGACAATTTGGTAAAAAGCGGTGAGCAATAGTGCTGGCACAATACGATCACGCTCAGTGATCTTAAAGTCAAACATTGGCTTTAAGGTGCTCATTAACAAGCGACGATGTCTTAAAGTGCCATAAACAATTTCTTTAATAAAAGCTGTATCGCGGCTATCAAAATCAGCACAGAAAATAGGAAAAGCCTCGCTAAGAGACTGGCCCTCTTCTACAGCCACTACAATTTTGGCGGCAGCAGCACGAGATTTTGCTCCTACAGCTTCTGTCACGTGCTTGTGGGAGTTTTTAAAGCGTGGACGTTTAAAATTAGGCAAAACACTTACCTCTTACAAATAAATCTTTCTTAGAACGAGCAAAATCACCAGCACTAACACGGCCCTTGCCTGGAGCTTGAATGGTTTGTAGTAATAAACAGCCCTCGGCACACTTAACTGTAATGCCCTCACTTGAAACTTGTACAATAGCTCCATTTTCAAGATCATCAATCTTACCTAAGAGGGCAACTTGCTCAGCGCTAAGCTCTTGAGCTAGAAAAACCTTATACACTACCTCATCAAAAGTAGTGGTAGCCACAGGCCAAGGGTTTAAACCTCTAACCTGTAAGGAGAGCTGCTTTGCACTGTGATTAAAGTTAAGAGGACTCTCATCTTTTGAGAGTTTCTGGGCATAGGTAACCAGAGCACTATCTTGTTTTTGAGGCACCAACTCTTGAGCTAAGATTTTAGGCATAGCTTCAACTAAGGCTTGAGCACCACAAGATGCAAGACGCTCAAATAGAGTTCCTGAGGTGTCTTGGGTGGTGATCTCAATTTCCTTTTTATACAGCATATCGCCAGCATCTAACTCTTTAACAATTTGCATAATAGTCACGCCTGTTTTGTCTTGACCACTAAGCAATGCTCGTTGAATAGGGGCAGCACCACGCCATTGTGGTAGTAAGGAGCCGTGTACATTGATGCAGCCTAAACGAGGAGCATTTAAGATACGCTCTGGCAAAATTAAGCCATAAGCAACTACTACCGCTAAATCTGCTTGTAAGCTTTCAAATTGAGCCTTATCAGCTTCTTCTTTGAAGTTTACTGGGGTGAAAACAGGAATATTATGCTCCAAAGCTAAGGATTTAACAGGACTTGGAGTTAGTTTATGGCCACGTCCTGATGGTCTATCTGGCTGAGTATAGACAGCAATAATATTATATTTAGCCTCAATTAAGGCTTTGAGATGCTCGGCAGCAAAATCAGGGGTGCCAGCAAAAATAATCTTCTCAGACATTAAACACTCATCCTTACTATACCTAAACTATCAAGCACAAAAGTCTATAAGCACACTCTTATTCTAAGATTAAGGGCAAGTAGCAGGTATTGACAATGGGGCCAGAACGGCTATTAGATGTTGGAGACAAGTGCCTGTTAACTTAGGCACTTGTAAATAAAGGAAATTAAATAAGCATCAGGCTCTGTAGGCTATATCTAATTAAGAGTTGTTCTTTTGCTCTTTTTTAAGTTGTAGCATCTTCTTAGTGACACGATCACGTTTTAAGCTGGACAAGTAGTCGACAAACAAATGACCTTCTAAGTGATCTATTTCGTGTTGCATACAAATAGCTAAAAGATCATCAGCCTCATAAATATGGGTATTTCCCTCAACATCTTGGGCTTCAACTTTTACTTTTTCAGCACGAGTTACTACATCGTAATATTCAGGGACAGAAAGACAGCCTTCTTTGTACTCAGTAGTGCCACTCTTTTCTAAGATCTTAGGATTAATAAGCACTAATGGGTGATGCTCAATAGCATTGCCCTCATTGTCGTAGTCACAGATGTCAATTGTAACAACACGCTTGCTAACACCAATTTGTGGAGCTGCTAAGCCTATACCATCATAGTGGTACATACTGTCAAACATATCTTGGACAAGCTCTTTAAGCTCATCATCAAAAACAGTAACCTCTTTGGTTGGTTTTCTTAATCTATCATCTGGATAGATTACGATTTCGCGAATTGCCATTGAACAAATAAAACCTCGAAAAAATGAAAGTCTAATCTTAATTTTACCACGCTTGTAGATTAATGTGCGTTTGCTCTTATCTGTCTGAAAAAACCTAGCCAAGTTTTAGGGGTGCTAAGAGCGTCAAAGGCTGGTATCATACGCATCCCTTAAGATGACTACTTAAGCGTGGTGCTAGTTAAAATATTAAGAAACTAGCCATATTACAAAACATTGCTAAATACAAAGTCTTACAAATGCAGCATCAAGATCTAGTTGTAAGTGAGGATAGTACCTCAATACAAAATTCATTAGGATTGATAACTATAAATACAATGTCTTTGTCTGAGACTCAACAAGAGTTAGATGGCTATGTAGCTGAGCGTCATTTACCAAAGCTCACTAAACCATCTAAGCAAAAAAGACATGACATTTTAGCCTCCTCTAGTAGCAAAGTAGACTATAAGATAGCCACTCACAGCCAAGCCCAATGGCCCGAGCCTAAGCTCGAGCCTGAGCCTGAGCTAGAGCCTAAGCTCGAGCCCGAGCAAGCCCAAGGGCAATGGCAAGATCCAGAGCAAGCACAAGAGCACGAGCCTGAGCAAAGGCAAGAGCCAGAGCAAAGGCAAGAGCCTGAGCAAGCATCCGTAGGTAGCGCCAAGCTTATTTTAGATAAGCTCATTAACAACTCCCAAGAGCAAGAAAGTGGTGACTTGCTAATGGCAGTTCTAGGCGTAAAAGATAATGACTATGGTAATAATGCAGCTGCTGATGCTGGTACAGTTGTGCCTGCTGACGCAGCAGCGCCATTTGGCGCTGTACCTGATGGCACAGTACCATCAGCTCTAGTAGCTGATGGTGCTGCCATCTTGGGGAGCGAGGGGCCTGAGCTTAGTGCTGAGGATTTGGAGCGTTTTAGCAAAATGTCGCTTAAAGAGGGCGATCTTTGTCCTGCTTGCTCTCAAGGAACCTTGGTCTTAAGAAAAAATGATAAGGTGCAATTTTTAGGCTGTTCTTGCTATCCAAGTTGTAAAATGCGCTATTTTACCGCAGCATCCAGTCCTGTTAGTACCTTAAAAATTTTAAAAAGCTTGTGCCCTAAATGTCAGTCTCCTCTGGCAGTTAAAAAGGGACGCTATGGCTTGTTTGTCGGTTGCAGTAATTATCCTGATTGTAATTACACACACAAAGAAACAGAGCAGGAGCAAGCTATCAGCTGTCCTATTTGCTCTAAAGGCACTTTAGAAAAACGTAGAACCTACAATGGCCGTATTTTCTATGGTTGTAGCCATTATCCTAAGTGTAATTTTCTCCTCTCAGGAGTGCCTGTCTTAAGGACATGTAAAGAGTGTGGTTTTCCTTTAAGCTTTAAAAAGAAAGTTAAGGCAGGTATGGCTTTAGTTTGTGGTAATACTTTGTGTTCCAGTAGGCGTAAACGCAAATATGAGCTAATTGAGCCATAGGTTTTACGTGATATAATCGCGCTAAAAGTTGTTATTTGTTTTTTTAAACTTTGGAGAGCACTATGTCTGAGCAATTTGCCGTCATTATTATGGGTTCAGATTCTGATTTACCTTTAGTTAAGAACACTTTAGATGTGTTAAAAGGTTTTGATATCAAGTTTGAGGTTAGAGTAGCCTCAGCTCATCGTACCCCTGACGTAGTATCAAATTATGTTCAAGACGCAGAGCAGCGTGGTGCTGCTGTATTTATTTGTGCAGCTGGTTTAGCCGCTCACTTAGCTGGTGCCGTAGCAGCTCGTACCACCCGTCCAGTAATTGGTATTCCAGTTGATGGCGGCCCATTAAATGGTGTAGACGCTCTTTATTCAACTGTTATGATGCCAGGTGGTATTCCTGTAGCTACTGTAGCTGTAGGCAAGGCTGGCGCTAAGAATGCTGGCTATTTAGCAGCTCAAATCATGGCCTTAGCTGATAAGGACTTAGATAATCGTGTTAAGGCTAATCGTCAGCAGGCTGCTCAAGAAGTTATGGATAAGGATGCCAAGCTTCAAGAGTCTTTAAAGGCTTTATAAATTAAACTAAATTATTAGTTCTCAACATAAGGGGCTATCCTAAATTAAGGATGAGCCCTTTATTTTTGAATGTTTTGTCGTATTAATTGAGATGCAATCATGGATGTAGCACAAAAAATTGCTCATGGGGCGCATATTATTAGTCAAGGAGGGGTAATTGTCTGCCCAACCGAAGGAGTATATGGTTTATCGGCCTTAGCTAATGATAGTAAGGCTATTGAGCGCATTATTCAGATTAAACACCGTGCTCTCAATAAAGGCCTAATTATAGTGGCCTCAAACTTAACTATGCTGCAAGGCTTAGTTGATTTTACTAAGTTAAATGATGAGGCTCATAAATTATTACAAGAAAAGTGGCCAGGACACGCTACTTTTATTTTGCCTGCTACTAGCAATGCCCCTCAAATACTTACTGGATCACGAGATACCATTGCCGTACGCATCAGTGCTTTTCCTTTGTTGCAGAGTTTATGCGACCAAGTAGGTGGCCCTATTGTCTCTACTAGTGCTAATGTCTCAGGCAGTGAGCCTTTAAAAACTTTAGAGCAGTTGAATTTAGCTTTTGCCCATGAGGTGGATTATATTCTTGATGAACCATGCCAGGGTTTAGCTAAACCAAGCACCATTTATGATGCATTAACAGGAAAAGTATTGCGCTCCTAAGGTTTTTTGAACTAATTTGGTGCAAGGTCATCGCCATGCATATTTAATCTTATTTAGGTATGCCACAATAATTAATCTTAACTAATTATTGGTTTTACCTCATTAAGGAGAGTGCTTCTTGCCCTAGATTAAGATAGGGTCTTGGGCGCTACTAATATTATGACTTTTAAGCTTGCTGTCTTTGGTAATCCTATTGAACACTCTTTATCTCCCTTAATTCATCAGCACTTTGCCTCACAATATGGCCAAGATATAACTTATGAGCGTATCTTGGTTGAGCATACTTTTGCTCAAAAAGCCGATGAGTTTTTTTCAAGTGGTGGCTTTGGCTGCAATATCACAGTACCTTGCAAGTTAAATGCTCTTGATTATGCTACCGAGTTAACTCCAAGAGCTAAAATCGCTCAAGCGGTAAATACCCTTAAATTTAATGGTTTTGTTAATCAAAAGCCTCAATTTTTGGGTGACAACACTGATGGCGCAGGCTTTTTTCAAGATTTAAAAAGGCTAAATTGTCCTTTAAAAGGCTCTAATATTTTAATTTTAGGCGCAGGAGGTGCTACTAGAGGTATTTTGCCAAACCTTATGGATTATCGCACTAAGGTTAAGTCCATTACTGTAGCTAATCGTACTACTGCTAAGATTCGTAAGATCTTTGAAAACTTACAAGAGCAGGTGGATACAGGCGCATTTTTAGAGCTCAAGGCCAGTAACTATGAAAGTTTAGAGCCAGATATGCATTTTGATGTCATTATCAATGCTACCTCTTTATCCATGAATAATGAACTGCCAAAGATTCCACCAGAGCTCTATAGTCACGCTCAATTCGTTTATGATCTTTACTACACTAAAGATGGTTCCACCATTTTTACTAATAAGGCACGCTCTTTAAATGTGGAGCATTGTTATGATGGTCTTGGTATGTTGGTAGGTCAGGCTGCTCAATCTTACGAGTTGTGGACAGGAGTATTGCCTGATACTGAAAATACTATCAACTATATTCGCTCTGTTTTACAGCAACAATGAAAAAGCTATTTATTCATTTATCAGAAGAAGTAAGCCCAATAGTTAACGACTCTTATGAGTGCTCGGTAGGTTTTCTAAAGCAGCATGCTCAAAAGACTGATCACCTGTCATCATTAGGCCAAGTTATTGGTTTATATGAGGACTGGGTTGCGGTAGGGGTTAACCATCAAGAATACGCCGAGCTTTTACAGCTAGCTAAAGAGGGTGCTAAGCTTATAGCTAAGCATGGTGTACAGAGCTTTAATACTAGCAGTTATAGCTCTTATTATGGCTTAGATGATGCGCTAATTAGCTTTGATAAAGAGGGCGCAGGCTTAACTTTGTTAAATCAAATCAAGATGAAGCCTTTGTTGCTAGATTTTGAGCTACTCTCTTATAGACAACGCCTGTTAAGAGGGGGCAGACAAAAAGAGCCTGTAGCTCGTGCAGTTATGAATGGTCTAGAAGACGGTGCTTTGGTGTTTGACGCTACAGCAGGGTTAGGACGTGAGTCTATGATTTTAGCTCACGCTGGCGCTAAAGTAGTGTCTTTTGAACGCCAACTTCCTATCTGGATCATTTTAAATGATGCTCTCAAGCGTGCCCAAGGCTCACGCTTTTTCCCTTTTACCTTGCCAGTATTAAGTCCCATTGGAACGATTAAAGATTACAGCTTGGCTCTAGCAGGTACTGATAATCATAGCTTGACGCTTGCAAATGATCTTAATAACGCTCGTCCTGAGGTCATTTACTATGATCCTATGTTCCCTGAAAGAGAGAACTCAGCCCAAGTTAAAAAAGACATGTTCGTCTTCCAGCAGGTTATAGGTGAAGATAAGGACATTATTGAGTTTTTAGAATTGGCCTTAGAGCTGGCGGTAAAAAGAGTAGTACTCAAAAGACCTAGTTATGCTCCGCCATTAGCTGTTGCAGGCCTTGAGCGAAGTTATTTTGTCGATGGTGGTCAATGCCGCTTTGACTGCTATGTCCACTAACAAGTAAAGGCCAGCCCCAGGCAAGCTTGCGCTTGCCTGACCTGGCCAGGGCTTGCCTTGCAAGCCTGGGCCCTGGCCCATGGCTTTTGGCCATAGCCATGGCCATTGGCCATGGGCAGGGACTATTCTGGAGTAATGTTCTCAAAGCCAAAGCCTTTGAGGTAGTCGTGGGCTTGTTGATTGCTAATGAGATATCTTATGAATTGTTGGGCCAGGGCATTATTTTTACTTTGCTCTAATAGCACTACATAGTATTGAATATCTGAATGCCAACTACGTGGTACCTGGTAATAAGAGCCTGGAGTCTTATTGTTAATTGAGGCAATTAATGGCTTGCTAATTAAACCACATTGGACATTTCCGTTTGCTACCATAGAGTATACTTGGTACTCATGATCGCTTTTATAAACTCTATCTTTAATCAAGCTTATCTTAAAGTCATTGCGCTTGACTACTTGATTGCTCGCAAAGCCTACAGGGGTTAAATTAGCCGATGCTATAGCAAAAGAGGTAATTTTCTTTCGTTCAATTAAGAGTCTTGGATCATGGCCATTTAGTAATTTAGGATCGGCTGACCAGAGTACTAAAGGAGAGCGGGCAAAAGGATACATTGAGCTACCAACAGCTTTTTGCGATCTAATCAAACTAATAGGAAGACGCTCATCTGAGGATAAAATTACATCACACAATAAGGTAGTGTCATTATTAGGGGCATTAGATATTTGGGCATAAAGCTCATTGGCTGTAGCAAAATGGGGCTCAAATTTAACTTTAGAGTGGTCTTGTAAAAAATTGAGCGCCTGATAGAGCTGAGGTACAGCACATACTTTAATTGGGTTGTTATTTTGAGCCTGGGCATTAAGAGGCAAGCTAAGCGCACTAAGTGCAAGGCAGCAAAGAGCGCACTTTAAGTAAAATTTTCCCTTTAGTGCTAAAGGGGTACCCAATAATTTAATCATAGCCACAGTTATGCCCTCAAAGACTTAAAGAAGTGCTTATTTAACTATATGTTTTTCGCATTGTATTAAGCGTTCAAACAGCTCAGTAGGAGAACCTGAGGTTCTTAACTTATCTGCAAAGCCTTGCTCGTTGAGCAATAATGATAGTCGTCCTAAAAGATTTAAGTGAGTCTCGCCATCATCTGGACTGGCAAGTAAAAACACTAAATCACATTTGCGACCATCTAAAGCTCCCAAATCCAAAGGTTCATCTAAAGTCGCTACTACTACTGTAGCTCGTCTTACTGATGAGGACTTGGCGTGAGGTAGGGCAATGCCCTCGGCAATGCCACAAGGGCCAAGAGCTAATCTGGCTTTAAGATCTTGCATATAATCAAGCTCAGAGGTAATAGCATTAACTTTAGCCAGTTTCTGTACCAAAGCCTTGATTAAATCATCTAAATTGCGAGCTTGTAACTTAATAATCATAGTGCTTTCATCAAGACAATAGCGCAACATAAAGTGTTGCACATCGTTATTATCATTACTAGAATCAGCTTTTTGATTTTGTCTTAAGTATTGTAGGTTATTAAGAATATTACGATAGAAAGCACCATTTAATTTGTAGTACATACTAAAAATAATAATAGCGCTACAGCCTAATAACACTACAGTAGTAATAGCCCAATTCAAGCTAATGGTAGGTACAATGTTTTCAGCTGCGTTAAAGTGAGTTCCTAAAGAAATAGCTCCGCCGTAAAAGAAGAAAGCAATCAAAACACCTAAGTGTTTAGCCATAGAGCGCACTGCAAAGATAAGCCCATCAGTACGCAAGTTAAACTTAAACTCACCGTAGTCTACAGTATCAATAGTCATGGAACTTACAGCCACACGGCACAATCCTATACAACCACTACCTATAAACATACAGCAAGCAATGAGAGCATAGAATAAAGAGTTATTAGCTGTGGTAATGCAACTCATAATAAAGGTAACCATGGCAACCACTACAGAACCATTGAGGATCCATGAGCGTGGAGTATGGCGAGCAAAGCTTTCAAAAGTAGCCATGAAAGCACATTGAATTAAAGCAGCTGCAATAATAATGAAATATAAGTTGCTGTGTTCTAGTAGCTGCTGATCTAAAAATGAGTTGATTAAGGCACCAAAGATTAGACCTGCCATAGTATTAAGCAAAATAGAACAGCTAAATAATACTAAAAGCTGATCATTGCTAAAGATAATGCGGCTCATGCGTTTTACTTGCTTAAAAGGATTAATCTTTAGCAGGTTTACATTTAATACTTTAGCAAAGGAGCTATGGTTGTTAGTTACATTTAAGCCCTCATTAGCATTAGTGGAAATTTGATCGTAAAAGTCACGAGCATTTTGGGCTTGATTGTAGTTAGTATGCTCCATCATGTAGCTGTTATAAAGATTATCTGCCTTGCCCATATTAAGGTCACTTTGATAGTTAGTAGCAGCTGTATCTTTATTTTCAGTGCTTAAAGATGGTGGAATAAAGTGGCTTGGCAGATGGTTTTGATCTAAAGATGAGGTTTTTAATAAGAACACATAAGCTGCTTGGGAGCAAATTAAAATTACAGCACTAATTAAGCATATAAAAACATAGCTGATATCTTGTATGTTTAAAAAATCGGATACTCCACTGAGTACAGGAAGAACACCAATAGCTAAGATTTGACTTCCTAAAACGTTAGACATACTAGGAATAGCAGCCATAGAGTCACGAGTGGCTACATTGGTGTTAAAAATAGATAAAGTAGCCCATGAAGGTACGTCAATTAAGAAATAAGAGCATGACCAAATAATATAAATAACGCTTAAATAAAAATAGCGAAAATCATAAGGGAATTGATCAATGAGGCAAAAGCCAACAATGGCAATACTATTGATAATAGCGCCAATAATAATGTAAGGCTTATATTTACCAATACGGCTTTTAGTATGGTCAACCAAAGTTCCAAAAAAAGGGCACAATATGGCACCAAGGACATGATGGCTCAAATATAAAATTCCTAAGAAAGTAATAGAAATATTGAGCACTTGGATGCAATATAAAAAGATAATGCAACTAACAAGTCCGTATACTAAATCTTTTCCAAAGCAGCTAAATCCATAGACTAAGCGATCTCTTAGTCCAACGGATATGTGATTTAAACCGTACATATTAAGATAGCGAAATTTTTTAGATTATTCTTTTTTAGGCTCTGGCCCTAAAAAAGTTTGTTTAATAAGAGCAGCTTACCTATCCAGCATTAATTCTTATAGCCCTTTTTCTTGTACCTTTAAAAGGATAGATTGATTTTTATATCCTTAACAGACTATGGGAAATATTGTTTAGTAAAAGGCTATATGGTGCTAAAGAGATCAGTTGGTATAAATAAAATACCGTGATTAAATTCTATATTTTAGCAAAGTACACTACTAATTTAGGCTGTTTTTTGACAAAAGACACAAAACTTCTAGCTTTTTTTACTTAATAAACAAAAAAACAAAAGGCCTCACTATGATGTTGGCAAAGATAGTGAGACCTTGGTGCTAATAAAGCTGATAATGCATTAGCTAATATTATTTTTTAGGCTTCTTGGTAGGGCGTTGATAGTTAGCTTTGGTAAAAGCATGGGCACGGGTGACAATTAAGCAGTTAGCAGGAACTGTTTTAGTTACTGTAGTGCCAGCACCTACGGTAGCGCCATCTTCAACTGTTACAGGGGCTACTAATTGAGTATCAGAACCAATAAAGACATCATTGCCTATAGTGGTACGGTGTTTGTTGGCTCCATCGTAATTGCAGGTAATAGTGCCAGCGCCAATATTGGTGCCTGCGCCGATATCACTATCTCCAATATAGGTTAAATGTCCTGATTTAGTGCCCTTGCCAATATTGCTGTTTTTAACTTCAACAAAGTTACCCACATGAACATCATCTTCTAAAACATTACCAGGGCGTAAACGAGCAAATGGGCCTATAGTAGTACGCTCTTTGAGCTGTGATTTTTCCATAATAGTGTATGGAGAAATAATGCTGCCATCGCCGATAGTAACATTATTGAGTACACAGCCAGTGCCAATTACTACATTGTTACCTAAAGATACTTTACCCTCGATAATAACATTAGTATCAATAAAGCAGTCTTGACCAAACTCAAGCTCACCCCTGACATCAAAGCGGCTAGGATCGGCTAAGGTTAGGCCTTGCATCATATATTGTTTGGCTAGATTTTGTTGGTAAATGCGCTCAATAAAGGCAAGTTGAACCTTATTGTTAATACCCTCTAACATATCAACATTGTTAGGATCAGCTTTAATTGGGCATACTCTCTTGCCATCTTTAACTAATAGTGAAGATAGGTCGGTAAGATAGTACTCGCCTTGGGCATTGTTATTACCAATTTTGCTCAAATAGCTACTGAGAGTAGAGCTGCGACAAGCAATCATGCCTGTATTGATTTCTCTAATAGCTTTTTGCTCAGCTGATGCATCCTTTTCTTCAACAATACCAACAAAATTGCCTTGCTCATCCTTAATAATACGACCATAGCCAAATGGATTTTTAGGCTCAGAAGTTAATAAGGACAATTCACAGCTTTCAAGGGCGGTTAAAAGTTTTTCTAGTTCAACTTTAGGAGTAAGAGGGGTATCGCCATAGAGAATAATAACTTGGCTATCAGCACCTAATTTAGGTAGGGCTTGTGCTACGGCATGGGCTGTACCTAACTGTTGTTCTTGAATGCTAATAGTGATTTTTTCTTGAAGAGGTGAGTCTAGTTTGGTTAGGGCCTCTTGAACCTTGGAGGCTTGATGGCCTAAAACGAGGTGAATTTTAGCTGGATTCAACTCATTAGCAGTTTTAATTACATGAAATAACATTGGAACACATGCCACAGGATGTAATACCTTTGGCAATTGTGAGTTCATTCTCTTGCCCATTCCTGCTGCTAATATAATAACCTCAAGAGCCATAACCTCTCCTTAAATGAATTGTTAGGAAAATAATGCGTTCAGCATAGCACCAATATTTGTTTTTGTGTTGCAAAGATCTATTCATTAACAAAAAAGCATTCTAATGGTAATCATTAGAATGCTTCTTTAACTAATCTTTAGGCAAAGCTTTTTCCTTTTTATCTTTTTGGTAAACAAAGACCATTAAGATTAAGGAAGCAATGATAAATGGAATACTTAAAAGCTGACCAACATTAAGCGCCATATTGGTTGAGTAATCAGCCTGCTCAACTTTAAAAGGTTCAATAATAAATCTAGCACTAAAGATAAAGAACAATAGCAGAGCCAAGAGCATGCCTTGAGGTCTATTCTTCCACCAAATATAGAGGCTAAGGAGAATAATAAAGGTCATGAAGTAGGCAAAAGCTTCAAAGAGCATAGCTGGATAACGGGCAAAGTCCTCACCAAGGCGAGCAAAGACCACACCTAAAGAGCTATCGGTTGGCTTACCTAAAATTTCTGAGTTCATGAAGTTGCCCAGACGAATGAAAGTGCACACCAAGGCTATAGGCACACAAATCATATCGGCAATATTAAAAAAGCGATATTTGCCCTTAGATCTCCAGATAAAGATAGTAAAAGCGACAATAACACCAACAGTGCCGCCATGGCTTGCCAAACCGCCCTGCCAAATTTTTAAAATGTCTAAAGGATGGGATAAATAGTATTCTGGCTCATAAATTAAACAATGACCTAAACGGGCACCAATAATAGTTCCTAAAAACACATAGACTAACATCTTATCGAGGTCTTCTGTGTTGTATTTGGCCTGTTTAAACATGGCTATCATCATAAAGTAGCCAATAATAAAGCCGCCAGAAAATAATAAGCCATACCATCGGACAGTTAAGAATCCGATCTGAAAGGCAATAGGATCGCCATCCCAAACAAACATAATTGTCTACCGCCTGAATAGATTAATCTTGGGCCTAAATTATATTGTCAGTTACAAGAACCAGCTGACTTTTAGGCAGTAATAAGAAAAATTTCGTTCAATTGTTTAGTCAAAGCTTAATTGCTATCACATAAGCGCAAATCTAGTAATTACAACGCAAGCTAAAACACAATTTAATTTAAGCAAGTTTGTTATAACGCAACTTGGGGAGATGGTTTTTAGCATTTTTTTATAAAACCCCACGCATAGGCCATTCTGAGTAAGGACGGTAACATACAGGGAACAAAAGCTCCCACCACGGTTTACCCAAAGCTTTTAATATGG
>NZ_JALKIM010000037.1 GCF_023050945.1 Anaerobiospirillum sp. NML120448 | reverse complement strand
AAAGAATCTAATGAATCTATTGACTCATTAATTTTAGGTGCAACATAAGGCTCGGATTTAGGCATTCTAGCTCCTTGATTACGGTTATACTAAAATTATACAAAATTCATCTCCCCAAGTTGCGTTATAATTTATTTTTACATATTTTTTCTTTAGTGCATGGCTAAGTAGATTAGCTAGTGAGCATTTTAGTCAGATTTGTCTCCAAAATACATAGCAAATAATAGTGTTTGGCTAGTAATAGAGATAATCATATGGTCATGGTCATTTTGTGCTCAGGCATAATTTAGGCTCTCTTTAATACAATCTTTTGTTAATACCTGCATTTATGGCTAATTTGATTTCATCAGTAGATGCCTTATTTTCATATTATGGCGCTACTTTGTTTGTATTAGGCTTACTCTGTTGCTTCACTAAGCGTACCTTTAAATTTGGTGTGCTTACTCTGTTATTGGCTGATATTCCTCTTGCTTTAGCCATTGCTTTTCCACGTAAAGTAATTGAACAACTCAATAGTTGGGGCTTTCAAGCTCAGGATTTTCCTGACGTTCAAACAGGACATACTTACGGCATTATTGCAGGTGTAGTGACCTTTGTTGTTTTGTTTGCTATCCGTTATTTACTCAATAGTATGCTCTCAAAGCGTAAAGTTATTGCTCAAAAATCAGATAACAGTGATGATGCACCTATTGATATTGCGGAGGATGACCCCTCGATAAATCAGAGTAGTGCTGATAATAAAATTTTTAAGGGTTTAGCTATTAAGGGCAAAAAGTCTCATCAAAGTGCTAGTGCTTTGCATTTAAGCTCAGATGATAACCCGCTTAATTTAGCTGATACTCAAGCTGAATTTTCTGCTTTAAAAAAAAATGATGAGCACGGGGAGCTAGCTAATAATCTAGGTTCAGAGCCCTCTTTTGCCCAAGATCCACATGAGTCCTTTTCTTTAGGTCAGGTTCCTGATCACGATAGTGACAATATGAAGGAGCCTACTTTAAGCTCTGATGTCTTTACTAACCATATGAGCCACAATGAACCTAGTTTTAGCAATTCTTTTATTGAGAATGCTTCATTAGGTTCTTTAAAGCATAATTATGCAGCTGTACAAAAGCCACTAGAAAATCAGGCTAGCGTGGGTATTGCTTCTTTAGGAGTACAAAATCCTTTAACAGGTCAAACTGACAATAAAGAACAGTCTGGAAGCTCATCTTGGTCTTCTTTATTTTCAAAAATTAACCAAGCCCAGGAAAATACTAATTCCTCTGAACTACAAGAGCGTTTTTCTTCCTTAGATGGTGATGACAGTTTTAGTGGCTATGGCCCTAAAAGTAAGTCTATAGCGCAACAAGCCCTTAAGAAAGACCATGTTCCTTATATTGGCTCTGAGGTGCAAGATGAAGGCTCTTTAGATTTAAATAATTTATCTTTTGCAGGTAATAAGGTAGGCGATCTCTTAGAGGCTATCGATGACCCTAACCAAGAGGATAAGCTCAAAGAGCGTTTAGGGGTAAAAGATAATAGCTCACAACCTGAGTCTGCTCCTTTTAATTTTGCTGATATTTTAGATTCTGCTGCCAAAAGACAGAGCCTTGAAGAGGAAAATGAAAAGGAATTAGACTCTTACGATCAACTATCTATGCAGCCTCACAATGTTGATCGCATGGGTGATGACAATGTAAGCCCTGCTCAGCTAAGCGAGGAACAGCTTGCCTATGCTGCTTTGGGTAAGAGCCACAAAACAGTAGCCGAGGCCTTAGCCGACTTAGACTCGCAAGAACAAGAGCTAGAGCCAGAGCTAGAAACAGCTACAGCCTCAGCCCCTGCCCAAAGCCCTGCACAGCCTAATGAGCAAGCTGACACTCACATTAATAGTGAGTTGTTAGAGGGTGATAACAAAAAGGTAGATATAGGCTCTCCTGATCCTTCTTTACAGATTATGGAGCCTACTAAGATCTCCTATTTGTATAGCGATCCTGTGCATGAAGATAAAAGCAAAGAAGAAGAGGAGGAACGTCCTGAGAATGTTCTTGATCAATATCAGGGTGACTCTACTAACTACAGCTTTTCTATTAAGGGTGTCTTTAAAGAAAAGCCAAAACTTTCAGTCTCAAGCTTTGTCGATCGTACCAGCTATTTAGGTCAATCTCAGTATGAAGCCAACTTCCATGAAGAAGAGTTGGAGCAAATGGTTAACGCTAATGAGGCTAAGGAACAAATAGAACCTCAAATAGAGCAAGCTGAATCTAATAGCGATAAGGCAGAGGACTTAAAGAACAAAAGAGATCAGGTGTTAGCCATTGCCCGTCAGGTGGCTGCGCAAATCTCAGCTGAGTTAGATGCAAAACAAAGCAGCTCTCATATTAATAAAGAGCAATCTCTTGATTTGTTATCCAATAACGATCAAGAGGCCTTACAGCCTAGTGTTGGTAGTAGTAAAAAGGTTGCTGAGGACTTTGCCATTGACTCTCATCATACCGATGATGCTCAAGACGAGGCCCATGCTTTAGCAAGCCTCTTTGCCCACAAAAAAGCTCCGCAAAGCGCCAGCGCCCGCAGCGCCAGCGCTGATAGCGCTGCTGCCGCTGCAGCTGATAAAGCGACAGCTACAGCTAAAGTTCCTGCTGCTAGTGTAGAGGTGGCATATCAAAGTAAGTCATTAGAGCAAAAGCTCAATAATGGAAAGGAACTAGCAAAGCAGAGCGTTTCTGGACTTGAGAGCAAGAACTTAACTGAGGTAATAGGTTCTCAAGATAATGATAAGTTTATTGATGCTGAGCGCCTAGATTTAGCTCCGTCAGAGGAGCAAAAGCGTGAGGACAATAAGGATATTGAGATTCAGCCACTTAATAAAGCTGCGTCTATCCTCAATCCTAGTGAGCGTAAGGTCAAGCGTACTGTAAATATTGGTGCTTCTTTAGAGGCTCTTAAGGCTAAAGCTAAGCAAGCAGCTCAAGAAAGAGCTATAGCCAAAGAAGCTGCTCTTAAGGCTAAGCAGGAAGCTGAGCAAAAGGCCGCTCAAGAGGCCGCCCTTAAGGCAGAAAAGGAAGCAGAGCAAAAGGCTGCTCAAGAGGCCGCTCAAGCTAAGATTTTGGCTGCGCAAAAAGCACAATCACAAGCTGAGGCAAGAGCTTATAAGGCCGCCCAGAATAAAGATCATAGTGCAGCTAATAATCAGCCTAAGCACTTTAATATTCAGCATGTTGCCGCTCCAATTGAAAGTAAGAGCACTTTAAATAACATTGCTAAACGAGATAATAAGGTCAATGTAGCTCGTGATAGAGGCTTATCCTTTATTGAGAAGTTAAAGGTTCAAGCTAAAAATGCCAGCAAGCCAAAGGCTGATGCAGCAGTATTAGCAACTAGCAAAGCTACCCCAGCCGCCTCAGCGCCAGCTAAAGTTAACGCTCCAGCTCAAGCTTCGGCTCCAGCTAATGCTCATGCTGTTGCAGTTGCTAATGCTACAGCTAAGAGCGCATCTGGAGAGCTTAAGGCTCAGCCTAATAAGGCTACAGTGCAGGATAAGCAACAGGTTTTAGCTAAAACTAATGCTACAGCTTCACAAAAAGCAACAAATCCTGCTACTGCGCAGTCTAAAGCTCCTGCTGTTGCACCTGCTAAAGCTAAGGTTGAAGTACAGGTACCACCTAAAGTCGCTACTAGCGCTAAAACTAACGCTAGCGCATCAGTGCCAGCAAAGGATCCTGCTTTAGTAAAAGCACAGTCAGCTACTAAAGCTTCTGTAACAACTGTAGCTACAGCAGCTCCTGTGGCAGTGCCTGCCAAAGCACCTGCTCAAGCACCAGCTACTAAAGAGGCTAAAACTCAGGCTACTGGTAAGGTAGGTGCTAATGCTAGTGCTAAGCCTCAGGCTCAAGCTCTAGCTAAGAGTAAGACTGATAGTGGAGCTCTTGATAACAAGAAAGGATCTCCTGTTGAGGCGGTTAAGACAGAGGTAGTAACAGCTAAGGCTACTGCCCAAGCTCCAGCTCAAGCTCAGGTTCCAGTCCAAGCCAAGGTTTCAGCTCAGGCTCCAGCTCAAGCTCAAGTTACGGCCAAGGAACAGGCTACTGGTAAGGAGCAAGCTCTTGCCAAGGAGCATGAGCATGAGCAGGCTAGTGCTCAGAGCCAGGTGGTTAAGGCTTCACTAAAGAATAAGAAGCGCAATCATAAAAAGGCTGAGGATGGAGAAAAGGTTGAGCTTTCGCAAGAGGCCTTAAAGAAAGATGAGGCTTTAGCATCAATGTCGTCTTTAGATGATCTTGATGAGAAAGTGATGTTATCACGCCCAGCAGCTGATGCTGGGACGGCTCAGGCTCAGCAGTCTACACCCGCTGCACAGCATGCGGCCCAGGCGCAGGGTGCGCAGGGTAGTGATGCTGCCAAGGCAGATGGGGCTGCTGTGCGTAAGAGTGCTAGTTTAAAGCGTTCTTTTGGATTAAAGCGCAACAGGCCTTAAGCGAAATAGGCTTGTATGTATTTGATATTTTTTTAGGGCTGCTATTTTTAGCAGCCTTTATTTTTAATTTTTAAAATTCCATGACTAAAACTAAGCTTTATTTAGGCTTTATGCCTTTAATATTGCAAGATCTCAAATACTTACTTAATAATGAACTTGCTATCAATAGCCATATTGATGCTTTAAAAGGTACAAGAGCTTTATCTTATACTTGTGGGCGAGCCTTAATAAAGTATGCTTTGTTAAATGAGGGTGTGATAGCTCAAAATGAGCTTTTACCTAATATTACTTATAGTAATTTAGGCAAACCAAGTCTTGATAGTAAGGGCATTTACTTTAATTTAAGTCATTCTAACCAAGTTATGGCTTTATCTTTAGGCCCTTATGAACAAGGCGTTGATATTGAGCTTTGTAATGAAAAAAGGTTAAGACCAAGCTTATTACAAAAGGTCTTAAACGAAAGTGAGTTGCATTGTCTTAATGCTAAAAGCTCTTCTTATGAGCAAGCTTTGTTTTTTACTAGACAATGGACTTTAAGAGAGTGCTTAGTTAAGAGCCAAGGTAACAGTATTTTTAGCATGGATAGCCTTGAGATAGACCCTGTTAATATGACTATTAAGGCAGCTAATTACCCTTTAGGAATAATTGCTACTTTTGAGATAAATATGAGTGAATATTTTAATAGTAATGATAAAATATATCATTTAGAATCTTTTGAAATGCCTAAAAGTAGTCTTAAAGTTAGCTTAGATAAGACAAATTGCACCTGTGCGTGCCCTCATGACTTGAAATTAGGTACTTTAGATTATTCACATCCAGACGTTAAAAGATTAGAGAAAGCTCATTGCTATCAGTTATCTGTTTTTCTTGAGTGTGATTATGAGAAATATCAGAGTTTGCAGTTAGCTGTAGCTGATAATCTAGAAATCTGGGGCTGCTTTGCGGTAAATAATGCAATTTGCCAACATAGTCCTTTTACACCAATTAAATGCAGCCCTAAAGCTGTATTTACCGTTAATTAGCTTAAGCATAATAAGATTTTTTTATTAATACACATACTGCTTTAATACAAGCGGAGGTTTGGTTTAGTGAGCCTGTTTAAATATGTTTCTTTTGTTGGTGCAGCTTTTTTATTAATCGCTGTAGCTCCTTGGTCTGAAGGTTGGGCCTTTTACTCTAAGTTAATTGGCTCTTTTGTTCTGCTCTGGGGCGGCTGCTATTTCATGCTTAGAGAAAATGAGACTCTTTATGGCTCAGTATGCGTGATTTTTGCTGTTTTAATCCAACCTATCTATCCTATTCCGTTTTCTAGTGGCGTATGGATGATTGTCTGCTTCTTAGGGTCTGGCTATTTGTGTTTAGCTGGTCTGTTAGCGATGAAAATTGAAAAAGCTCATGCTATTGCCAAAGCTAAGATTGATGCTGAACTTGAAATGTACCGTAAGAATGAAGAAAAGCTCAAAGCTCAGCAACAAGAAGCTCGTATGCATAACAAAAAATAATCATACTCTCCCATGGGCAAAGCCTTTGGCAAGCCCATGGGATCCATCCTTTTAGTCTGTTAGATCCTTCCCTTCCTATCTTTAGCTCAAGCCCTTGCTCTTGTTCAAGAACAATGTAAATCCCTGTAGGCTCTTATTCAACTAGATAAGCCTAAGTGGGTCTTGTTCAGCAGGTGAGAGCCGTAAGCCAAGCCCTTGTTCAAATTGGTAATCCCAAGTGGAGCTTGTTAAGCTCTGGAGTGCTGCAGGGCCTTGATCAACTTGGTAAGCCTAAGTGGGGCTTGTGCAGCTGATGATAGCTGCAAGCTTGAGGCCTTTGCTTTACCATAAATTAGCAATAAGGCCCCCGCCTACGCTCAAGCGAGGCGGGGGATTAAATTTAGTAGGAGACGGTGATTGCGTCAAAGCCTGCTAAATCGCGCATGCCTTCAATAAGATCATCGGTAGGGATAACTCTATAGTTATCCTGGTACAAGTTAATATAAGCATTGTCTATCATAATGCTTAAATTACAGCCCTCATCGACAAAGACTTCCTCTTCCTCGTTATAGTTGCGACGATTGGAGTTAGGCTTTGGCATTGGCTTAGCTACGGCAATATTAGCTGGTAAACCAGGTAAATTAGTTCTAGGTGGTACATTAGCTCTTTGAATGGCAGCTACAATCTCACTTACAGGCTTACAATTACGCAAAATAAGCTTATTAATAAAGTTATAGTGGTTTTCATAAGTCTCTAGATCAAGTCTGATGGTAATATTGCGAGCCTTTTTGCGACGAATCAGCTCAATAGTTTCAAATTTACGTACACGAGTACGTACTCCATCAGGGCCATTAAAGACAGCTACTTTTAAAATTAAAATCAGCGGTGCTTCGCACAGCAAGCTTGGGTCTACATCTAAAGTAGAGCTCTTAACTCTTTGCTCTTGAGCCTCGGCACGATCATTTAAAATCTTAGTGAGCGTCTCAGCATGTTGACCGTATAAAGGAATAGTGGTCTGTGAGCTACTGTCATCAATAGTGATGATGTAAAACTTCGAACCATCTTGCTTACTCATACGGGCATTACATTGAATTACTACACCACAAATAGTTTCAACTACAGGGCGGTCGGAGGCACCTGGATGTAGTTGACTTAAGGATGAGGTGCAATAGTTCATTAACTCTTGCTTGTATGGATTGATAGGATGTCCAGACAAGTACAAGCCTAAAACACTCTTTTCTTGATTGAGAATGTATTTTTCAGGCCATGGGCTACAAGGGTTAAATTCAGGAGACTGAACTTCTTGTAGTTCCATAAAGGAGAAGAGACTGCCTTGACCTGATTCTGACTCCTCTTGCTTTTGGGTTGCAAATTGTAAGGCTTTAGCAATACTATTGAATTTTTGAGCACGAGTGCCTTTAAAGCTATCTAAAGCTCCACTATAAATTAAAGCCTCCATGCTCTTCTTATTAAGACGTGCTGTGCCTACCTGGGCCACAAAGTCAAAATAGTCCTTAAAGCCGCCATTCTTTTGTCTAATCTCAACAATAAGATTAACTAATTCTTCGCCTACGCCTTTAATCGCACCTAAGCCATAAATAATGGCACCATCATCATCGACAGTAAAATCAAAGCGACCAATATTAACATCAGGTGGATTAACCTTAATATTGAGGCGATAGCATTCAGAAATATAGGAAACTAGTTTTTCTGTTTTAAGGCGATCGGCTGTCATCATGGCTGCTAAAAATTCTGCTGGATAATGAACTTTTAAATATAAAGTCCACCAAGCTACTAAAGCATAGGCCGCTGAGTGAGACTTATTAAAGCCGTACTCAGCAAACATCTCTACCTGATCAAAGATCTTCATAGCAATGTCGGTATCTTTGCCTTTCTTTTGCGCACCTTCAGCAAAAACAGATCTTTGGCTAGCCATTTCAGCAGGATTTTTCTTACCCATAGCACGACGTAAAATGTCTGCACCACCTAAAGAATAGCCTGCTAGTACCTGAGCAATTTGCATAACCTGCTCTTGGTACACAATAACACCATAAGTAGAGTCTAAAATTGGCTTTAAATCTAAATCTTGGAAGTCAGGAGATGGGTAGCTAACTTCCTCTTCACCATGCTTTCTTTTAACGAAGTGATCCACCATGCCTGACTTAATTGGGCCTGGACGATAGAGGGCTACTAGCGCAATCATATCGTCAAAACGGTCAGGTCGCATTTGGCAAATTAACTTACGCATACCATCAGACTCCAGCTGGAACACAGCTGTAGTTTCACCTTGTTGTAAGACCTCAAAGGACTCATCATCATGGAATGGAATAGCGTGAATATCAACTAAAGGCTCACCTAGGCGCTTTTTACGGGCATTAATCATGTCTAAAGCGTCTTGGATAATAGTAAGGGTAGTAAGTCCTAAGAAGTCGAATTTTACTAATCCTGCATGTTCAACGTCTTTTTTATCAAATTGGGTAATAGGATTACCAAAAGAGTCGAGCATTAAAGGAGAAAACTCAGTAGTTCTAGTAGGGGAAATTACCACACCAGCAGCATGCTTACCAATTTGCTTAACTACGCCTTCAAGACGCATAGCGTAGTGGATAAGCTCAATACGTGCCTTGTCATCATTGTTAACAGCATCGTTGTAAAGCTTAAGAAAATCAGGAGCAACAGACTCAATAGGATTGCCTTTTTTATCAAAGCCCATAGCAGCTTTAAAAGAAAGACCAGGCACTTCAGGGAGCATTTTAGCTACATAGTCCACTGAGCCATAAGTCATAGCTAAAGCACGGCCTACATCTTTGATAGCCGCTTTAGGAGCCATAGTACCAAAAGCTGCAATCTGAGATACTGCGTTCTTGCCATAAGTATCTTTTACGTGAGTTAAAGTTTTTTCACGATTTCTTTGGCAAAAGTCCACGTCAAAGTCAGGCATGGACACACGCTCTGGATTTAAGAAACGCTCGAACAGTAAGTCAAAGGCCATAGGATCAAAGTCAGTGATCTTAAGCGCATAAGCCACTAAAGAACCACCACCAGAGCCACGACCAGGGCCTACAGGTACGCCATTATCTTTAGACCACTGAATAAATTCCATCACAATAAGGAAGTATCCAGGGAAGTCCATATTGATAATAACGTTAAGTTCGGTCTCTAAGCGATCCTCATAAATAGGACGTTTTTCCTCTCGCTCTTTTTCATCAGGGAATAAGAAAGCTAAGCGCTCATTTAAGCCCTCATAAGACTTTTGTCTCAAGCACTCAGCAGGGGAGAGATCGCCTGTTGGATAGCGTGGTAAACGTGGCACATCAAGCTCCAGCTCCACATTACAACGCTCGGCAATCATACGAGTATTAACGATGGCCTCAGGTAGATCGAAAAAGAGCTGACGCATTTGATCAGGT
Source organism: Anaerobiospirillum sp. NML120448 (assembly GCF_023050945.1). Taxonomy (GTDB): domain Bacteria; phylum Pseudomonadota; class Gammaproteobacteria; order Enterobacterales; family Succinivibrionaceae; genus Anaerobiospirillum. Next base: position 24,139 of record NZ_JALKIM010000037.1, on the reverse strand, counting down.
GATTTTAAATACTGCTCTTTAGAGTAAAGACGTGCCATTTCAGCATTGCCTCTATGGCAATGGTTTTGAATAGAAACACGAACATCATGTACTTGGTAATCAGAAATATTGTCTTTACCAATATCTTGCTCACCAAATAAGAAACAGGTGTCATTAGTGGCTACAGGAGCAATGCCATAATGCACACAGAGATTTAAGGCTGCACTTTCAAATGAGGCCTCTCCTTCTCTATTGGTTCTGGTAATTTCTAAGCAGAAACGATCTTGGTAATTATCAAGATAAAACTTTAAGCGCTCTTGTAATCTTTCTTCATCATGGTCAGCAATAAAGTAAGCAAGGTCGCCTCTAAAGCCATTGAGTAGAATCAAGCCCTCGTTATATGCAGCTAGTTCTTCAATTAAATTATGGGCATTAAAAGCACCTGCCTTAGAACGTAGCCAGGCTAAAGATAAGAGATCATAAAGGTTTTGCTTGCCAATTCTGTCCATGGCTAGGGCAGTAACTCTAAAGGTACGCTCTTTTTCTCCTGGTTTTACTTGTTCTTGGACAATGAGATCAGCTCCCATAATAGGTTTGATACCATTGTTTTTACAGCTAGAGTAAAACTTAATATAGCCACAAAGATTAGTCCAATCTGTCAGGGCTATAGCAGGGATCTTAAGTTTTGCTGCTTGTTTAACAATAGCTTCAACACTTTCAAGGCCATCCATAATAGAATAGTCAGAGTGAATGTGTAGAGGAATATAGGAAAGCTGTTGTTCGGTGTAAGGATAGTCAATACCACCTATTTGCTCACCATTTTCATCTTGAGCTGCTTGCTCTGTTAGATCAGAAAACAGATCTGATGAATAAGGAGCAATGCCTCTTTGTGTAGGATCTAGCTCCTCATCACAAACAGGACTTTTCATCGCAGTATACATTTCTTATTTTCCTCTAGCAGCTTAAAATAATAGGTTTATAAATCTTACATCAAGCGAGTAATATCAAATGGAACAAAGAGTTACACTTGAAAATAATGCAGGCCATGAAGCTCAAAGGAAGATTATAGCCATTGATCGTACTATAGCCTTAAAAAATGGCAAACAATTAGAACTTATTAGAGCAAAGAAGCAGTCAGATGCTAAGTATATTGTAATTATACTACCTGGTGGTGGCTACGAGTTTTGCTCCTTTAGAGAGGCGAGAAATGTAGCTTTGTATTTTGCTAATGAGGGCTTAGATAGTGCTGTTTTGCATTATGAAGTTATTGATGAGCAAGATGCTTTAAGCGCTAAAAAGGGTTTAGGCTATTTGCCTATGATTACTGTTGCTCATGCTATTAATGAGCTTAGATCCAATAAAGAACTTGGCTTTAGCGAGCATAAAATTATTCTGTGCGGCTTTTCAGCTGGCGGCCATTTAGCTGCTAGTCTATGCACTCGCTATGACTGTGAAGAGCTAAAAAATGCTTACTCCTGGCAAGCAAGCTTACGTCCTGATGGTGCCATTTTATCTTATGCTGTTCACACAGCTACTAAAGATGAGGTTGCTAAATTGGTGTTCCATTGTTTAACAGGCTCTACTGATCCTAAAGATTGGACTGAGTTCACCACTGACGATAAGGTTAATAGCAACACTCCTCCTGCATATATTTGGCATACTGCTACTGATGCTATTGTACCTGTTAGAAATGCTCTTTCTTATGCTCAGGCTATGTGGCGCTGTGGTAATAAGGCTGAATTATTAATTTTGCCAGATGGTGTTCATGGTTTATCTACAGCTACTAAAGACGTAGAGCCAACCAATGACTTTGTTCATGCTAATGACCATGCTGCTTTATGGTTGCCTCAAGCAGTAAGCTTTATTAAACACTATATTTAACAACAACACCTACCTTTCAAAATTCGACAACGTCAGCTTTATTGTGCAAGATAATCGTGAAATAAACACAATTGCACGACAAGGCACTAATTTGAAAGATAGGTGTTAACAGCAAAAAAGCCTGAAAGAGTTACCTCCTTCAGGCTTTTTTTAGCTTAAAAGCTTAGTAATAATCTTACTTAAGCTTCTTGTAGGCGTTAATTAAGCCATTAGTAGAGCTGTCGTGAGAGCTAATGGTCTCATCATTCTCTAACTCTGGGATAATCTTCATGGCTAATTGCTTACCAAGCTCTACGCCCCATTGATCAAAGGAGAAGATGTTCCAAATTGCGCCTTGGACAAAGATCTTGTGCTCATAAAGGGCAATTAACATACCTAAAGTACGTGGAGTAATTTCCTTTACTAATAAGGAGTTAGTAGGACGGTTACCCTCAAATACCTTGAATGGAACAATATCCTTAACTTGATCTAAGGTCTTACCTTTAGCTAAGAACTCTTGCTCAACTTGCTCCTTGGTCTTACCAAAAGCTAAAGCTTCTGTTTGAGCAAAGAAGTTGGAGAGTAACTTAACGTGGTGATCACCAATTGGATTGTGAGTGCGAGCTGGGGCAATAAAGTCACAAGGAATAACTTTGGTGCCTTGGTGAATTAATTGATAGAAAGCGTGCTGACCATTGGTGCCTGGCTCACCCCAAATGATAGGGCCAGTCTCATAGTCAACAGGGTTACCATCACGGTCAACACTCTTACCATTAGACTCCATATTGCCTTGCTGGAAGTAGGCAGGGAAACGGTACATGTATTGATCGTATGGCAAAATAGCCTCAGTTGCGTAGTGGTAGAAATTGTTATACCAAATACCAATTAAAGCTAATAATACTGGAAGGTTGTGCTCAAAATCAGCCTCTTGGAAGTGGCAATCCATTTCATAGCCGCCCTTTAAGAGCTGCTCGAAATTGTCATAGCCACAAGCTAAAGCGATGGATAAACCAATAGCTGACCAGGAGGAGTAACGACCACCAACCCAGTCCCAGAACTCGAACATGTTGTCAGTGTCGATACCAAATTCTGCTACACCCTTAGCATTGGTAGATAAAGCAACGAAGTGCTTAGCAACATGGGCAATATCACCAGCTTGCTTTAAGAACCAATCACGGGCAGTATGAGCATTGGTCATAGTCTCTAAGGTAGTAAAGGTCTTAGAGGCGATTAAGAATAAAGTGGTCTCAGGATTTACTTTCTTGAGGGTTTCAGCAATTTGAGTGCCGTCAATATTAGAAACAAAATGGCACTTTAAGTGGTTATGGTAAGGGGTTAAAGCCTCAGTGATCATGCATGGGCCTAAGTCAGAGCCGCCAATACCGATATTTACAATATCAGTAATGCTCTTGCCAGTATAGCCCTTCCACTGACCACTAATTACACGCTCACAAAAGCCCTTCATCTTCTCTAAAACGGCCTTTACGTCAGGCATAACATCTACGCCATCAGAAAATACGCTCTTACCAGAGAAGTTACGTAAGGCTGTATGTAATACGCTACGATCTTCGGTACGGTTGATCTTGTCGCCATTGAACATAGCAGCAATATCTTCTTTTACACCGCACTCGTTAGCAAGATCGATAAGTAAAGAAAGAGTCTTCTTGTCAATCAGGTTCTTGGAATAGTCAGCTACTATATCGCCGTTACCTACGCTTAAAGAAAACTCCTCAAAACGCTTTGGATCGGCATCAAATAGTGATTTTAAGGTGCGGCACTTGGTCTCGTTAAAATGCTCGCTGAGGGCTTTCCAAGCTTGAGTCTTGGTTGGATTGACGTTCTTTAGCATGACATCTCCTTGTTGTTGTCTATTATGCTAGGCTCATCATATAGCCTATTGATAATAATAGCGCTTTTTTATCAATTGGCCAAAGAAAAACTCAATAAATATAGTTGAGTAGGTTAATAAGGACTAAACACATCAAGATTACTAGGACTAAACCATAGTAAGAAAGCTTATTTAGCGCCATTTAACAGCTCATCTAGAGCCATATTAATGCCAGTAAAATTAGCCTGAGGCTCAACCTTATCGCTCTGATTAATAAATACTAAATCCTCTTGAGGCATTTCATTAATAAAGCGGCTTGGCTCTTGAATGGTAACACCACCGCCTTGCTTGCGCTGTTGAGCTAATACCATGGTTAATCTTGTTTGCGCTCTAGTTACGCCTACATAGGCTAAACGACGCTCTTCTTCAATATTGTTTTCCTCAATAGAGGTGCGGTGAGGTAAAATGCCCTCCTCCATTCCTAAAAGGAAAACATTAGGGAACTCTAGACCTTTAGCCGCATGTAAAGTCATCATTTGCACGGCGTTATCATCCTCGTCTGGGCGCTTATCCATCATTTCTCTTAGACCTAAGCGCTCAATGGCTTCGCCAAAGCTCATAGGAGCATCTCTTTGGCCACTGACTAACTCTTCAATCCAAGACATTAAGGTTTGAACATTTTTCAAACGCCATTCAAAAGCATTTTCAGAGCTATCTTGCTTTAAATATTGCTCATAATTAATGATCTCTAATAGTTTTTGGCAAACTTCAAGATCCTGATTATTAATAAGCTTTTGACGCAGACCAACCAGTAAGCCTAAGAAGCCTAATAAAGCATCATATTGGCTTTTATTCAGTAGAGTCTTAACCTCAGTAGAGCAAGCACAATCATAAAGGCAACGATTATATTTGTGAGATAAATCGGTTAGTACCTTGATACTTTGAGCTCCAATACCACGATGAGGGATATTAATTACACGTAATAAGGCAGCATCATCTTTAGGATTATTTAAAAGGCGACACCAGCAGAGAATATCTTTGACCTCCATACGGGAGAAAAAGCTAGTATCTCCAGTAACTTTGCACGGAATGTGGGCACTTAATAGCGCTTTTTCCATATCACGAGCTTGGGAGTTAGAACGATATAAAACAGCATAATGAGACCAGGAGTTTTTATCATCAAAATGCTGGCCCAAAATTTCAGAAGCTATGTACTCACAGGCATGATCGCTATCGCTACAGGTTACTACCTTAATTTTTTCGCCATCTCTTAGGCCTGAGTATAAGGTCTTTTCAAATATGTGGGGGTTATTAGCAATAATGCTATTGGCACAACGTAAGATACGTGAGGTAGAGCGGTAGTTTTGCTCTAACTTAATAACCTTAAGCTCAGGAAAATCCAAGGTTAGCTGTTTAATATTTTCAGGACGAGCACCACGCCAAGAATAGATAGATTGGTCATCATCGCCTACTACCGTAAATCTTTGATTAGATGCAACTAAGCACATTAACAATACATATTGGGTTTGATTGGTATCTTGATACTCATCAACTAAGATGTATTTAAAGCGCTTTTGATAATATTCACGTATCTCTTTTTTTAAGAGCAGCAATCTAGTTGGAATAAAAATCAAATCATCAAAATCTACGGCATTGCAGGCACGCAAATAGTCATTGTATTTTTGATAAATACCCTGAACTATACTGTCGCAAGTAGGATCATTAGCTAAGGCCTTAGGAGTTTTAAGCTCTCCTTTATACATAGAGATCTTATGGCAAATACCATCAATGTATTCATTACTAGCTGAGTTTTTGAGCATTGGATACTCATTAGTAATGATTTGTTTAATGATTTTGAAAGTATCAGCATCATCAAAAATAGAGAAATTTCGTCCTAAGCGTAAGAGGGACGATTGCTCTTTAAGTATGATGCGACCTAAAGCATGAAAAGTGCTAATAGTTAATTGAGAGGCAGCATTTTCAGAAACTTGCTTAGCTAAGCGCTCCCTCATTTCTTTGGCGGCTTTATTGGTAAAGGTAACAGCTAAGATTTCTGAGGGATGAGCCAGATTATTTTTCAGTAGATAGCTAATTTTGGTAATAATTACTCTGGTTTTACCAGAGCCAGCTCCAGCCAATACCAGACAAGGGCCATTAATATATTCAACAGCTTCTTTTTGTGCTGCATTAAGTTCCATGTTGTTAAAGCCCTACCAATAAGAAAAGTAAAGATTACTAGTGTTAGCAGCAAAGGTATCTCATGCCCTTGCATAAAAAGTCGTAAGCAAAAATTAAGGCATGGCGACGATGGAGTAGCAAACGCACATGCTCTTATTATTTGTTCTTATTATTTGAAATATAATACCAAAAATTATGTAAAAAGGCTAAAGAAAGCCAAAGAAAAAAGAGCCCCATGGGCGCAAAGCCACAGCCCCCAAAGGCGCACCGCTACAGCTCAGATAGCTTAGATGGTGCAAAGCCACAGCCCCTATAGACGCAAAGCTACAGCTAAGAGGAGAGCAATGATAAAGAACCCAAGGTTTCACCAATAAAGACCCAAAAGACGCATTGCTAAAGGCAATGCGGGGAACTTTGATGGTGCCTTGGGGTACCTTGAGAGGCAAGGTTATGGCAAGATAAAAAAGGCATTGCTTAGCAATGCCTTCAAAGAAATCTTATTTGCCTGTTGAGAACATATGCAGACGACAAGCATTGTCTATAGTCCTAAAGATAATCTCATTAGGAGAGCCTTGAGCCATTTCTATAGATTGGAAAGCATTGCCTGAGAAAATGTTCTTTTGTTCTTGAGTACACCACACTACAAATGGAGTATTAAACTCCATGGCTAACTGTGCAAAGCGAGGGGCTAAACTGGTACATAAGGTTTGATCATAACCAAAGGTATCAATCATAAATGGCGCTACACCCTCTGAGCTCATTTGTTGAGCTTGTAGGCCTGCTCTAATAGCCTCATCAATCTTGGTTAAATTCATTTCCCAAGGCATTGGTAAGAATTTAGCCTTATAGCCTGTTAACTGTACTAATGGAGTATTGGCTATAGGCACTAATCCTTGTTGGTTACTTAATAAGGAGCACAACATTTGTAGTTGCATATTGCTGCCTACATAAACTAATGGGCTAAATTTATTTTCTATCAAGCTAGCTAATACTAAGCGTGATAAAGAAATTGAAGAGCTGCTAAGAGCATATAAGGTATTAGAGAGCTCTAATTTAGCAAGGTTTTCTAAAGATAAAACTAAACCATTAGTATTGCTCAATGAGCTTGGAGCAATATTAAGCGCAGCATGGCTTTGCATAGACTCTTGAGCACTTGCTTGTAGCACCATAAGCTTGCTTAGCAGTGCTGTTTTGTTAAAGACTAAAGCTTGGTGAATGCTTGGGCACGAACAAGTTAGATCTTCAACATTAAGTGGCAACTGTAAAGTTTGGAAAGCTGATACTAAGGCCTCTTGTGCTCTTTGCCACATCTGATTATTGTTTGGTAAACATAAATAGCAAGGAGCCAGCATAATGTCCTTGATATTTTTAGTACTACAGAGGTTTTGTAGGCAAGTTAAGACACTCATAACATTGTAAGGAATGCCTAAGGCTAAAGCCTTGCAACCTAAACTCTCTAGCGCTAAAGCATCAAGCTCATTGGCACAAATAAATAAAGGCTTATTAATTGGTGAGCCATTTAATAAATTTAAATTAAAGCATTGTCCCTGACCAACATAACGACGCTCAGGCTCGCCTGTAGTATTTTGTAAGATAGTGTCACTGTTATAAGCAACAAAGCTATCTTCATTTAAAGGAACAATTAAGGCCTGCCAATTAAAAGCTTGCGGCATATAGTTAGCATTGATATTTGGCTCATCTACTCTATAGAAAGCATCAAAGCCTAAATTAAAGCGCTCAATAGTAGCCCCATCCAATCCTGAATGTTGTAAATATTGGCATTGGCCAACTTGGCTCTTAGCTTTCATTAGATAGGCGCTAAGCATAGTGCTTTGTCCCATAGCCAAGTCTTGGCTACCCTGAGCTTGATTAATAGGAGCCATGAAAGCCTGGCTCTGTCCATAAGATACTGCAGGTGCAGCGGCAGCAGCGGCAGCAGCTGCTGCCTGTGCAGGGGCGGGCGCTGCTACAGCATCCATAGCTGGTGCAGCTGGAGCAGCTGGTTCGGCTTGAGCTGCTGGAGCTGGTATGCCTAAGTTACCTTGAGTAGGTTGAGATCGCTCCATGGATTGAGATTGAGGGGCTATCTTGGCCTCATTATCCTTTTTGGAGCCCTTGCCAAAACGCTCATCAGCACTGGCCATAAGACTAGAAAAAGCATCAATAGTAGTATTGTCATTTTGCTCTTTGCTGATCTTAAACTCAGGATTCTTCTCTACAGGGGCACTCAAAGGATTAAAGTCAATATTGTCTTCACTATGAGGTGGCTGTAAGGAGTCGGCCAAAGATCTTAAGGCCTGACCTAAATCCTTAAGGCCAGAGAGGCTTTCAAAAGTGTGTAGACTCTTATCGTCCTTAAGCTCAGGTAACTCCATATCCAGGTTCTTATGATCAACCTTAGTAGCTATTTCTGAATTAGTCTCTAAAGGATTAATATCCACAATAGCTGGTTTATCATTAGAGGTAGTATAAAAATCTGGTTTGATTTTTAATGGGCCAGCTTCATCTTTAATATTGTCCTGGCTGCTTTCAAAAAGATCAGGCGCATCAAACAGCTTACATCTTGGCATGCTGTTATTATCTTGCAGCTCGTCATCAAGCGAAGGCAATAGGCTATCTAACTCATAAGATGCTTTTTTAATTTCATCTTTTAAGTTTTTATTATGCTCTAAAGGAGTAGCAACCTGACTTACGCTACTGGAGCTAAAGTTAGAAACGCTCTTATCAATATCAAAGTTAAATGAAGAGAGATCAACATTAGTAGCCTTGCTCTCTGAGCTTAACTCATTGTTGCTATGATGAGACTCTACACTGCTAGAGGCTGGCATAAGAATGCTATCGATATTAACAGTAGGGCCAATATTAGTAGTAGTTGTTGGTTTAATAGCATTAGAGCTTTCTACGTCCTGTCCTTGAGTACTTTGGCCGTCGGAAAACTTAGTGATCTGGGTATGAGCATTAGCAGTAACACTGCTAGGCTCTCTTAACTTGCTATTATTGACCCCAAAAGAAAAGTCGATATTAGAATTACTATCTACCTTGTGATTGCCTTGTGAGTTGCGGCCATAGTTATCTGTTGATACCAAACGATTATGGCTATCACTCATAATGGTATTGTAGTTTTTAGATCCTCTACCAGCAAAAGCGCTTTGTGGCACTTGTCGGCTAGCATCAGGTTTCTTTTCCACTACATTGTTGCTACCTTGTGAAATAACAGTAGAAATATCTGTATTAGGGGTAGAGTGGTGTAGCACAGGGGCAGCATTAGTCTGAGCACTAGCGTTAGGTATGGTAACAGCGCTTGCTTGAGCCTGAGCTTGCTTGTTTTTAGCAGCATTATAAGAGGCTACTAAACCTGATATTTTGGTGTTTACCTGATGGTTACGGTTAAATTGAGCAATGTTATGTTCATGGCGGCTGCCTTTAAACATATCAGATGCTAGGATAGTGCCGTCATTAGAATGAGCACGTGCCTCTTGATTGGCTATCATGGCCTGAGAGGTCTTTTGGATAATTCTATCTAAGCCAGATCTTACCTCTGCTTGGCTCTTGTTTTGTAAGTCATAAACATAGCCATTAATTAAGGTTGAAGGGGCATCAGGATTGAGCAGACGTAATGGTTGCTCACCATCGCCAGCGGTAGGCTCTAAATTATTAGTATTGGCAGCTACTGGGGCCATTGCTGGCATTTGTGTATTAGCCATTTGAGCATTAGGCTGGGAAGCCATAGCATCCTGTTGAGTGGTGGTAATAGTATGCTGAGGCTGATGGTGCTTGTAAGCCTCTAAATTATTTCTATCACCCCAAATTTCCTTAGTACGACGCTCAACATCTTCTTTATCAACAATAAAGCTTTCTTCAAGCGCAGGATTTGGCTCTGTTATGGTTCTAGAATGAATACCTGGAGATACGTAGCCCAGCTCATTAGTTTCATTGTGATGGTTCATGCGCTTATGGCCTTGCTCTTGATAAAAGCTAGGCTTAGCAGTTTGAGCTGCTAAAAAGGCAGGATCAGAAAAAGGATCATTGCCTGTATTAGCCATGGCAGCTCTTGCAGATGCGTATTGTGAAGCTGGTGCTTGTCCCTGGACATGGCCTTGGGCATGGGCAGGGCCCTGGGCAGGGGCGTAAGCATGAGCAGGCGCAGGAGCATAGCTTGTGGCCTGGTTTTGGCCCTGAGGGGCCGCATAGGCATAAGGGGCCTGAGTCATGGCTTGGGCGTGGGCGGGCGCTGGAGGAGCCATTCTATTTGGGAAAGATGGGGCCTCTTGATTTGCTGCTCTTTGGGTAACAAAAGGAGGTAGCATGTTGGACTGAGCCTGAGCTTGGGCTTGGGCCAGGGCCTGGGCTTGATCAGCTACGGGATCGTAGGCTGAAATAGGGGTGTTACCTGAGTTAAAAGGAGCTTGAGTCTCAAAATCATTAACATTTTGCGACGAAAAGTTGCCCATGAAATTGTTAACAGGTTGCTCTGGGGCATAAGGCTTAGCTTGCAAGTTACCTTGATTGCCATCATTGCTATCAATGGCGCTAAAAGGAGGTAGTTCTTGCATGAAGCCATTTGGCTCATCAGAGCGTAACATTGGACGGTTAGATTGGTAGGATGCAGAGTTCTCTAGGTGCGCAGGGCGTTCTGAGCGTTCTGGGCGTTCGTAGCGAGCTTGAGCAGTGCGAAGCTCAGGGGATTGGCGGCGATCTGCGCCTGGGCGGAGCTCAGGGAGTGCTTGGCTGTCTTGAGGCTCGGACAATAAGCCGTCCATCTCCAGATCGATATCTACAATCTGAGAGTTGTCGTCATCGAGAGTACGATCTTTGGAGTGCAAATTACGGTTGAAAGACTCAACCTCGTCGTCACTAAAAGATAAAGCACCATCAATTTCGATTTCGTCTTCGTTATTTAAATTAAAAGAGCCTCTATTATGAGGAAGATCGCCTAAAGACTCTCTTTTGTGGCCCATATGACCATGATCCTCTAGTGGAGGTAGTGAGTCCCATTCATTTAAAGAAGGGCCTTTAGCACCTCTTTTATTATGAGATGGTTGAATAGTAGAAAACTCACCTGCACTAATGGAGTTAATGTCATCCATAGCCTCAGAAGAAAGTTCGGTGACCGAGGCAGCATTGTGTGGCTGAGATATTGTATTTGGTCGGTTATTGCTAGGCTTATTCATAGATCTACTGCGAAAACTAACTTAACTTAAGAGCAAGCGCTATTCGCAGCCCTCATAATAGTTGACAAAGAGCTTGGTCTTATGAATAAAGCCAAGCTCTTAATAAAAATAAAATAATAAAACGATATAGGTGATATTAAATTTTGGCACCTACAATCCATCTTATTATAACGGATGAAAGCAATAAACCTGCTGTTGCTGTCACTGTATTAGAGGCACCAAAGGTTGGTAGTGCTATAGGATCGGTAAGACCCCAGGACTCGGGACTAACATCAGTATTCATTCTGTCTTTAGCACGCATAGGCTTTTCATCAGAAAAAGAGCACAAAATCTTAAACTTTTCATCATTAAGCTTTTCTTTGTGCTTATGTCTAGCAGAGCCTTTATTGATAGCATGTTCGTCTACCCCTTTAGGGTAGCCAAAATTGCGTCTTAGTTCTGTTCTAAGGCGTTTAATTAATTGGTCACCTTTAGCCTCAGTAATATCAGCAATTCTTACTCTGCTAGGATCGATACGGCCACCTGCGCCACCTGATGAAACCAAAGGAATTTGACTGCGATGGAGAAAATCAACAGTGCTAGCCTTAGCAAAGAGATCGTCAATAGCCTCAGCTACGAAAACATTAGGAGCAACAATGTCATTATAGGAGCCATTATTAGCTAAATAGTCGTCGCATTGTTTAAATTTCTTTGCTGCTAACTCATTAGGAGTAGCTATGTCATGTAAATTAGTTAAAGCACGCTGTTCTAGAGCTTGCGCATCAACATTTAAGGCTTTAGCAATAGTAGTAATGACGTTATTTTTATTAATCAGTACAGGTATAACTTGTAGCTTTAAGTAAGGATTAATATCTAAGAGGCGTTTTCCTAAAGTTTTAGATTTGCCCTGACCTATAGTTGAGCTTAAAGTATGTAATTGACGATTAGAGTTTGAAAGCTCAATGTTGTCAAAATCAATAAGAGTAATTGAGCCTAATCCAGTACGGGTTAATGATTCAGCAATCCATGAGCCGACACCACCATTACCAATTACGATAACGTGGGCATTTTGTAAGCGAAAAAATCCTTCATAGCCATATAAAGCGCATACGCCTTTAAAGCGCTCTAGTTGCTCTTGCTGAATGGTTGGGGAAAGTTTTAGAAATTGAGAAGAAAGATTGTTACTCACAATAAAAAATCATCCAATAGGAGCTAGCCAAACAATATACAGTGCCTAACCATTTTAGGTGGCAAGATGATAGTAAAATAAGTGTTAATTTTAAATAAGATTATGGCATTAAAAGCTAAAATTTGCCCAAATAGTAGCAATAATCGTTAAAATTTCTTAGCATTTGCTAAAAACTAATAGCATTAGAGTTAATGATACTGAAAGTATCCAACTTGCCAAAGAAAGTGAATAAAGGTATTATATGCGCAAAATAAGATAGATGCCTTGTGTATCATATCTTAGCCTTGATTGGCTCGATGCAGATCAGATTACGATCCCGTAGCTCAGTTGGATAGAGTATCAGTTTCCGAAGCTGAGGGTCATGAGTTCGATTCTCATCGGGATCGCCATCAAGTAAATTATGCTACAGTGCGAAAGTGGCGGAATTGGTAGACGCGCTAGCTTCAGGTGTTAGTATCGCAAGGTGTGTGGGTTCGAGTCCCATCTTTCGCACCACTCAAGCATAATAAAAAAATAATCAGCTTATGGCTGATTTTTTTAACCCTCTTGTATGTATCTATGAATTTACGCATTAAAAAGCCCTCGTCTTGCTTTTTTAAGGTAAGGCAAAAGAGGGCGGGGCTTAATAAATATGGTTTTTATAAGCCAAAAGCAGGGCGTAAGATCTTACACCACTCTTTAATACGCTCGTCAGTAAGCTCTGGCTGGTTATCTTCATCAATAGCCAAACCAACAAAGTTGTCATGGTTAAAGAGAGGTAATGGGCTGGTAAAGTCATAACCTGTAGTTGGCCAGAAACCTACAAACTTAGCATCACGGAATTGGAAAGTCTCATAGAGCATACCCATACCGTCTAAGAAAGTATCTGGATAAGCAACTTGGTCGCCTGTACCAAATAAAGCTACAGTCTTGCCAGCAAATTTCATATCTTCAAGCTGAGGCATGAAAGCATCCCAGTCTTCTTGGAGTTCACCAATACTCCAAGTAGAGGTACCAATGATTAGGTAATCATATTGATCCATCAATGCACCATCTTCTTTGATGTTGTGAAGATCTACATTTTCCTCACCAAGTTCTTTGGCAATACGCTTTGCAACATTACCTGTGGTACCAGTGTAGGTTCCGTAAAATAAACCTATTTTCTTCATATCAAGAGCTGCCTTTTAAAACAGAGCCATCAAAGCAAGTTACAGTGCAAGAAATACAAATAACTTAACTGTTAACACAATCTTATCGCTTGAGGACGGTTAAAAAATTAATAAGCTTGCTTACAAGCTTAGATATTACTTCTCGCATAAACATTGACTAAACAAACACGAGAAGAATTAGTAAACATCTATCGAGTGTACAGCACTCTATAGTTTACCTTAATTGAAGATGCTTTCATTAGCACCCCTGGTCTTTTAACTTTTAAGAAAAGACGCAGAAAAGTAATTGAGCTTGAATAGTACGTGCTCTAAAAAGCTAGCGACTATGTAGTGATCATGGGCCTTTCAAAAAGGAGGTAAATCACTTTCGCTCTGTAAAAGGCGCACTTTAAAGTGCGTTGTTACAAGTGCTAATTGTACGAAAAATCAAGGCTTAATAAGATAATTGCAAATGATTATCAACTAATATCATATCTATATAAAAACTAAGCAGCGCTCTAAAGCGCTGCTTAAAGTAAATAAGGGTCTAATTTAAGGCTTAAATTAGCTATTAGTTGGAGTTAACAATAGCAATTGCAGTGGTTAGTACATCAGTTAAGAATGGGCCTTGAGCAAATGGACCAGTAGTGATAATGTCACGTAATAACATCACATCTTCACCGCGAGAGCCGCCCTCAAAGGCTACAGGTAGTACTAAACCTAAAGATTGTACGTATAAAGCATCCTTAAATGAGGCCTGTGGCATCTTTTGGCGAGCACGATATAGAGCAAGAGCAATATCGTAGACCTCTTGTTGATTGATGCCGTAGTGACGGTTATCAAAACTCTCTAAAGCTTTACGACGTGGCATTGCCATAACCTTGATCATGTCACGGCCCAGTTGAACATTCTTAAGATCCATGTTCAATAAGAGCTTGTTTTCAACTAGCTTCTCAGCCCAGGCTGAGGACATAGCAAGCAATACTACATCAGAGTCGGTAGCAAAAATCTGATATTCCTTACGTAACTCAAGAGGGCCTGTAATAGTAGCGCCAGGAGCCATTTGTACGAAGTCATCAACAGGCTCGCCTACATGGAAGTAAGGCTCAATAGTGTCAGTAGGAAGCTTAAATTTGCTCATGCTTTCATTAAAGGTCATGCGGCTTAAGCCACCATTGCCATCTTTAAAGTCACTAGGGGATCTTAAGTCTTCCTCGTCGTATTGGCCTCTTAAGCTATTGATTAATAAGGCCACATCAGCAAACTTTGGAGTCTTAGTGTAGGTAGGTAGTACCACACCATAAAGCTCACATAAGATACCATCACGTAAGTTAATAAATGGATCCTTATTACGGGAGCTCCAAATAGAGGTAGCTACTAAGTGAGCATAATAACGGCTGCCATAAACACGAGCATCAGTAAGACGTAATAAGATATGGGAGCTTGGGCTAATTAGTAAGTAGCAATCAATTTCGCCACTCTCATCACAGTGGATTTGAAGGGCTCTTTTTGGTAAATATCCCTCCTGTACCCAACGCTCTGCTAAAACAGGACGTGCTGCTAAAATATCGAAACGACCATCTTCACTGACATAGAAAGCAAACTCTTCTCCACGGTCACGATCAACACCGATGGTAATGCCATCAGGCAACATTTCGCCTACAGGTAAAATGCTTGGTGAAGTGTCATCCATATCGATAACAAATAAACTCTCGTTAACGCTAAAGCCTGCCATTGAAAAACTCCTAAACTCTGGCAATCAAAGTTCCAAAGTTAAATAAAGATACTGTAATTGTTTTTAGCATACTCTAGGTTTTAACAGTAGCTATGACAAAATTTGTCATACAAAAAGTTATCGCAATCAGCACTCATAGATCACAAGAGTTTATAGACCTGAAAATAATATGATGCCGTGCTCGATCACTCTAGAGATATGTTGAGATTTTACCGTCAATTAGTTTAACAGATTAATAAATAGCTTTTAATAAAACTAAGATAGTTACAAAAAAAGCGCAGCTTAACAAGCTGCGCTTTAGGTGTTAAGGACTAAGTGCTTGTCCTTAATTATCAGGTAATCTTATTAAATAGTGCTTTTAGTGAGAGCCTGATGAAATATCACGCTTAGCCTCTAAAGCACGTTGTTGGCGCTCTTTAATTCTAGCCTCTTCTTCTTCAGCCATCTTCTTCTTTTGATCGGCTGGAATGTACTTAGTAAAGTAACGCATTACTAATACAAAGAACACAGGCACAAAGAAAATAGCCAAAATAGTAGCTGACAACATACCACCGATAACACAAATACCGATTTCGTTACGGCCAGCAGCACCAGCGCCTGATGAAATAGCTAAAGGAAGCACACCAAGCACGAAAGCAGCAGAGGTCATTAAGATAGGGCGTAAACGAATACGAGCAGCCTCAATAACAGCCTCAGTAAGTCTATTGCCCTTGTCATAAAGCTCTTTAGCGAACTCTACAATCAAAATAGCATTTTTAGCTGACAGACCTACCGTCGTTAGCAGACCTACTTGGAAGTACACGTCATTACTTAATACCGTTTGTACTGGAATATATTGAGTCATTAATGCAGCCAATACTGCGCCAATAATACCTAAAGGTACTACCAACATAACAGCAAAAGGAATTGACCAAGACTCATACAAGGCAGCTAAGGATAAGAATACGATCAGCAATGATACGGCATAAAGTAATGGGGCTTGAGCACCAGAGAGGCGCTCTTGGAAGGAAACGCCAGTCCATGAAATACCATAACCTGCAGGTAATACTTCTTTAGCAATACGCTCCATCTCAGCCATAGCCTCACCAGTTGATACACCAGGAGCTGGAGCACCTTGGATGTTCATAGCGCCTACGCCATTGAAACGCTCAAGACGTGGTGAGCCATAATCCCAAGAGGTGGTAATAAAGGCTGAGCAAGGAACCATTTGGCCTTGATTATTACGTACATACCACTTGTTTAAGTCAAGTTCATTCATACGAGCATCAGCTTCAGCTTGTAAGAACACTTTCTTAACACGGGATCTTTCCATAAAGTTATCAACATAGGCAGAACCCCAAGCAGTGGATAAAGTAGTATTAATGTCGCTTACAGAAAGACCTAATGCTAGAGCCTTTTCGTAATCGATAGAAAGTTTAAATTGTGGAGTATCATCTTGGCCGTTAGCACGAACCTGCATGAGCAATGGAGATTGCTGAGCGGCATAAATGTACTCTTGACGCATCTTGGTTAAAGCTTCGTGGCCAGCACCACCATTATCTTGTAAGTAGAGGTCGAAACCAGAGGCAATACCAAGTTCAGGAATAGCAGGTAAGTTAAACGCAAAAGCTAAGCCTTCACGAATGCCCATTAGAGGCATATATGAACGGTTAACAATGGCATCAGCGTGTTGATCATCACGTTGGCGTAAAGACCAATCACGTAACTTAATAAAGGCCATACCTGCATTTTGGCCAGAACCAGAAAATGAGAAGCCTGTAATAGCCATGATGGAATCAATGTTCTCATCTTCATTAGTTCTAAAGTAGTTAGTAAGCTTGTTTAAGGTGGACTTAGTCTTTTCAACAGTAGAACCTGCTGGCAAGTTCACCATAGCCATAAGCACGCCTTGGTCTTCGTTTGGTAAGAACGAAGATGGGATACGCACAAAGCAAAAACCTAAAGCCACACAAATTACAATATAAGCAAAGATTTGACGCTTAAGCTGATGTACTACTTTACTTACATGCTTTTGATAGGAATTGGTAAAAGCCTCAAATCCACGGTTAAACCAACCAAAGAAAGCCTCTAATGGTTTTAAGAGAGTCTTACTTGCACTCTTAGTCTTAGCTAAAATCTTGTTATCAGGAAGTGCTTCACGCTCTTCTTTAGATTGCAACATAGTGGCGCACAATGCTGGAGTCAAGATCAAAGCTACTAATACTGAGAGCACCATGGAAGATACGATGGTAATAGAGAACTGACGATAAATAACACCAGTAGAACCACCGAAGAAAGCCATAGGAATAAATACAGCTGAGAGCACTAAGGCAATACCAATTAATGCGCCTGTAATTTGATCCATAGACTTAATGGTAGCGTGACGAGGAGGTAAATTCTCCTCTTCCATAATACGCTCTACGTTTTCTACTACCACAATAGCGTCATCTACTAACAGACCAATAGCCAGCACAATACCGAACATGGTCAAGGTGTTAATAGAGAAGCCTAATACAGACATGATGGCAAAGGTACCTAAGAGCACTACAGGTACGGTAATAGAAGGAATTAAAGTAGCACGGAAGTTTTGTAAGAATAAGTACATAATCAAAACCACTAAGATAACGGCTTCGAATAATGTCTGGAAAACTTCCTCAATAGAAACTTTAATAAAGTCGGTAGTATCGTATGGATACTCAAGATTAATCCAATCTGGGAAGTACTGTGAAAGCTCAACCATTAAGGCTTTAACACGAGTAGCTGTATCCAAAGCGTTGGCACCAGCAGCTAGACGGATAGCGATACCTGTAGATAACTGATCGTTATAAGTAGCACTTACCTGATAGCTCTCTGAACCTAACTCGATTCTGGCTACATCCTTGAGTCGCACCATGGTGCCATCGGTGTTAACACGCAAGAGGATATTTTCAAACTCTTTTACGCTTTCTAAGCGCTTTTGACCAGTAATGGTATAAGAGTATTGTTGACCCTCAACAGCTGGGGTACCACCTAAAGAACCATAAGTAACCTGAGCATTTTGCTGCAAGATAGCATTTTTTACCTCAGCAACAGTTACAGCTAAGTTATTGAGCTTTTCAGGATCAAGCCAAATACGCATAGCGAACTCAGAGCCGAACACTTGCAAGTCACCTACGCCCTCAACACGAGCTAATGGCTCACGAATATTGGCATAAATATAGTCAGCAAGGTCAGTTGAGTTGTGTTCAGCATCGGTGGTGCTTAAGCCTACAACCAATAAGAAGGCATCAGTAGACTTAGATACGTTAACACCATTTTGTTGAACTACAGTAGGTAACTGAGATTGAGTTTGCTGTAATTTGTTTTGTACTTGAACTTGAGCAATATCAGCATCGGTACCAGGTTCAAAAGTAATGGTAATAGATGAATTACCATAGGAATCTGAGGAGGCTGACATATACATGTAACCATCCAGACCCGTCATATTTTGCTCAATTACCTGCGTAACAGCACGCTCTACAGTACTAGCGTCCGCACCTGGGTAGCTAGCACGAATAGATACTGCTGGAGGAGCAATGGTTGGATATTGTGATACTGGCAGGGTGAATACGGACACTACACCTGCAAGCATAATCACAATAGCAATAACCCAAGCAAAGATTGGGCGATTGATAAAGAAACGTGACATAAGGTTTTTATCTCCCAAGTACAAGTTGTTGCAATTAACACTTGTACTTGAATGTTATTGTCCAATAATCGCTTATTTAGCTTGGGCAGCAGCTGCATTAGCCTCGCTCTTTTGAGCATCAGGCTTAACCTCAACTACAGGCACGCCAGAGCGGATTTTCTGTAAATTGGAGCTAATTACTTTGTCGCCAGCTTTTAGACCAGAGGTAATAACAAAGTAGTTTTCATACTCAGTGCCAATCTTAACGATTACTCTTTGTGCCAACCCCTTGTCATCAACTACATAAACATAGCTAAGACCGCCAGCTTCACGAATTACAGCATCTTGTTTAACTACTACAGCGTTAGGTAAAGTTCCCTCATGGAGATCGCCACGTAAGAACATACCTGGAAGTAAGTGTTGCTCTGGATTTGGCACAATGGCACGTAAGTTAACCATACCTGTAGTTTCATCTACAGTAACATCAGAGAACTCAAGTTGACCTTGGTGCTGATATTTAGAGCCATTAGAGAAGTAAATATCTACAGGAGCTTTGCCGTCAGTGGTCTTAAAGTGACCAGTAGCAATAGCTTGACGAAGAGCCATGTGATCTTCAACAGTCTGGCCTAAGTCAACATACATAGGATCCAATTGTTGAATAGTGGTTAAAGGATTAGTCTGTTGGGCATTTACCAAAGCGCCCTCGGTAAAGTTAGACTTAGAAATACGTCCTGAAATAGGAGCATAAACTTTAGTATAAGCAAGGTTAATATTAGCTGTTTCTAAAGCAGCCTCAGCAGCCTTAACCGCAGCATCTGCTTGTAGGTAGGCAGCCTGTGCATCATCATAATCTTGCTTACTTACAGCCTTTTGCTCTAATAATTGACGATAACGATCGGCCTTAAGCTTTACAGTATATAAACTTGCTTGAGCGCTCTTTAAATTAGCCTTAGCGCTATTTACTTGAGCCTCGTATAAAGCAGGATCGATTTGATAGAGTTGATCGCCTTGGTTAACAGTAGAACCTTCTACGAATAAGCGTTTTTGAATGATGCCTGAAACTTGTGGACGAACCTCAGCACGACGAGTAGCACTAACTCGACCTGTAAGGTTGGAAACAATAGGTACCTCCATAGTGTGTACTGTGTACACATCAACTGGCATACTTTGAGGTCCAGCTTGTTTTTGTTCTTCACCACATCCAGTTAGCAATAAGGCTACTGCCAATGCACTAGGCAGAAGATGCTTTTTGTTTACCTTAGACAGGAACATACCTGATAATCCTTTAAAAAAAGTTGAGAAGCACTACCACACTACTTTCACACTATATTAAAGGCTTCCCATAATTATGGATCATAGTGAGATAGCTTTATGATTAACGTTTAGACGCTGAGCAAAAGCACTTAATTTTTGCTCTAAGGGCTAAACTAAATTGCACACTCCAATCTAAAAGCTATTAGCCTTTAGATTAACCCCAAAGTTTGCCCTTAATTGCTCAAAGGCAAACCATTTTAGAAACCAACTTTAAAAACATACATCCATGCATGTATGTTTTTAGGCACGTACAAAGATCTTGAAAGTTAATTACAAAAAAGTACGCGCTTAATTCTTAGGTAAAAATTTGCAAGTTTAAATTGGAACTTACATTCAATTTCATCTTATTTGATTGTTTTTAGCATCATAAGACAACAAAAGCATCAGCCCAATGGAGGAAATTAATAGCTCCACAAGCATGATGCTTTTTCACAACTTAAACTTTGCATAGTATTGTAATGTATTACAAAATCATCAAAAGTTGTATATTTTTCGTGCAAAGAATTATATCATTTTTTCATACATACATGAATGTATGTTATAATTTTTTCGATATTTGTGCAATTTAGTTTCTGAGTGCATTATTAGATTGGGGATTGCTGTATGCCTAAGAAAACTTACTCTGAGTCGATGCAGACGAAAAATAATATTTTAATTGCTGCGCAAAAGGTTTTTGCTAATAAAGGCTTTAATAAAGCATCACTAACTGATATTGCCCGTGAGGCTAATGTTACTCGAGGAGCTATTTATTGGCATTATGAAAATAAGACAGCCTTATTAGCTTCTTTATTAGAAGAAGAGGCTCGTAAATTAAATTTAGTTTCTACCCTGTCCTCAGCCGCTCACGAAAACCAAACTGATCCTCTTGGCCAATTAAAGCAATGGGCTTTAGCTCACTTTAATGAGGATTCTAAATCGTTTTTTAACTCCTCTGTCATGGTGATCTTTGAGAGCATTATTCACTCTGATATTTCTATTGAAGCCAGAGAGCAGTTAGAAGAGTTGATTAATTTGCGATTTCTTTCTATTGAAGATGCTTTGCGTAATGCTGTATCTTTACAGCAATTACCATCAGATTGTGATGTGGAGTTAGCTTCTGTTTATATCCAAGCTACTATGTTCGGTTTGATTATGCAAATGCGTCAAGACAATATGAAGCATTCGGCCTCTTACTATAAGTGTATTATTGAGTGTATGTTCAATCACTTAGGTGAGATTAAACGTAAGAACAATCCATATTAAGAAAAAAGCCTGGTTAAGTCAGATTTAACCAGGCTTTTTTCTTAGCAATTGCTTTTAATAGTACCGTCTTCTTGTAGACCTACTGTACCTGCATCAATACCAGTTTTAGCAATGATATGTGCCTGTGGTGGTAAAGGTCGTGGACGACCGTTGTCATCTACTGCTACATAAGTAAAGCTAGCTTCTGTTACTAAATTACGTTGAGCAGCTTCGCTCTCATAAATTTTTTTAACCCACAGCTCTAATTTAATCTTTAATGAGGTTCTTCCTACTTTAGAGCAATGGCCATAACAGCAAACTACATCACCCACCTCAACAGGCTTTAAGAAATTCATGGCATCAACAGCCACAGTAACTACACGTCCATGAGCAATTTCACGGGCCAAAATTGCACCTGCAATATCCAACTGAGACATGATCCAACCACCAAAGATATCTCCAGCAGGATTAGTATCTTTTGGTAAGGTCATAGTGCGCAATAATAAATTGCCAATTGGAGGGTGTGGATGGACATCTTCAGCTTGGGCTTTGTGCTTAGGTTGGTTGTCGGCGCTGATGGCGCTTGCTGCTTGTTGAGTGTCTTGCATATTACTTCCTAGAACCAATGCTGAGAAATTAGCAACTTTAAATTTAAAGAAAAGCTCTTGGTGTTTTTAGCCTACTAACAAAAAAGGTAGAGTAGCCAGAAAAAAAATTAAGGTTCAGCCCTCACTTGGCCTCGCTTTCAAGTGGCTTCGCCCTAACATGGCCTAGCCTTCTTGTGGCTTTGCCTTCACATGGCTTTGCCTTATCTTGGCCTAGCCATTATGCGGCATCTCCTGTAAGGGGGGCTTGCCTTTATGTTGGGTTGTTTGGCCATTATAGGGCAAAAAAATCTATTTGAGAAAAAAGCGAGCCAAAAAAAAGCCCAGTTGCAAGGAACTGGGCTTGGTCTGATAGATATAGTAAATTTTCTGAGGAAAAAGCTTTGCTAAGAGTCTCAAGTATATAAGGCTCTTAGCTCAGCCACGCCTATATTAACTTTTTTAGTACAAGATTAAATGCACGCGAGTAGAGCCGTGTACACCAAAGACAGTTACTAATTCAACGTCTGAGGTGCGAGATGGGCCTGCAATAAATAAGATATTAGTTGGCAGACGCTCATATTCGCTTTTTACTTTATGTAAAGCATCAAAAAAGCTTTTTACAACACGCTCTTTTTTTAGCAAAATAATGCAATTTGGGGTTACCAAAGAGAGCGTACGTGGTTGGTTTTGCGTTGAGACCACGCAAGCTACACCATGAGAGGCAACACCAGCAAAGGCATTAATAATAGAGAGGTCAGTATTAAATAACTGATCTCTAATATCCTCAATGGCAGTATCAAAGCATAGAGCTGAGGTCTTATTGATCTTGTTAAGATCTAAACCTAAGTCTTTTGAATAAACTAAGGTTTTAGCATCAATCTCTTTAGTAATAGCATTGATGGTGTCGTAAAGCTCACTTTCCTTGATGTCATGAACCACAAACTTGTTATTAGTCATGTTGGTTTTCATGTTCTCAATTAGATCTTCTTGCATTTTGATATGCACTACAGGATCTTGAGTTTCAACACGACAAAAATCAGGCTTTTTATAGCCCTCACTAACACGCTTTAGGATCTCTTCACGGCTACGCTTGGAAATTTGCTCAATTACATCATTCATACTTTACACCCTCAATCTTTTGAACTTTCTTATAGAAGTTGCCTGATACATCTGGTAACTGCTTATAGGCATCC
Source organism: Anaerobiospirillum sp. NML120448 (assembly GCF_023050945.1). Lineage (GTDB taxonomy): Bacteria > Pseudomonadota > Gammaproteobacteria > Enterobacterales > Succinivibrionaceae > Anaerobiospirillum. Next base: position 1,153 of record NZ_JALKIM010000037.1, on the reverse strand, counting down.
CAGTCCTTAGCTACAGGTATAGCTGGGGCAAAAGCTTTTACTACAGGGTTTACAATATGAGCCTGGGCAAAGGCTTGTTTCCAAATAGTGCCATTGGTTGCGGCTTTAGCAAAGAGCTTAAAGGCAATTTGCTCACTGGTGCTTGGCTTAACATTTTGTGAGCCAGTAATTTGTCCTTCACCTTGGCCAACCTTATAGGAGCGCAACTCTCTAATTAAGTCAGCTAGAGGGATCTTTTCTGGACAAACCTCAGAGCAGCGACCGCATTGTGAACAGAATGATAAAACATCACCTGTAACATCTAAGCCGAAGAGATTAGGGGAGATAACCTCACCAATAGGGCCAGGATAAGTGGTGCGATAAGAGTGACCACCAATCTTGTCATATACTGGGCAGAAGTTCATGCAAGCACCACAACGAATACAACGTAAGGCCTCGTAGAAGTCCTTATTTTGAAGCATGGAGCTACGGTTATGATCAAAGATCACAATATGCATTTGGCGTGGGCCATCTTTATCGCCTTCTTGGCGTGGACCAGTAATGATATTGTTGTAAGCTGGAATAAATTGGCCTGTGGCTGATGGAGTCAATAAATGTACTAAAGTAGCAGCATCTTCAAAAGTTTCTACAATTTTCTCGATACCACAAATAGCTACATGAATATCAGGAGCAGTGGTACACATACGACCATTGCCTTCATTTTCAATCAGCCAAATTGCTCCTTCTTTGGAGATAGCAAAGTTAACTCCAGAGATACCCATCTTAAGATGTTGGAATTCATCTCTTAAGTGGCCACGTGCAATAGAGTTAAGCTTTTCAATATCGGACTCTAATGGAGCATTTAATTTATCGTGGAAAATTTGTCCTACTTCGTAACGATTACGATGAATAGCAGGTACTACAATGTGTAAAGGTGGCTCGTCATTAAGCTGTAAGATAAGTTCACCTAAGTCACTCTCTTCAGCTTTAAGGCCCTTTTCTTTGAGGTAGTGGTTTAAACCAATTTCCTCAGAGGCCATGGACTTACCTTTAAGAACTTTGTCCACATTATTATCTTTCATAATTTGATAGATAATTTCGCAAGCATCTTTGTCGGTACTTGCAAAGTGAACCTGAATGCCATTTTTAGTAGCATTCTTTTCAAATTCTTCAA
>NZ_JALKIM010000036.1 GCF_023050945.1 Anaerobiospirillum sp. NML120448 | reverse complement strand
AAAACCATGACATTATATCACATATAATGTCATGATTTATAGAAAAAATTATCTCCCAATAAACATTTTTTTCGATATAAATCTTGACTTTTAATAAATTACATGACACTGTTAGCTAACTTTTAGGTTTAAAGTCGTACTCATAATCAGTTTCTTTGTTGTTAAAACGGATCTTGTCTGAATCACGCCAAATATAGTTACCCTCAAAAGCCCAAGGGCCTGTCTTATAGCCGAGCCAGCCTTCGTAGCGATGGCAGTTCTCATCGATTTTGTTTTCTTGATTTTCTCGGGTGTACTCAAAGCGATAGCGAGCTGCCACATAAATGCCATTATCAAAAGTATATTGGACTTTAAATGATGGCTTATAAATAGCTTTATGATCACCAAACTCAATATTCATAGCAGGCTGAACAAAAATGTTAGAGTTGAGCTTGTACTTGTAGGAAACAGAAAACTCAGCGCCGTTAGACTCCATCTCGCTATAAGCTTCATCTTGAGAATCGCCACCTGATTTAGCCTTTGTTTCTACGCTATAGCCAAAGCCATTAGCGAAGGTATCAGAGAGCATAAAACGGTCTTTATGGGACTTGCCTACATCAACATATTCATGGCGATAGTCAATGGATAAAGCATAAGCATTAGTAGAGGCGCAAAGGGCTCCAGCAATAGCGCTAGCGGCCAAAGACACTTGAACAAGTGCGCATTTGATCTTATTCATATGGTAAAATTCATGTATTAGGTTTTTTGTGTGGACAGAAACAGTACAATTTTTTGTTTCTGCCCATCCTTGTGCCCCTAAATAAAATTCATCACCAAGCTTCTAATCTTGGGACTGGGACTGGGGCTCTTACCATCAACTTTTTGCAATGGATATGCCATTAGGCGCTAAAGTTGTTGCGCTCTCTATCTAAAGCCATTTCTCTACTTTTTCTTTAGTTTTACTCTTTGCAATTTTGCAATAACAATCTTATTAACCTTTCATTAATTTAACGCCTGATTTCAATTTCGTAATAGCACGCCTTGCTTGCAATACAGATATGAAAAAAGCCAAGCTCTTATATAAGAACTTGGCTTTTTCAATTAAACCAAACTTTGGCCCCAACCTAGCTTTTGACGCAGGATATTGTAATAGTCATAGCCTTCAGGGTGAATAAGCTTTAATGGAGTGTGATGTTGGCGCACACAAACTATACATTTGGTATCTGCTCTAATAGTTACCTGGCCATCACAGTTAATATTAACCCATTCAGGTACATCTTCTTTAAATTCAAACTCCACCTCAACACGGCTCTTGCCTGGAATAATAATAGGGGAGCAATTTAAAGATTGCGGAAACATAGGAACTAAAGAGAGCACATCTAAATGAGGCTCAATGATAGGGCCACCTGCGGATAAGGAGTAGGCAGTAGATCCTGTAGGGGTTCCTAAAATAATGCCATCTGCTCTTAATGAATATAAGAAGCTACCATTAATATTGACACGACAAACAATCATATGAGCCAAAATGCCAGAGTGAATTACTGTTTCATTCAAGGCTAGTGATTGGCCTATTTGCTCTTCAGCACCATCTTCATCTCTTCTAAAAACACGCACATCTAACAGCATGCGGTTTTCAGTAGTGTATTTACCCTCAACCACTTTTTTCAGGCATTTTTCTAAATTATGAGGGCTAACATCAGTAAGTAGTCCCAAATGGCCTCGATTGATGCCAAGCATAGGAACATCAAAGTCAACTAAGGAGCGGGCTGCTCCTAATAAAGAACCATCACCACCTACTACAATAATAAGATCAGCATCCCTAATGTAACGACGGGAGATAATAGGAACGTCTTCTAGATTAAAGCCCACAGCTGTGTTTTGGTCAATATATGCCTCAACACCCAAATTATTTAAGAGCTTAGCTACCTCAGAAATAGCTCCTCCAACAGGACGGTGATAGACCTTTGAAACGATAATAGCCTTTTGAATCTTTTTGTTAGGCTTGTGGCTATCGGCCATAGTGCTCATGACAACTCCTTGGTGCACAAATACCCTAAATAAATTGGTATTGTGTCAGCATACAATTAATGAGCATTCTAAAGCAAGTAAATTGCAGGATGTGCCTTAAAATAGATATCTTTAAATTATTTATAGCATTCTATGGTAGAAGAGCAATCATTGTTTGTGCCTAATTGTAAGATTTCGGACAATATAAATACGAAGTTTAAGGGGCAAATAGGCTTATATTAGGGCTATTTTAATTGATTAAAAAGGGACTAAGTGATATTATCGCCTTGCAAATTTTTCTTAAGAATTTGCTAGTTTTAACAACTGTTCTTTAACTTAAGTATTGCTTGACGGATGCCTTCGTAATGTTACAGAAACTTTTCGGCTTTGATCCTTCAGTCCATAATATTAAAACCGAGATTTTAGCTGGTGTAACCACATTCTTAACCATGGTTTACATTTTAGCTTTATCTCCTAATGTGCTATCTGCTGCTGGTATGGATAAAGGTGCTTTATTCACTACTACTGCTGTAGCCTCCATTCTCGCTACTTTCTTTATGGCTGTTTATGCCAAGCTTCCATTTGCGTTGGCTCCAGGTGTAGGTTTAAATGCCTTCTTTGCTTACACTGTATGTCTAACCATGGGCTATTCATGGCAGTTTGCTCTTACCGCAGTATTGATTGAAGGTATTATCTTTATCATTTTGACCATTACTAACGTACGTGAGCAAATTGTTAATGCTATTCCAATGACCTTAAAATATGCTATTTCAGCTGGTATTGGTTTATTCATTGCATTTATTGGCTTACAAAACGCTGGCATTATTGTTGATAATCCAGCTACTTTAGTAACTTTAGGTGATATTACCCACGGCCCTGCTTTATTAGGCTTAGTTGGTCTTTTAATTACCTCTGTGTTATTAGTGTTAAAGATCCGTGGTGCTTTATTAGTAGGTATCGTACTTACTACCTTAGTTGGAATTCCTTTAGGTGTTACTCACCTTGACTCTATTGTTGGTTTGCCTCCTTCAATTGAGCCAATTTTCTTCAAGTTCGAGTTTGAAAATATCTTAACTAGAGACATGGTTGTCGTAGTATTCACCTTATTATTTGTGGATATTTTCGATACTATCGGTACTTTAGTAGGTGTTTCTAACCGTGCAGGTATGATTGATAAGAATGGCCGTATTCCTCACCTTAAGAAGGCCTTCTTAGTTGATGCTGTAGGCACCACTGCTGGTGCTATGTTAGGTACCTCAACCGTTACTACTTTCGTAGAATCTGCCTCTGGTGTTGCAGAGGGTGGTCGTACTGGTTTAACCTCCTTTACTACAGCTGTTTGCTTTGCTATTTCATTATTCTTAGCCCCATTCTTCTTAGCTGTTCCTGGTGCTGCTACTGCTCCAGTATTAGTATTAGTGGGCTTAATGATGATGAGCCAAATTCAAAAGATTGATTTTGGTGATTACGCAGAGTCTATTCCTGCATTCATCTGTATTATTATGATGCCTCTTGCTTACTCTATTTCTGAGGGTATTGCTTTAGGTGCTATTTCTTTCGTGCTTTTACACTTATTAACTGGCAAGTATAAGCGTGTTTCCGTAGCTACCTGGATTTTAGCTATTGCCTTCATGGTTAAGTACTTAACTATGTAGTAAGAAGCAGAGAGTTACAAAAAAAGAAAGGTCTGGGCATGGGTATGTTCAGGCCTTTTTTGTTGCCATAACATTAACCACAAAATAAAAGGACAAGCCACAAGCTACTTGCCTAGAGATAGGTAGAGCAAGCTGCAGCTACAAGCCTATTACTTAGAGATGGGGAGAGTAAGCTAGAAGCTGCAAGCTAATTGCTGGGGAATAGATAGAGCTATGCAACAAGGCAATGGTGGTTTTACTTAGGAGATTATGTGAGTAGGAAGGTTGTTGTGTAGTGGGCGGGAGGTAGTTAAAAGATATGTTGTATCTAGTTTAAAGGCAAAAAATAAAAGGCCTAAGCCTTTTTATTTTTTCATCCCTGATGGCGGATGGAGTGAGATTCGAACTCACGGAGGACGTCAATCCTCGACGGTTTTCAAGACCGTTGCATTCAACCGCTCTGCCATCCATCCGCATCGGTTGGTGCGCACATTATACCTAAGTTTTTTTAGTATGCAAGTGTTTTAGCAATAATTTAGTAAAGCCATGCGAAAATAGTCAATTCCATGAAAAAAGGCAAGGTAAATACCTTGCCTTTTTGCGCTTTAAATAAGCTTTAAAATTTAGCTATTTTTAGCGTCTTTAATCATTTGGTGAAGCTCTTGAATTGAGTATACGGAAGCAAACTCATTCTCACCAATAGCATCTACAGTAGCAAAGGCAGCATTGATGGTGGTGCAGTAGCTTACACGGTGCTTAAGAGCGCCACGACGTAAGGAGCGGGAGTCTAATACAGACTGACGGCCCTCAGTGGTGTTAATAACCCAGTTATAACGAGCTGACTTAATAGCATCGAGAATATTTGGACGGCCCTCGTAAACCTTCTTAACACGAGTTACTGGTAAACCAGCCTCTTCAAGAGTCTTGAAGGTACCGCCAGTAGCGTCGAGCTCGAAACCTGCTGCAATTAACTTGCGACCAAGGTCTGCAAGTAATGGCTTGTCAGAGTTGCGAATAGAAAGTAATACACGACCCTTTCTTACAATCTCACTGCTAGCAGCTAACTGAGCCTTAGCATAAGCCTCGTGGAAGGTCTTAGCAGTACCCATTACCTCACCAGTAGAACGCATCTCAGGGCCTAAGATTGGATCAGAGCCTGGGAACTTGTGGAAAGGTAATACTACTTCCTTAACAGAGTAGTATGGTGGGATTACTTGCTCAGTAATGCCCTGTTGCTCTAAAGATACGCCAGTCATGATACGTGCAGCGATCTTAGCTAAAGGTAAAGAGGTAACCTTAGAAACAAAAGGAACAGTACGTGCAGCACGTGGGTTTACCTCAATGAGGTAAATCTCATTATCACGAACAGCTAACTGAACATTCATTAAGCCCTTAACGTCGAGCTCCATAGCAAGATCCTTAGAGATCTTAATAATGCGCTCTTTGATTTCATCAGTTAAGTGCCATGGTGGTAATACGCAAGCTGCGTCGCCAGAGTGAACACCACACTCCTCAACGTGCTCCATAATACCGCCGATAACTACGGTCTTGCCGTCGCATACTGCGTCTACGTCGATTTCAATAGCGTGATCTAAGAACTTATCTAAGAGCACTGGAGACTTGTTAGAAACCTTAACAGCCTCATTGAAGTAGCGACGTAAATCATCCTCGTCATATACAACTTCCATAGCACGGCCACCTAATACATAAGATGGACGAACTACGAGAGGGTAGCCAATCTGCTCAGCAATAGAAACAGCCTGATTTAAGGAAATAGCAGTGCCATTCTTTGGTTGTAAAAGTTGTAACTTTTCAACAGCCTCTTGGAAGCGCTGACGATCTTCTGCCTTATCAATAGCATCAGGTGAGGTACCGATAATTGGTACACCAGCCTTCTCAAGCTTGCGAGCAAGCTTAAGTGGGGTTTGACCACCAAACTGAACGATTACGCCCTCTGGCTTCTCAACACGAGCAATTTCTAATACATCTTCTAAGGTAACTGGCTCGAAGTATAAGCGATCAGAAATATCGTAGTCGGTTGATACTGTCTCAGGGTTGCAGTTAACCATAATGGTTTCAAAGCCGTCCTCACGTAAAGCCATAGAGGCATGTACGCAGCAGTAATCGAACTCGATACCTTGACCGATACGGTTTGGGCCACCGCCTAAGATCATGATCTTGCGACGGTTAGATGGGTTAGACTCACACTCTTGCTCATAAGTAGAATACATATAAGCAGTAGGGGTTGAGAACTCAGCTGCACAAGTATCAACACGCTTAAAGGTTGGATATACCTCGTGGAGCCAACGGCGCTCACGAACTAAATCCTCAGTGGTGTTTAATAACTCTGCTAAACGAGCATCAGCAAAGCCACGTGACTTAAGGTCACGCATTTCATTGGCATCGATAGACTTTAAGGTACGACCTGCTAAGCCCTTCTCGATATCAATAAGTTCCTTAATTTGTACTAAGAACCATGGATCGATGTGAGTGTACTCAAAGAGCTCCTCAACAGTCATTTCCATACGGAAAGCATCAGCGATGTACCAAATACGGTGAGCGCCAGCTTCCTCAAGCTCGTGTAATAACTTAGTACGAGCTTCCTTGTGGTTCATATCAAGGCGTGGGTCAAAGCCGCTCTTGCCAGTCTCTAAGCCACGTAAAGCCTTTTGTAAGGACTCTTGGAAAGTACGGCCAATAGCCATAACCTCACCAACAGACTTCATCTGAGTGGTTAAGCGGTCATTGGAATTAGGGAACTTTTCAAAGTTGAAACGTGGAACCTTGGTAACTACATAGTCAATAGAAGGCTCGAATGAAGCTGGAGTTAAATTGCCAGTAATATCATTGCCAAGCTCATCTAAGGTGTAGCCAACTGCAAGCTTTGCTGCAACCTTAGCAATAGGGAAACCAGTAGCCTTAGATGCTAAAGCACTAGAGCGGGAAACACGTGGGTTCATCTCAATGATAACCATACGGCCATCTTTTGGATTGATACCAAACTGTACGTTAGAACCGCCAGTTTCCACACCAATTTCACGTAATACTGCCATAGCAGCATCACGCATAATTTGGTATTCCTTATCGGTTAAGGTCTGGGCAGGGGCAACAGTAATAGAGTCACCAGTATGGATGCCCATAGGATCAAAGTTTTCAATGGAGCAAACAATGATGCAATTGTCCTTGCGATCACGTACTACCTCCATCTCGAACTCTTTCCAGCCGATTAAGGATTCGTCAATTAATAACTCATGGGTAGGAGAGCTCTCTAAACCCTTGGTACAAATAGACTCGAACTCTTCAGGGTTATAGGCAATACCACCACCAGTACCACCCATAGTAAAGGATGGACGAATGATACATGGGAAGCCAACTTCATTTTGAACCTGCCATGCTTCTTCTAAAGAGTGAGCAATACCTGAACGTGGGCACTCAAGACCAATCTTCTTCATGGCCTCATCAAAACGCTCACGGTTTTCAGCCTTATCAATGGTGTCAGCATTAGCGCCGATCATCTCGACACCATACTTAGCAAGTACACCCTCACGCTCTAAATCTAAAGCGCAGTTTAAGGCTGTCTGACCACCCATAGTAGGTAGCACTGCATCAGGGCGCTCTTTTTCAATAATACGCTCTACTACACGCCAGTCAATTGGCTCAATGTAAGTAGCATCAGCAATATTAGGATCGGTCATAATGGTTGCTGGGTTAGAGTTAACCAAAATAACGCGATAACCTTCCTCACGTAAAGCACGGCAAGCCTGAGTACCAGAGTAGTCGAACTCACATGCCTGACCGATGACAATTGGGCCTGCACCCAAAATCAAAATGCTTTTAATGTCCGTACGCTTTGGCATAAAACTTCCTCTAGTTCTCTACTTGTGGTTTTGACGCATCAGCTCGATGAAGTGATCAAAAAGTGGCTTTGGATCGTGTGGACCAGGACTTGCCTCAGGGTGTCCTTGGAAGCTAAATGCTGGAACATCAGTACGTTCAATACCTTGTAAAGAACCATCGAATAAGGAGAAGTGAGTGGCCTTTACATTTTCAGGTAAGGTGTCTTTATCAACACAGAAACCGTGGTTTTGTGAGGTGATGTAAACAGTATTTGTTGCTAGATCTTTTACTGGGTGGTTAGCACCATGGTGGCCAAACTTCATCTTAATGGTCTTAGCGCCAGAGGCTAAACCTAAAAGCTGATGGCCTAAACAAATACCAAAGAGAGGAATCTTTTGCTCAACAAAAGTCTTAATAGCCTCAATAGCATAAGTACATGGCTCTGGATCGCCAGGACCATTAGAAAGGAAAATACCATCTGGATTGTACTTTAAGGCTTCTTGAGCGCTAGTGGTAGCTGGCACAACGGTTAAACGGCAACCACGTTGAGCAAGCATGCGTAAAATATTACGCTTTACACCAAAGTCATAAACGACTACATGGAATGGTAAGGAGCTTGGATCCTGCTTTAAGTAGCCTTGACCTAAAGTCCACTCACCCTCAGTCCACTCATAGACCTCGTTGGTGGTCACTACTTTAGCTAGATCCTGACCCTTCATAGAAGGGCATTCTTGAGCAAGCTTAATAGCTTGTTCTGGAGTAATAGATGGATCGGTACATAAACAACCGTTTTGAGCACCCTTTTCACGTAAGATACGAGTAAGCATACGGGTGTCAATTCCTGCGATACCTGGCTTGTTATACTTAGCCAAGAAGTCACTTAAAGAAGTATCGGAGCGGAAGTTGGATGCAACAGATGATAAGTCGCGAACGATCAGGCCTTGAGCATAAATCTCTTTGGACTCCATGTCCTCGACATTAGTACCGTAATTGCCGATATGTGGGTAAGTTAAAGTAACTATTTGACCAGTATAAGATGGATCAGTAAGGATCTCTTGATAACCAGTCATTGAAGTATTAAAGACCACTTCGCCAGTTTGAATGACACCTAAAGCGCCAAAGGCCTTGCCCTTGAAAACAGTGCCATCAGCGAGTGCAAGGATTGCGGTACTTGCCACAAATACCTCCAAAATTTCGAGCTGATAAAACCGACTTTAAGAAGAGTGATAAGAGCATAGTGTTGTAATGAGCAGACTAAAACACAGGCAGCTGATAACCATAATAAGCATAAATTTTATGCAGCATTAAGGGGCTAGATGTTGATACAACTAACCTAAGAAAAATGGTTAATCAAAGGAGATGCTCTAAAGGCAGGAGCTCAATTAAACCTCGGTGCCTTCTAAATTTAGTAAATGCCTTTTGATATAAAAGCCTCTGTTGGTTACTAAATTAGTGGAAATGATTAATAGTTAATCATAGTCCATTGTCATCTCTAGAGCTTTAATTAAGCCTGTAGTTATAGTGGGCTGCAGGAAGTAAAAAATCTTAAATAAGCTCAAAAATAATTAAGCTTGTGTGATGTTTTGTTCCTATGCTCGAACACACGACAGCCAAAGTCTCATGTATTTTAGCGAAATTGCTCACAAAATCAAGTTAACAATGAGGCTTTTCTAAGTAATATTAAGTTATTCTAAGCAAATTTTATTTTCCCTGCTTCACATTTTACAAAATTGTAAAATCACGCCCGAATATCAGCTTATATCTAGGTTTGCGCTCAAAGGTGCACCAGTTAAGACTTTATGATTGCCAATAGCTTTTTATATACGAGTAGAAATGAATCAGGCCCTAGCAAAATTGCTAAGGCCTGATTCTATGAAAAAAAGATCACTTATTTGCGCTTGTTGTTTGAACGCTTAGTGCTGGCGTTTTTGTTTGAGGTAGCTTTTGGTCTTTGGGTGGTAACCTGAATAGCACATGGAACCAGCTTAAGCTCTTCTTTAGATAAAGAGCAATGATTACAGGCCTCAATAAAAGGTGCATCGTACATCTTTCTAATGCGCTCACGGCGAGTGGCACTATCAAGTTCTAATAAAGGTACATAATCTTGCTCTGGCATCTCAATTAAGCCTAAGTACTTGGCGTGAGCAGAGCGTGGGCAGTGGTGGAATTCGCCATTCCAAACATGGCGGCAATTGTTAGGACAATTTTGGTACACAACAGCTTTTTGTTCATCGCTAAGATGACGATCATGGGTATCTCCCATGTCAAACCATGAAATATCAGCTGGAGTAGATTGGACTAGTACGCCATGGTCTAAGCAATGTTTCACAATGGCATCATACTTAGGGGCTAACTTAGAACCATAATTAGAAAAGAAGAATGAGCACTTAGTGTTATTAGCCATAAGAGCTAACAAATCGTCTTTTGGCACCAAGGTAGCATTGCTAACAATTTGAATGTGCTGAATCTTTGGTAGCGTTAGGACAAACTCAAAAAGCTTAGTAAAGTCTTTTTGCATTAAAGGCTCACCACCCATCAATCTTAAGGTCATGATGTGATCAACCGACTCAACAAAAGCCACAATCCAAGATTTAACAGCCTCTAGATCCATAGGCTTAGCTTTGCCTTGGTAGTGCTGCATAAAGTTAGCACAATCTCGGCACTTTAAAGTACATTGGGCCGAAATACAAAACTCAACATAAGGAATGATCAAAGGTGGGTCAACCTTAGCCATTTCTTTAGCTACTAAGGCATAGAGCATATCAAACTCAACAGATTGAGGATTTTCTAAAGCTTTAGTTAATTTTGCTTTCTTATAGCAATACTCAGTTAAGAGGTCTTGAGAAACAAGCTGTTGATAATTTTGTGGCATAGCTATCTTTTCCACTAAATAGTTGAGTTAATAATAAGTCCACTAAGATAAAAGCCATTGTTGGCTTAAATTTGCCTTATTCTACTAAAATCACTATTAGAGTAGAAATCATTTTGCGCCCAACTAATAGAAGTTCTTAATTACACAAAACAAACTCCACCTCCTGCCTACGCATGACATAGTAAGCTGAGCTATTAATGCCCCAGCCAAAACCAAACCAACACCAAAATCAAAAGTAAACATAGGGTCTCCCTATTAATTAAGTAGCTTTCCACTACTAACCAATTATGAATGTTCTCTGCTTTAGTAGCCATGGCATTGGCATCAGCATTGGTATTGGCACTGGCGCTGTCCTGATAGCTATGGAGCCGTAGCCATGGTCATGGCCATAGCCATTAAGACTTCACTCATAAGCAAGCTAAGTAGTAATAGTGGCTATTACTTTCTACTTATATAAAGCTCTTTACCTTTAAGGTAGGTAAGTAAGGTTTAGTTGGCTGAGTAAGGGCTACACTATTAAGTTAAGCATCATTATTGTGTATGGAGTAGGAGGATAGAGGTCTAAGAGCAGCTTTTAATAGTAGTTTGGAAAAAAGTTTGAGGCTTTATTAAAAATAATAATGGGGCATTTGGTGGTTTTTTAAGATTTTGTCAAAATAATATGCTTTGAAAAAAGGCATAATTAAGCCTTTTTTGAAAAAAAGTTAAAATTTTTTAAAAAAATGCTTGCTTTGCTTAAATATTTAAGTAAAATAGCACCCCGTCGGTTCGATGCTGTAAAACAAAACGAATTGACCAAGGTACTAATGAGGCAACGCCGTAATGGGTTGTTAGCTCAGCGGTAGAGCAGTGGACTTTTAATCCATTGGTCGAGGGTTCGATCCCCTCACAACCCACCATTAATATCTTGTATCTTGTCTGGGTCGTTAGCTCAGTTGGTAGAGCAGCGGACTCTTAATCCGTTGGTCGCGGGTTCGAATCCCTCACGACCCACCATTCAAGATAGAAAATCCCAAACATGGGTCGTTAGCTCAGTTGGTAGAGCAGCGGACTCTTAATCCGTTGGTCGCGGGTTCGAATCCCTCACGACCCACCATGTTATGGATGCTTAGCTCAGTCTGGTTAGAGCATCTGCCTTACAAGCAGAGGGTCATAGGTTCGAGTCCTATAGCATCCACCATTATTAAAAAAAATCCTATAATGGGTCGTTAGCTCAGTTGGTAGAGCAGCGGACTCTTAATCCGTTGGTCGCGGGTTCGAACCCCTCACGACCCACCATTATGGATGCTTAGCTCAGTCTGGTTAGAGCATCTGCCTTACAAGCAGAGGGTCATAGGTTCGAGTCCTATAGCATCCACCATTTTTTTTGAAGAACCGCAAGGTTCTTATTTTTTATCCTTTTGTTGTATCTATCAAAATATTAAACAAAAGCACTCCCATCCTTACCTTTCATAATTTCCAATTACCTGTTAGATGCCTGATCAGGCTCATTGCTTATCTTTTTCCTTATATTGCCAACCTTAAACCATAAATTGTTGTCTGCTAAGGGGCTCTTAATGGTTAGTGGTTAATAGTTCGTGGCTATGTGAATTACATTTATGTCCATAAAGCTATACCGCTACTAGAACTACTATGGGCTAAGTGTTTAGCTTAGTAGGACGCTTTACGCTGTACACAAGACTTGCTGCCACTAGTGTAGTGGATAGTGTAACAAAGGTGCATGAGTATGCTTTCTTTTAGCGGTTAGTGCTGTGCTTAGGTATTTAGTGGTTAATTGGAAGCTTACCCTGATAATGAGCTATCGTGGTCTGTAACTGTTAGGGATGGTAGGAGTGTTAAGAGTGATTGGAAGCTGAAAGTTTGGTCTGGTGGTAGGGCGGATATAAAAAAGCCAAGCTCAAGGCTTTAATCTAAGATGACTAAAGGTGCTTGAGCTTGGCTATTATAGGTAATTAATTGTATTTTTTGTGTGCCTTGGGGCGTGGTGCTATTTAACTGGTGGTTGCTGGTTGGCGCTCACAATCTTCATAGCAGAGCTGATTAAGGTGCTCATGTCGCCCATGTTAGCAGGCACGATTAAGGTATTATTAGTACGGGCTAACTCATTAAAGGCAGTAATGTACTTTTCTGCAACTTGTAAGTTAACAGCTGTCATACCGCCTTGAGCCTGGGTAGCATCGGCAACCTTGCGTAAAGCTTCAGCTGTTGCTGTAGCAATGGCTAAAGTAGCAGCAGCTTGACCTTCGGCCTTATTAATTTCAGCCTGCTTTTCACCCTCAGAGCGAGCAATAGCAGCTTGCTTTTCACCAGTAGCTAAGTTGATTTGCTCTTGCTTACGGCCCTCAGATTCTGCAATTAAGGCACGCTTTTCACGCTCAGCAGTAATTTGTTGCTGCATAGCCTGTAAGATAACAGCAGGAGGGGTTAAGTCCTTAATCTCATAACGTAGTACTTTTACACCCCAGTTTAATGCAGCATCATCAATAGCTGAAACAACCTCAGAGTTAATAACATCACGCTCTTCAAAAGTCTTATCCAGCTCCATACGACCGATCACAGAACGTAAAGTGGTTTGTGCTAATTGAGTAATAGCAATTACATAGTTGGAAGTACCATAGCTAGCACGCATTGGGTCGGTAACTTGGAAGAACAACACGCCATCAACGCTAAGCTGGGTATTATCACGAGTAATACATACCTGAGCAGGGGTATCAAGAGGAATTTCCTTTAATGAATGACGGTAAGCTACATTATCAATAAAAGGAATAATGAAGTTTAAGCCTGGGTTAAGTACAGTTTTAAACTTTCCTAAGCGCTCTACAACCCAAGCAGATTGCTGAGGCACAACTTTAATGCCCTTATAAGCAAAGACAATAGCCAGAACAATAAAGACTAAAGCTAAAATGAGCGGCGCTGGTATAAAGTAAAAGATATCCATAGTTTTCTAAGAGTATGAACTACTCTTCTCCTTGGTATTTAATGTAATGACAGTCAATAGAGTCTGCTAAGATTTAAGGTTTTGGTTCATTTTGCTATGAGCTAGCGTTGTCGCTGGCGTTGTCGCTATTCTTCTTTTCTGGGTATTCACTAACTTTTGTGCCTAAAATTAGTTGAGTACCATTAACACTTTCAATGAGAAAAATGCCAGAACTTAAAGAACCTTCGCTGGCAAAGGCTTGCCATTCTGCACCACGATAAAGAACTTTAGCTGAGCCGTCAGCATTAATATTGTCAGGCTGAACAGTAACTCTTTGTCCTATATCTAAGACATTGTTAGAATTGTCTTTAGGTGATTTAAGCTTTTTACGTAGATAAAAGCTTAAGATGGATGCAATCATAGTAACAATACCAGCTACTACAGCTTGCTGAGTAAAAGTTTGCTCCATATAAGCACTAATACCACCTGCAATAGCACCTAATGCTAAAGCAACTAAGTAAAAGCTCATGGCATTAATTTCTACAATTAATAGCACTAAAGCTACGACAAACCATCCAATATAGTAAATAGTCATAAAAAACCTCGGGCCAAAATTAATTAGGGATTAGTTCTTATTTCTTTCTGTTAGAGATAATCAAGCTCAAGATTTGCATACCAATCATAATGGCAAAGAAGATCATGCCTTCAACTGGCGAGCCATTGAGTAAAAAGATAAAGAGGCAGAAGATACCAAAGATACCAAAAACAGGATTAGGCACTTTCTTATTTCTTTTAATGTTTGATACTTGGTTGTTAATAGGTCTAGTTTTCGTCTCTTTAGCTACGTTACGAGGGGCTGTTTTTCTAACATTCTTATTCTGGTAATTACCAAAATTGTTATTAGTAGTGGCAGTGCTACTGCTGCTACCAAAGCTGGAGCTATTGGCTAAGCTGGCGTTGTTGCTACCAAAGCTTGCGCTGTTATCAAACATGTTGTGAGCACAGCTAGCTTGAGTGATCTGTTGACTACACTCATTGATACCACTAGTAATGCTGCTCATGGTATTTTTGTGTTGCTGTCTAATCTTATTAAAGCTTTGCTGTGGAGACTCTAAGGTGATAGCACCGCCATTTAGTTTTTGCTCAGCTAGCTTCTTATTGATAGCAGCATTATGGGCAGAATTTTTGTGAAGTTCTTGGATAAACTTGTCAAAATCGCCATCAATAGGCTCAAAAGGCGCATCTCTTTTCATAAAACCCAACCTTAATTTGTAATTACACTTAAGCTCACTGAGCCCCTTAAGCTTACCGAGCTTTGTTGTTAGCTATGAAAGTCTACAATGTGAGCCTTATATTCTTAATATAGCCTTAAGAATTAGATTCTAATTAATAAAGCTTAGCATAGCTGTAGGACGTTTAATTTTATTTTTAGCTATTTTGCGGTTTTTTGCACTAAATCGATAAGTTTAAAATAGTCAGAGTTAAAAAAATCCCTCCTTGCCTAGATAATACAAAAAAGCTTAAGAAGCTAGACTGTACCTCAAATATCAGATATTTATGATAAAAGTGTGAAGCTTGTGCTTGCAAAAATTTGAAATTTACTTTTCGAAAAATGAGTTATGGCTAAGTCTTTTTGATATAATCTGCGAAATTTTAGTTAAGGAGGCATTATGCTGCGCATCGTTGAAGAAGCTTTAACCTTTGATGATCTTTTATTAGTTCCAGCACATTCTACAGTGCTCCCAAATACAGCTGATTTAAGCACTTATTTAACCTCCAACATCAAGATCAATATTCCGATGATCTCATCGGCTATGGATACTGTGACCGAGGCTAACTTAGCTATTGCTTTAGCTCAAGAGGGTGGTATTGGTTTTATTCATAAGAATATGCCAATCGATCGCCAGGCTGAAGAGGTTTTACGTGTAAAGCGTTTTGAAAGTGGCATGGTAACTAAGCCAGTAGTAATTCATCCTGATGCTACCTTAGCTGATGTCCGTTTCTTAACCTCTAAGTATGGTTTTGCTGGCTTCCCTGTAGTTGATGCTGACGATAACCTTTTAGGTATTATTACTGGTCGTGATGTACGCTTCCTAAATGATAATTCATTAAAAGTTGTTGATATCATGACTCCAAAAGAGCGTTTAGTAACTGTTCGTGAAAACACCGCTCGTGAGGAAGTTATTAAGTTAATGCAAGAGAACCGTATTGAGAAGGTTCTTGTAGTTGACGATGCTTTCCACTTAAAGGGCATGATCACTGTTAAAGATTTCAACAAGGCAGCTAACAAGCCAAATGCTTGTAAAGATGCTTTAGGCCGCTTACGTGTTGGTGCTGCTATTGGTGCAGGTCCAGGCAACGAAGAGCGTGCTCGTGCCTTAGTAGAAGCTGGTGTAGACGTATTATTAGTTGATTCTTCTCACGGCCATTCTCAGGGTGTTTTAGACCGAATTTCCTACTTACGTAAGACCTACCCAGATCTCCCAATCATCGGTGGTAATGTGGCCACTGCTGAGGGCGCTATAGCTTTAGCTGAGGCTGGCGTGAGCGCTGTTAAGGTTGGTATTGGCCCTGGTTCTATTTGTACCACCCGTATGGTTACTGGTTGTGGTGTTCCTCAGATGACCGCTATTTCTAACGCTGTTGATGCTGTTCGTGGTAGCGATGTTAAGGTTATTGCTGACGGTGGTATCCGTTATTCTGGTGATATTGCTAAGGCCTTAGCTGCTGGTGCTCACTGCGTAATGGTTGGCTCTATGTTAGCTGGTACCGATGAGGCTCCAGGTGAGATCGAGATTTACCAAGGTCGTTCCTACAAGTCCTACCGTGGCATGGGCTCTTTAGCTGCTATGTCCAAGGGCTCTGCTGATCGTTACTTCCAGACCGATAATGCTGCTGATAAGTTAGTACCTGAGGGTATTGAGGGTCGTGTAGCTTATAAGGGTGCTGTACGTGGCATTATCCATCAGCAAATGGGCGGCTTACGCTCCGCTATGGGCTTAACTGGTTGCGCTACTATTGAAGAGTTACGTACCAAGTCTCAATTTGTACGTATTACTGGTGCTGGTATGCGTGAGTCTCATGTTCACGATGTAACCATCACTAAAGAAGCTCCAAACTATCAGAGCCGTTAATTTAATACTATCTTAAGGCATTATCCTCCTTAGATAAAAGCAGCCTTAAGAGCTTGCTTAATAGCCCCAGCAGGATGTGTCTATCCTTACTGGGGCTAATTATTTTTAAAAGCTAAACTTTGTAAGGTACAATAATTTGTCCCTAGGTTAGTTTTTAAAAAAATCTAGCTTTTATCCTTTATTAATTTTCATTTAGGTTGTCGCTACATGGCCAATATTCATTCTGAAAAGATCTTGATCCTTGATTTTGGATCACAGGTTACACAGTTGATTGCTCGTCGCGTAAGAGAAATCGGTGTTTATTGCGAGATCTATCCTTTTGATGCTGATGTCGAGCGCATGAAAGAATTTGCTCCTCAAGGCATTATTTTATCTGGATCTCCAGAGTCAACCACTGAGGCAGGCTCTCCACGCGCTCCAGAGTGGGTATTCAATGCAGGTGTACCTGTATTGGGCATTTGCTATGGACTTCAGACCATGTCCGTACAATTAGGTGGCAAGGTAGAAGGATCAGACAAGCGTGAGTACGGCTATGCTGCTATGGACGTAGTAGCACCATGTCCTTTATTTGATGGTTTAACCGATCACGAAGGCTTAAAGAAGCTTGATGTATGGATGAGCCATGGCGATAAGGTTACCGCTATTCCTGAGGGCTTCGTAACTGTAGGTTCTACTGACACTTGCCCATATGCTGCTGTATATGACGCTAAGCGTAACTTCTACGGTGTACAGTTCCACCCTGAGGTAACTCACTCTAAGCAAGGTGGTGAGTTCTTACGTCGTTTTGTTATCGATGTATGTAAGTTACATGGCTTATGGTCTCCAAATGCCATTATTGATGATGCTGTTGAGCGCATCCGTGCTCAAGTTGGCTCTTCTAAGGTGCTTTTAGGCTTATCAGGTGGTGTTGACTCTTCTGTTACTGCCTTATTATTACACCGTGCTATTGGTGAGCAATTAGTATGCGTATTTGTTGACAATGGCTTATTACGCTTAAATGAAGGTCAGCAAGTTAAAGAAATGTTTAGCGGTTTAGGTCTAAACATTGTTTATGCTGATGCCAGTGAGCGCTTCTTAAAGGCTTTAGAGGGTATTAGTGATCCTGAGGCTAAGCGCAAGGCTATTGGTCATACTTTCATTGACGTATTTGCCGATGAAGCTCGTAAGCTTGATGGTGTAGATTTCTTAGCTCAAGGTACTATTTATCCTGACGTAGTTGAGTCTGCTCAAACTAAGTCTGGTAAGGCTCATGTTATTAAGTCTCACCACAACGTAGGTGGTTTACCAGAAGATCTCAAGTTCCAATTAGTTGAGCCTTTACGTGAGCTTTTCAAGGACGAAGTTCGTCGTATCGGTGTTGAGTTAGGTCTTCCTGTCAAGATGGTACAACGTCACCCATTCCCAGGCCCAGGCCTTGGTGTACGTGTATTAGGTGAAGTTAAGAAAGAGTACTTAGATTTACTTCGCCAAGCCGATGCTATCTTTATGGAAGAGCTCAATAACAGCGGTTGGTATGATCAGGTTAGCCAGGCCTTTACTGTATTCTTACCAGTAAGATCAGTAGGTGTAATGGGCGATGGCCGTCGTTATGATTACGTAGTTTGCTTACGTGCCGTAAAGACTATCGACTTTATGACCGCTAAGTGGGCAGAGTTGCCTTACGATTTATTAGGACGTATTTCCAATCGTATTATTAACGAAGTTAATGGTATTTCTCGTGTTTGCTACGACGTATCTGGCAAGCCACCAGCAACTATCGAGTGGGAATAAGATTTAATTAAGTTGAAATATACTTAATAAGAGCTCCTAGCCTTGCAAAGAGGTTAGGAGCTTTTTTTATGTGCCTCTTACCTACCATTAACCTGGCATTGACCTGCCATTGATAAGCTTTTAGGTGAGGACATGCCCATATCAAAGCTTTTTGTCAGCTAATCTTTTGTACGCAATGTAAGAGCGCAGCAAAAAGAGCTTACTTGATTGCTATGCTAAAAATTGCATTAAAACAGAAATTTGCGCTCGATTATAGTGCATGATACAAGCATTAGTATTGTTAGAAATATGAGTTATGGCACATTTATTAAATTAAACTAATATTTTAGATGCTTTGTAAGCTTCGGGGTGTTTAGGCATAAAATCTATATGCTAAGATCATAAGGATAAGTCTGGGTTCCATCCAAGATTAATAGCAATAGCAACGTGCTCATTTAGGCTGCTATTTTATTTTTACCACACGTGCTCAAGTTTACTTTTATTAGTCAAAAGCTTTTATAGAGCTTGCTGCAATCAATCAATCGATAAACAAGGAAGATATATGTATCCTAAAGTCGTTCCTATACCAGGTAATATCGAGCTGGTTCAAAACTCTGGCATTCAATTTATCGACTTTGATGTCATGCTCGATTGGCATATTAATGATAGTCATAATATTTTAAAAATATTGGACAAAGTCAAGTTTTATAACAAAGATAATCAACTTGGCTTCTTAGCGCCAAAGTATCCTTTGAGCGATACTCAAATCGAGTACGAAGATGTTAACCCTGATAAGGATGGCAATAGTGTTAATGTAAATGAGTGTAATCTAAGTTATAAGCTTAGTGAGTCTCTAAAGCTTTTTGACGGCGTGTGGTTTCCTTTGCCTTTTTTCCGTGACGAATGTACCAAGGATAACCTTGGCCCTACTAACTGGGCCCGTGCTCGTATTGTTAAAGTCGATGATCCTGTCGCTATTAGTCAGTATCGTAAAAAGCACAAAGAGTCTTTGAATGGTGCTGATAGGAAGTATGATTCTGTAACAAATAATAATGGCTTCAACAATGACGACTCTAATGAGTACAAGTTAGCTATACGTGAATCTAATGCTAATAATGACAATAGTGATGGCAATCTTAAAGATGGCGAGGAGTATTATCGTGTAGTTTTAGCCTTTGATACTAAAACTTATGATAGAGACGTTGATCTTAACTATTTTGCTCCTACATCAATGGATACTGAAAATGGTCGTCTCTTTAGGTTGTCTTATAAGGACTCAAATTGCATTAATTTTGTTAATGCCAAGGCCGCTGAGGGTAGAGAGCCTTGGGTAGATTTATGGCTTAAGAATATCTTTTCAGATCTTTATAAAGAGCGCATTAAAAACAATATTAACCAAGGTGAGCTTAACAAAAAGATCGAAGATAAGAAGGAGCACCAAGCTCATTATTACAACTTATTGATGTTCTTAGGTTTTATTATCGATGTAAAGCCTGTAAAGTTCATTCCTAATAGCATTAAAACAGCTACCACTGGTAATTCTGTTATTGATGTGTCTTTAATTTTAGATATTGGAAATGCACGTTCTTGCGGTATTTTAGTTGAGGACGATAACTCAGTAACAGCAGCTGATGATAGCTTTAAAGGTGTTTATCCTTTAGTAATACGTGATCTCAATGCTCCAGAGCGTGTTTATGATCAAGCCTTTAGCTCTCAAATAGAGTTTAGCCCTGCAAACTTTGAGTATAACAACCTTTCAGATAACTCAGGTCGTGTTGATGCTTTCTCTTGGCCATCTTTAGTGCGTGTAGGTAATGAGGCTAATAACTTAGCTGCCCTTAAAGTTGGTAATGAGGGTATGACTGGCTTAGTGTCTCCAAAACGTTATTTATGGAGTACTGACCGTCTGCAAAATACTCGCTGGGATTTTAACCCTTACTCTTATCAAATTAAGAGCGATGGCTTAAAGCAAAAGCAAAGAGAGGCAGCAGGTCGTTACCGTGCTCATATTAATAGCATGGGACGATACTTTGCCTCTAATGGTAAGGCTATTTTTGCTCTTACTGATGAAGATTATGATAGAGATAACACCAAGTCTCTGTATTCATATAATTCAACTACCACTTTCATGATCATTGAAATTCTTTTGCATGCTTTAACTCAAATGAATTCGTATGCTTTAAGAAATAGATCTTCTTACTCCACTACCCCTCGCCGCCTAAAAGCCATTATTTTAACTACTCCTCCTTGCATGTCCATTGAGGAAAAAGAGCTGTATCGTTCCTGTGTTTATCAGGCTATTGGTATTTTGTGGAAGAGTCTTGGTTTTGATAGGACCAGTCCTAGTGAGTTTTCCTATATCACCGCATCTAATATGCTCAATAAGATAGCATCAGGTGAAACCTTGCCTCAAATTAATCCTCCAATGCCTGAGGTTCATATGGACTGGGATGAGGCTGAGTCTGGTCAGGTGGTATATGTCTATAATGAGAGTGTTAAGACCTTTGCAGGTCACTCTAACACTTTTATTAAGTATTTACGCCGTCCAATGGTTAACCAAAGAATTGGCGAGAAGCTAAAAGATGCAGATGGTAAAGAGCTGTACTCTGCTCGTATTGCCTCTTTAGATATAGGTGGTGGTACTACTGATTTGGTGATTAAGGACTACACCTTTAAAAAGGATGTTCCTTATATCTCAGATGATATTGTGCCTGTAGACATCTATAAGGATGGCTTTAAGATCGCTGGCGATGATGTTATTCACGACATTATTAAACAATGCATTTTGCCTCGTCTGGCTGTGCCTTTTGCTAAGAACAATATTCCATACAAGCCTATCTTTGATCGCTTAGTAGGTGACAGTAATACCGAAGATTCCAGCACGGCTGTACTACGTACCCAATTTACTCAGCAGATTTTAGTAAAAATCGCATATAGACTTATGTTCCATATGGAGCATTTAGATCCATATGCTCATAGCACTATTGTAATGGGTACTGTGGCTGACTTTATTTTTGGCAAAGAGAATAATAACAGTCTCCCTAAGAATGTAAAGCGTCCAGAACCTTATAAGCTCCCAAGCAAAGAGGTCTTAGACTATGTTGATATGGTCATTGGCGAGACTTTTGAAAACTTCTCTATCATGAACTTTAAATTAAAGTTTGATATTGCCAAGATCAATCGCACCATATTAGAAGGCTCTAAGTTCGATATTTGCCGTGTGCTTAACAAGTTAGGCGAAGTGTTAACTACTTTTGACGTTGACTTATTATTGCTCACTGGTAGATCCTCTAAGATCCCTGCTATTCGCTCTTTCTTCTTACAAAGATTGAGCCTACCAAGCTCACGCATTGTCTCTATGCATGATTATCGTTGTGAGTCCTGGTATCCATTCTTACTGGGTGGTGAGGTGATTGGTGATCCTAAGACCACTGCGGCAGTAGGTGCTCTTATTAGCTATCTACGCTTTACTCACAATAAATTTACTAACTTTAGATTTAAGTCTATACCTTCTATTAAAGGCAATAGAGCTCGCTTTGTTGGCATATTGGATAATAAGAGCCACATTAGTGAGGAAGCAGTACTTTATACCTATGAGTCACCTGAATCTCAAGCTAATCAGGACTCTAAAGATGTCGAAAATTATGAGGCTAAATTCATGCGCTATCAGGGCAAGAATGATGCTTCCAAGAAAAACAATGATGATTCTTTCCAGGCTCCTTTAGCTTTAGATTTAGGCTATCGCTTACTTGATGATACTGATTTTGAGGCCAGCCCTCTTTATATTATTGAGGCCTACAATTCGGTTGATGATAACAAGGAAATTAAGAAAGCTATTAATTTACGCTATAACTCTCTTGAGCGTAAGGAAGTTTTAGGACTCATTAACTCTCTTAGCCTTAATGCCGATCGTAAAAAGGTCATTAAAGAGGAAGCTATAAAATTATTAGATGAACTTGAGGGCGGTACTCGAGAGAATCTTGATAATTATAAGGCTAACTTGGAGAACGAGTTTAAGAGCAAAATCCAAGCTCAAGTTAGTGCTGAGATGGGACCTGTTCCAACCCTGGAGAACACTCCATTACCTGAAATTAAGAAAAAGGGCTTTAATCCTTTTAATAAGGTTGATCAAGAGGCCTCTCAAGCGGCACGCCAAGCCGAGTATGAAAAGAGGTTGGCTCAATTTACACAAGATTATCAGGCTCGCTGCCAGGCTTTATTCAATCAGAACTACCAGCAGTATGTAGAAAATGCCTATGCTCAACTAGAGCAGAGTGCAGGCAATGCTGAGAGTAAGCTTTATGACTTGCTTGATAATAGTATTGATGAGAACTTGAATGAGGCGCGCAAGAAAATTGCTAAAGAGCTTGCTACTTTAAGTGAACTACTTAAGAAGCGTGTGAAGTTTGATATTACTTTAAAGGTAGTAAATGGAGCTAATAGCCCATATCCAGTACCTTTTATTGCTAAAAACTGTCCTAATATCAGCCATGTGGAAACATTTGAGCTTGAGAGCGTGCTTGACGAAAGTGGCCATAATTATGCTCACATGTTCCGCATGTACTTAAAGACCGTAACTGGTGAGCGTATTAAGTACTTTATGAACAGTGGTTCTATTGATATTGAAGGTTTAAACCCTCGTAATATGATTTAGTCTAAGTTGAGGCCTAACATGCAACAACAATTATTTAACGCTGCCCACGCGTCTAAATGGGCCGCTTCTTGGATCGAGCGCAATAAGGTTTTTGAAAGCGACCTTCAAGATAAATCTGCCCAAATGCAGCTGGAGCTTGATCAATCAGTACTAGCTTTAAACGCTGCTGTTAATAATGTAGCTAATCGCCCAACCATTGCAGCTTTTGGTGCTTCTCAAGCTGGTAAAAGTTATTTAATCTCAAAAATGGCTGCTGGTGATGAGTCAATTTTAAAAACTCATTGGGATGACTTTGAGATTGACTTTATTAAGCATGCTAATCCTCAAGGAGATAATACTGAGGCTACTGGATTTGCTACCCGATTTACTCATAAGGTAGCACAAGCTCCTGAAGGATATCCTGTTGAGCTTAAGATTTTCCATGAAATAGATGTAGCTATGATTTTGGTTAATGCTTTCTTTGAGGAAATTGACCAAAAAGATGTAGTTTTTACTCAAGATGAGCAGTTTTATATCAACCATTTAAACTCCTTGCAAAGTTATGTTGATACTAGTGCCAAGGCTCAATATCTTGCTATGGATAAGCAAAGTTTAAGTGCTTTAGGCGAGGATAATCCTGCTAATTCTTTAGACTTTGCCCATGCCTTTAAGGCTGAAAAGGTACAGGGCCGTAAGATTACCGTTGGCAATACCGTTGAGTACAACTATATTCAAGTAGAGGAAGTAACAGCTTTTGCTGATTATGTAGCCGATCACTCTAAAGCTAAAATTGGCTCTTATAATGATATGCCTACATTTTGGGCATTATTGCGTGATACCTTGCCTTTTATGACTTTAGAAGGTCGTATTAAAGCTTTAAGTATATTCTGGAAAAACTTAGATGCCTTTAATCAAATTTATCGTTTATTAGCCTCAGAACTACTAAAGTTTAAGGGCTATACCAAGATTTTTGCTGCCAAGGAGGCTTTTGTTTCTTGTAGCAAAGACAGTGGCGATCAAGCTCAAAAACTAATGCAAAGAGAGGGCGGCACTATTATGCATATTTCTCTTTTGAGTGATATGTTTAACACTCAAGAGCAGATTCCTTGTGCTTTAGTGTCTGCTAACCTTGGATTTAACGGTGTCTATGAAATTGATGAGGAAATTAATGTAGGCATTGCAATTTTAGCTGCTCTGTCTTTAGAGTTATGTTTTGTGCTTGAAAATCATGGTGAACTCGATGATTTTGATGTACTTGATTTACCAGGAGCTCGTACAAGAAATCCTAGGGACATGAATGCAGAAGTGAAGGACAAATCTGATTTTTTCCGTCGTGGTAAGGTAGGTTATTTATTTGAATACTATTCAAATAACAATGCCATTGACCAATTAGTTTTTTGTATTGGCGTAGATTCTCAGCAAAATGTTGATGATGCTTTTCAAATCTTAAACTCATGGATTAAGAGAAATATTGGTAAAGACGCAAAGAGTAGAGCTAAAGTTTATAATCCACTTACTATGGTATTAACTCGTTTTGACCAGTTGTTAAGCTCTTGTTGTAACAATATTATCGGTGGAACACCTATTAATGTTCGTGGTGTAAAAGATAAGATTATAGAACGTTTGGATAAATTTGATTGGTTCAATGAGTGGATCCCTGGCCAGCCATTCAATCGTATCTTTTTAGCTCGTAAGCCAAATTTAGGAAAACATGCTGTGAATTGGCTAGATTTTGATGATAAAAAGAACGAAATCGGCCTTAGTAGTGATATGACAAATTATATTGAGGAAACTAAGAAAGCTTTATTAGGGATGGATGTGCTTAATAAGCACATAGCAAATTTTGATCAAGCTTTAGATAATGTGCTTATCCTCAATGATGGCGGTGTTTCTAAAATTGTTGCAGAAGTAAAGAGCAATTCTTTATCTCAAGCAGATCGTGAGTCTTTGCAGTGCAATAAGCCATTTAATTTAATGCAACAAGTGATGTCTGAGTTAGGCCCTTTTGCTACTCGTGATAGTGCTGTAGCATTAGAGAAGGCTAAAAAAGCAAGTAAGGAGCTAGCCTATGGCTTATTACAATGTAATGCCCTTAGCCCTTGCTTTGATTTGCTGCGCTCTTTATTAGAGTTGCCTGAGGATAGTTTGGTTGATATTTACAGCCAAAACTTTACTACTGGCTCAAATGCTCAGCGCTTTGTGCAATTTGTTTGCATGGAATACCAAGAGAACTTATCTACCTTATGGCGTAAAGACAATACCTATCTGTCCAACATTGCCGATAATGTAGTTAAAGCCTATCGCAAACAATTGCCTGCTTTTGAGGTTGATCCAAACCAAAGAAATTATTTCCCACTGTGCTTTAATGACGTGGAAAATCGCTTTAAGACCTTAGATGAGCTCAAAGCCGATATTATTAGCTTGTTTAATAAGCTTTATATTGAGGTAGGTAAGGCCTTTAACTCCTCTGTGGTTAACCTTAAGAGCTATATGGTGCAAGTACTGTTAGATCAGGAAAATACCTCTGAGGGCTTTAAAGACTCAGTTAAGAGCCAAGTACAGTTATTAAGCTTTATCTTAAGTGACTTTAATCTTTATTTGGGTGCTAACTTATTGCCATCCAATGAGGATAAGAAGGCCTTAGAAGCATTGAAAAATAGTAAGCTTAATGAGCAAAGTGCCAGCGTAGCCCCAGCTTCTGCTGCCGCCCCAGCTGCTCCTGCTATTAATCTTATTTCAGATAGCCTTGATGACCTTGATGACTTTGATGATGATAATGACTTTACTGTAAGAGGAGCTACTCCTAAGAGTGCAGCAGCGCCCGCTCCTGCTAAAAAGGCTCTTAATATTCCTGTGGGTAATATCAACCCATCAGAGTTTGCTATGCATGTGGCACAAAAGGGTGGTGTCCTTGGCTATGAGGAAGGCCCTGTTAACTCTTTTGTCCAAAAAGACAATTATGTCGTAATGGATGCTAATAAGAGTGACCATAATGTCTTTAGGCATGAGTATGCTGTTGATGAAACAGGTATTTTGCCTCATCTTAATGAGACTTCAAGGAATTTTGAGTTTAATTTAGTAAGTGATTATGCTGCAACCTTGATGTATATGATGTGTCAGGTCAATGTTTTATCAGAGAACAGATATAAATTCACCTCTGATGAGAACCTCTTATTGTGCCGCATTTTAAGCACTATGGAAGCTGTTTAAAGTAGTTAAGTTGCTTTCTTAACAAACTAGCTAACATTAAGGGCCCAACATTAAGTTGGGCCCTTATCAATAATATTAAATCTATAATATGAGCACTCTTACTCTATGAGATAAGATGCCTTATTGGTAGTTTTCAACAAGATTGTATATGGGACGGTAAACAATTAATCTGAATTTATTTAAGCTTTTCCTCTCAAGGGGCAGATTAATTGTTTGCAGTTCCTAAGTTGCTTTAGTTAAAAGATAGATTGGGGAGATCAAGTAATGCCAGAAGTATTTGGAGTAGCACGCTTTAGTTCAAAAGGCCCTGGAAAGGGTAAATTTACTATTGATCGTTTTGGCTCAAAACTCAAAGACCTTGGTGATTATAAAAATAATGGTATTGAAATATGTGTTTCTAAGGAGTCCAGAGAGCTAGCTGATTGGAGGGAGTTGCATAAAGATAATATGGAGGATGGCTTTATCAAGATTAACAATGTTAATGGTGATAAAGGACGCAATAACTGTTTTAGTTTTGATGTAGATGCAAGTGTTGTTGATCCTATGGCTTGGGATTCTAAAGGTATGTATATGCTCAAGCTCAAAGGTGTTAGTGGCACTATCTATCAGTTTGCTGTTGAGACTGATACTATGCCTTCTGCAAGTTCGGCTGGTTTTAGAAAAGCAGAATCTACCCCTGATAAAAGAACTTTTGCGAATAAAGTTGATGTTGAGCCTAAGTCCAAGGAAGCCCCTGCTAGCAATGCTAATTTAGATAGCTCTAAAGCTAATAGCGGTGCCAACCTCAATGGTGGTGTAGCCTCTGGCGCTAATAACTTTGGCGCAAGCGCTGGTGCAAGCGCTGGCGCTGGGGCAGGTGCTGGCTTTGGCACTCCAGAGTTAAAATCTACTCCATCTTACGATAGCCTAAAGGCTAATAGCGCAGATCCAAATCATAATTTAGCGGCAGCTGTAGATAATGCTAATAAAGCTGCGGCTAATGCTAATGCGGCGGCTGCTAATGCAGCGGCAGCGAACAATAACAATAAGTCTATTTTCATTATGAAGATAGTAGGTATTGTTTGTGTGATTTTATTGCTTATTGGTGCTGCTCTTTTTGTTATGAATTTAATGAAGGGTAACGCTGGTGCTAGCGCCCCTGTTGAGGAGCCTCAAAGCAATATCAATCAGGCTTGTTCTTTAGAGCATGCTAAAGGTGATGATAAGGACATCATTAACAATTGCTTACAAAGCAATCCAACTGCCGATGACTTAAACTATCTCTTAGCCAATGCTATGAAGCAAGACCGCTGCGAGATTGTGTTACGTGTTTTAAGAACCAAGGGCCGTGCTGCTGATGGTAGTACCTATGCTTATGTTTACTCTCAGTACGCAGATCCAAACAGCTCTTATAAGAGCAAGTGTATTAACAAGAGCCAAGATGATGCTACTTATTGGGCTGAGCGTGTTAAATCAAACCAGTCCTTTAACCAAGCTCAAGCTGATGAGCTCTTAAAGTCGCTACAGTAAGCACTGTTAATAGTAATTAATATTGAACCCACCTCACCTACGTACCTAAATACCGTGATGCCACGGTACTTAGGTACTATGGCTAAGGCTAAGGCCAAGGCAAATGCCTTTGGCCAGGGCCAATAGCTCTGGCCATGGCCATGGCCAGGAGCTTGGAGGTGGGCTTTAGAGTTTAGTTTGCAGAGAATGATATAAGCATTTTGGGTCTTTTGCCTTAGCTTAATGAGGCTCAAAATTCTTATAGGATTTTCTTAGGCCATGAGGATAGTTATGAATAAAGCTCATAAAATCTCAACCTTGATTAAGTGGACACAAAGAAGTGCTTGCTCCTTAGCTTTAGCTGCTCTTGCTTGTCAGAGCGTAGCCTTAGCTGATAACAATAGTAAGCGTGAGCCTTTATTAATGGAAGGCAAAACTACTTTGTATCAACGAGTACTATCTACTCCAGGTTGCAAATTACATCAAAAACAAGATGGCTCTGATCAAGGTCGTGAAGTGCCAGCTTTAAGCCAATATTATGTCTATGGTGATTTAGGACAAGTCTATGAAGTTGGTCCTAATGCCTTAGGTAATGTGACTGGCTATTTAAACAAGTCATGTGTTGTGCCTTGGAAGATGCAATTAGCCTTGCTATTTACCAATGCTGCTAATCGTAACCGTGCTTTAATCTTTGATGAGGAAAGTGCGCTTGATAATATTATTGACAGCGAAGATGGTGCTGAGCAATACAAAAAGCTTTACGATACTGTAGCCGTAGGCAATCACGCTCAAAATGTTATCTCTATTGAGCCTGAGGAGTACGTAGACTATCAAAAGAGCTTCTATTTATTGCCTATCTTAAATAGCGTTGAGAGCATGTATCCAGATGGCTCTTTTGTTTATAAACATGAAATTGCCTCTATTACCTCAAAAGAGGCGCAAAATGTCACTAACGCTACTGCTGCAACTAACTCAAGTGGCACTCAGGACAATGCTGGCTCACAATTAGTGATTAAAAATGAGGCTCCTGGTGCGGGCGCTGGTGCAGACGCAGTCGCTAATGCTAATGCAAGTGCCACAGGCAATAGCAATGGGGCGCAGGGGCATGGGCAAGGCGCTGAGCCTGCTATTGTGGGCTTTAAGTCTGCGGTAGTGTTTGTTATTGATTCGTCAATTTCAATGCGCCCTTATATTGAGCGTACCAAGCAAGCTATTAACTCTATTTATAAGAGTATTGAAGCTTCTAACTTAAACGACAGTGTTAATTTTGGTATTGTGTCTTTCCGTGCTGATGTGCGCAATGTTCCAGGACTGGAGTACACCGCTAAGATGTTCTTACGTCCAGGTGAGGTTAACAATGCCAAGGACTTTAATGCTAAGGTAGCAAGTTTAGACCAGGCTAAGGTTTCTAGTGCTCAATTTGATGAGGACTCTTATGCTGGTATTAATTTAGCCCTACAGGATATTAATTGGAATGAATATGGTGGCCGCTATATTGTTCTGATTACTGATGCGGGCGCTATTGATGCCAATGATAAGCAAAGCTCCACTAAGTTAGATGCCAATGCCTTACGCTTAGAGGCTGAGCACTATGGTGCAGCTATTTATACCTTACACTTGCTTACTAATTCAGGCAAAAAGAATCACAAGCATGCCAAAGATCAATATGAGGTCTTAAGCTATAACCAAATTTTAGGCAAGCCACTGTACTATCCAGTAAACGCAGGCTCAGTAGAGTCATTTGGTAATATGGTTGATACTTTATCCAAGTCTCTAACTAACCAAGTGCAATTAGCTACTATGGGTCAAATGTCAGCAGGTTCATCTTTGTCAGCTACTCAGGAAATACAAAAGCCGCAAAGTAATGACCAGCAAACAGCCGAGCAAGAGGAAAACTTAGTTGACGATAGCCGTAAACTAGGCCTTGCTATGCAGCTTGCTTATTTAGGACGTGTTAAAGGTACCGAGAGCCCTGAGTTCTTAAAAGGCTGGATGGCCGATCGTGACGTGGACGACCATAACAAACAAGTATGTACCCCAATTGTGCTGGTAAACCGTAATCAGCTAAGTGATTTATATACTTTGGTTAAGGGCGTATTAGAGTCTGGTATTGCAGGTCAGCTCTCTAGCGATGACATGTTTACTCAGTTAAAAGCTTTAGCTGCTCAAATGGGTCGTGATCCTAATCAGCTTTCTAAGAGCAAGAGTATTAGCGATATGGGTATTATGGGTGAGTTATTAGATGATTTGCCTTATAAGTCTCTAATTAGCAATATTACTCCAGAGGATTGGTATAACTTAGGCTCCCAAGAGCAAGAGCGTATTGTTAGAGCTTTGGAAAACTCTTTAAATTACATTCAGCATTGTTCTGGCGATAACGATCGCTTTATCAAGCTCAATGAAGAGGCTGATAGCTCAGAGGAAGTTTATCCTATTCCTTTAGATGCTTTACCATAAAGCTTTGCTATAAGGTAAAGATTTTGCTGATATTAAGCCTAGTGTGTGATCATGCTAGGCTTATTCGCATATATAGGCTCGCTGTGAAAAAAAAACTGCGCATAAAATAATGAGCGTATTTTTTTATAAAAGAGTACAGTGCCTGATTTTTTGTATCTATGATGAAGATAGTTTATCTTTAATTATGTTTAAGCCATAATTAGCAAGTCAACTACTCCATTCATCAAGAGCAGATGTAATTTTTAGTAGCCAAAACAAGCAAGCTAAATTGAGATCGGATAAGCATGTTAGAAATTAAAGGACTGAAAGTTATACGAGGTGACTTTAATGTTGCCTTACCTGAGTTATATATTGCTGATGGGCAATGTGTGGCTTTGTGTGGCGTGTCTGGTTCTGGCAAATCAACTTTAATGGAAGCTATAGGCTTATTATCTCCTTATTTATCTTTAGATAATTTTATCCTAGACAACATAGCTGTTGACGAACTAAGTCCTAAAGATCAAGACGCTTTGCGTATTAGTGAAATTGGTATTATGCCGCAAGTAGGTGGCTTATTACCTTTCTTAACTATTCGTGAAAATATTGCCTTGCAAATTGAGTTGGCTTTAAAGAAAAAAATTGTTCCTGTTTATCCTAATATTGCTCAGGATAAACCTATACCGAATACTACAGTAGCGCTACAAGAGGCTCATGAGCGCTCGGCTATGCAGCACCAACAAGCCCAAGAGCTAAAAAAAGAGCAAGGCTTACGTAAAACCAAAAAGCTGTTCCGCCGCTTTAATAATGGTTTGTTGCCAGTAAAGTTGGTCAATGAAAAGCTCGAAAAAGAGCATGAGCAAGCTAAAAAACATGAATATGTAAGTCCTTATGAAATGATGGTTAAGGACATGGAGCAGGTGGGGGACAGTATTGATGCCCATTGTTTAGATGGTGCCACTGTCAATTCACAAGAAGAGCAAGATCGCAAGCTAGCACTGATTCCTAAAAAGAAGCGTCACTATGCTCGTTCCATAAAGATTTCTAATGAATATACCAAAGAAAGAGTTCAGTCCCAGTTTGATTCTTTACATACTTATATCGATCGCTTGGGATTAACAGATCATTTAGATAAACTGCCACATGAGCTCTCTATTGGTCAGCGTCAACGTGCTTTATTTATCCGCTCCATTGCTCATGGCCCTAAATTATTGCTTATTGATGAGCCTACCTCAGCTTTAGACCCTGATAATGCTAAGGTGCTCTTTAAATTAATTGAAGAGATAGCCAGTCAAACCCATATTAGTGTTTTGATTATTACTCATGATACTGAGGCAGTAAGTAATTATTGTCGCTATGAGTACGATACTGTTAACTCTAAGCCTGAACATTCAGTGTTTGTCAGTGCTCATGATAATAGGGTAGACGCTCAGCTTGATAGCGTCAGGGATCAAGATATTACTCTCATGGCAGAAATGACTATTGATTATCCTGCTGCTAGTGGCTTAAACCGCTCTTATAATGAAATTAGTGTTAATAATACTGTGCAAAAGAGTGAAGACAATGTCTATCATGAGATTGTGCATATATTTGAGCATAATAGTGGTGAGCACTTAAATAATGGTTACGCTTATGAGCAGGGGCACCATTTACATTATGGCTATGCCCATCATACCAATCACTACCATAACAATATGCTTACTAATCTAGAGGCTAATGACTATCAAAGTAAAGTTTCTAAGCATTTAGGTGGCTATACCAAAATTAATGATCGTATTAGCCATTACTCAACCCCTATAGACCGCTTGCAGACTTTGCTTAGAAAAAACAATAGTCAGAATGAAGATAAATCAGGGAGGGACGCATAATGCACTGGAGGTTGGCTTATAAAGAGTTAACTTTTGACCGCATGATGAGCATTTGCCAAATAGCGGCTATTGCTAGCATTATTGCGCCTTTATTGCTCTTGTTTTCTTTACGTTACGGTATTTTAGAAGAGCTAAAGAACAACTTAATGAATGATCCTAAAGTACTCTCTTTAACTTTAGATACTTCATACCATCTTAATGAAAATTTCTTTAATCAACTACAAAATAATAAACATGTAGGTTTTGTTATTCCTGAGATTACTGCTCTTAACGCCATAGTGGACATCAAGTTTCCAGGAGGAGTAAAAAGAGTTGAAGTGATCCCAACTAAGGTAGGCGATCCTATTGTAGTAGGTTCCTCTATTAGCTATCACACAGAAGAACAAGCTCT
This sequence comes from Anaerobiospirillum sp. NML120448, assembly GCF_023050945.1. GTDB lineage: Bacteria > Pseudomonadota > Gammaproteobacteria > Enterobacterales > Succinivibrionaceae > Anaerobiospirillum. Next base: position 1,870 of record NZ_JALKIM010000036.1, on the reverse strand, counting down.
TAAGAATGATGAGGTTTTTATTAATGAGAGCTTTGCTTTTCAGCGTGATATTAGAGTGGGAGATCAAATCAATGTCGTAGTGTCTCGTACCCAACAAGGTAGAAGGCAAGCTAGTACTTTAAAAATGACGGTCAAAGGCATTATTAACCAGCGCTTTGTTAATGATGACTGCATTTTAGTTAATATGAAAGTATTAGATGCCATTGATTATTACCGTAATGGTTATGATCCTGCTTTGTTAACTAGTGGTAATTATGAAAATGACGCTGAGCGTATTTACGCTAAATTTCGTCTCTATGCTAAAAGCTTAGATGATGTTACTCCTTTGTATTACTACCTAGTAGAAAAGCGCCTTAATGTTACCTCTAAGATGCGTGATATTGAGAATGTTAAAGCCATTGGTAGTGTGCTGAACTTTGTCTTTGGTGTAGTTGCTAGTGTTTCCATTGTAGGAGGCATTATTGCGCTAGCAGGATTAATTTTAAGCTCACTTAAAGCTCGTAAACGTAATATCGTGCTCTTACGTCTTATGGGACAGACCTATAATGATATTTATCTTATTGTCATCATAGAGTCTCTAATTGTGGCTACTATTGGCTTTGTGCTGGCTTTTATGCTCTATTATCTTGGCTCATGGGTATTTAATTATTACTTTGAAAGCATCTTAGTAGGTAGCGTAGTAAGTAAGTTAACTCTGCTCCATATTGCAGGTTTCTTATTTGGAACTTTCTTACTCTCTGCTCTGGTAGCCTTAATCGCAGCTAAGTTTGTGATCTTAAAAGTAAATATTTCCGATGTCCTGCGCCAGGCCTAATAGCCTGTGCTAGGCATAGCTGCCTGCGCTAGGCCTTATGGCCTAGCCCAGCCAAACTGAGCTGCGCTGCAATTAGCCTGGCTAAGCCAGGCTAAGGCCAAGCTTAGCCATAGCGCACTTAATTACTACAATACACAGTGCAGCGTAGCTCAGTACGGCACGGCACGGCACTGTAAGTCAGTGCAGTGCAGTGCAGTGCTGTGTAGCACTAATCATAGAGTAGTATTTAATCTTTTGGGGCTAGTGACCTGTCAAAGGCTCATCTGCCTATTGGAAAACTAATTATTTAGCACTGAGCTAAAACATCCTTGCTTTGTGCAGAACACTTTACTGCGTAAACACGTTTTACTGCAGCTTGATATTTTCATAATAAGGAGAACTCTACAATTAGCCTATGTAGTGCCCTTAAGGACTTTCTAGCCTTAATAGTTAGTTGTGCTCTTAAGCCTATTATTTTTTTTGAAAAAACACTGGAAAACCATAGCCTAATGTTAGCCCGTGCTGCTTAACCCCATAAGAAAGATCAGTGATATCAAGCCCAGTTTAGCTAGCTCTCTTGCAAGCTCTTGCAAGACAGGGGAGCCATGTGATCTCTTGTGAGCTTGTGAGCGCTCTGGATAGTACTGGTCGGGAGATGGGATGGGATTGTAGGACATAAACGGTAGAACTGTGCAAGCAAGCAGCCAAGTAACCAAGTCAGCAATAAATCAACCAATCAATCAAAGGTGGTTGTGAAACTACTTATAGTTAAGTTTAAAGGAGCAGGTGGTAGGTAGATTGGTTTGGTAGTAGTCTTGATAAAACCGGCTAATTTAGGCAGAGGGGGATAAATTTGGGTCAGAAAGAGCGCTATTTTGGGGCAATAATAATAATATTTCTGACAACCAACAAATATTCGTAAGATTCTCATCTTAGGTAAAGATAAGATGCATATCGACCGACATTAAGCGCTGGTTGAACAAAATGTGGCAAAATCTTGTAAAAACACCATCGACAAAACTACACTATATTAACCTTTATGCAAAGTAAATATGTGATATAAGTCACATATAGTTT
>NZ_JALKIM010000035.1 GCF_023050945.1 Anaerobiospirillum sp. NML120448 | reverse complement strand
TGATGCCTATAAGCGTAGCAATAAGACCTTTGATCAAGCAATGACCTTCTTTGGCAAAAAAGGGTAATTTTAAAAGATCCTTGGTTTATTGCGCCTTTCAAGGTTACCTAATATGCAGAGTTCAGGTGTTAGGATGGAATATTTGTGGTACTTTTAGTTCATTAAAGTACTGATTTAATGCTGAAACATTCATCAACATTTTTTTGCAGGGCCGATCACGTTTCTGTACAAAAAAAATTATAAACAAACTTAATTACAAATAACTTACTTTTACTAGCATTTAAGAACCATCTTACACTTTTGCGGCTACATCATCTCAATAAACAAAAATGGCTTGTATGACTTATTTTTCTTAAGATTTTTGCTTAGATAGTTTTAAATCTAATTTACCAAACTCTATACATCTTACTAAAATGTTAGTATCTAAATATAGATATTACAACCTCCCTAAGACTGGTATTAGCCGTAATTTCATTATGATTAAAATCATAAAGTACAAAATTGCTTAATGATAAATTTCTTGGCACTTACTTTTTGTTTGAGTGATTTACTTAGCCATAAACTAGTTTTGACTTTAGGTGAAATTATTACAGTTAAACACTGGTCTAGTGCTCAGTTGGGAGTTAAATATTAATATGAGTGCAGCTGTCCCTCTAAAAGAAAAGGTGTCGTTTGGCATTGGTGCCTTGGGCAAATCTACTTCATTCTGGTTCATGAATGCCTACTTAATGGTTTTCTTTACTGATGTAGTAGGTCTCAGTCCTGCTTATGTGGCTTTCTTGTTTTTATTTGCCCGTTTATGGGATGCCTTTAATGATCCGTTCATGGGTTTTATCGTAGACAATACTAAAACACGTTGGGGTAAGTTCCGCCCATGGATTTTTATTGGAGCAGTAATTAACGCCGCCATTATCCCTTTCTTATTTTTCGACCCATCTGAAATTCTTTCACCTATAGGTGTCATGATTTGGTGTGGTGTTTTCTACATCTTGTGGGGCATGACCTTTACTGTAATTGATATTCCATTTTGGTCATTAATCCCAGCTATCACCTCTAACCCAAGAGAGCGTGATGTGATTGCAGTAATTCCACGAACTTGCTCTATGATTGGTGGTCAGTGTGTGGTAATTTTTGGTTTACCTTTAATTACATACTTAGGTACTGGTATTGGTGCCACTGAAGCACAAGGTTACTGGCGTTTTGCGATGATCGTTGTTGCATGCTTCCTTAGTGGCTCTATCGTATGTGCAATGAACGTTCGTGAACATGTTACCCCACCAGTTCAACCAAAAATTACTTTACGTGATGTTATAACCTTATTATTTAAGAATGACCAGTTAGTAGTTATCATTATCTTAACGGTCATCAATAATATGGCTCAAAACCTTGTAAATGGTACTATCATTTACTACTTTAAGTACATATTGAATAATCAGGATATCTATCCTTACTTCATGGGTGCAGGTGCTATTACTCAGTTCTTAGCTTTCCTTTCATTCCCATTCATTGTGCAAAGAACATCCCGTAAGTTCGTATTCATTTTCGCAGCTTGCATTGTAATTTTAGGATACTTCGGCCTCTTCTTATTCGGCTCTAGTGCTAATAGTAATATCTTCTTAGCTGGTGCTCTATACTGCTTAGGTTCAGCTGGTACCGCCTATACCTTAGTATGTACTACCGTTATGCTTGCTGATACTGTGGATTATGGCGAATACAAGTTTGATACACGCTCTGAGTCTATTGTATTCTCCATGCAAACTATGACTGCCAAGATGGCAGGCGCTTTAGCAGGCTTTACTTCATCACTTACCTTAGCTTTTGTTGGCTATGTTCCAAACGTACCACAAAGTGATGACACCATCTTGGGCTTACGAGTAGTAATGTTCGTAGTTTCCTCAGTTCTTATTTTGGCAACCATCTTGATTTACTTCCGCTATTACAAGCTCAATGGTTCTTTCTATAAGAATATGATGATCAAACTTGAAGAAAATCGTGCTAAGAAAGCTCAAGCTAAAGCTTTAGAGCAAGGCACTGAAAAACAGAACGAGCCAGAGGCTACTAATAATACAGGGTCTAATGAAAAACCTATTACAGATGTTGCAATAGGCTAAAGTCAAAACCTGATCGCTTAAGATAGATTAGCCCCAGCTAAGATAAGTTCAAGCCAATACCTTGTGACTTATTTGAGCTGGGGTTTTTCTAACTTCTATTTTTAAAATTAATGCATTGTCGTGCCAAGATTGCTACAACGAAACTATGGGGAGCTACATTGTCATATAAAGCTTTGCAAAGCCCTCTCTTTAATATTGAAATAAGCATATTTAAGTTGTCTACTATTAAATATCTGTATAGTGTAGTTGTCGATAGGCACATTTATAAGTCTGTTAAGGATACCTCAGGATTTTTATTTGAACTAAAGAAAGAGCTTTTTACCCAGTATTCACATTTCCTAAGGTCGGATGTATTCCTTGTGATTGGGTGAATCATAATGGATGTTTAGTAGTACGCTTTAGTGCATTGCGCCAGCACTGTCATAGCCTATACCCATGCTATGCCAAGGCATTGCTAGCCAAGGCATTGGCTCTGTCTTTGGCAAAGCTAGCCAGGCACTGCATAGGCTACGGTATAGTCATGGGACTGGTATAGCGCAGAGAGATAGCGGTATTAACTGATAATATAGTGCTAAAGTGAAGATAGGATGTGGTTTTGCTGTTAGAATGTGCAGCCTAATTAGATAAGAAATGAGGTTTGAGTGCGATGGGTGTGCGTAAACTTGAATTACTATCTCCTGCCAAGAATTTAGAGGTGGGAACAGCAGCAATAAAGGCAGGTGCTGATGCCGTATATATTGGCGGCCCTTCCTTTGGAGCTCGTGCAGCTGCAGGTAATAGTATTGAAGATATTGCCAAGTTATGTGCTTTTGCTCATCGCTTTGGTGCCCATGTTTATATGACGGTTAACACTTTACTATATGATCATGAACTTGAGGGAGTAGAGTCTTTAATTGCACAGGCTCGCAATGCTGGTGTAGATGCTCTGATTATTCAAGATCCTGCGGTGTTAACCATGAGTAGCGTGCAAGATTTAGAATTGCATGCTAGCACTCAGATGAATATTGACACTTTGGATAAAGTAGAATTTTGCCGTCATTTAGGCTTTGGGCAAATCGTGGTTCCTCGTGAGTTTAGCTTAGAGGAAATTGCTAACTTTACCTCCCATTATCCAGATTTACGCTTTGAGGTTTTTGTCTCAGGTGCTATGTGCGTTAGTGTTTCTGGTATTTGCTATATCTCTGAGCTTATGACTGATAGAAGTGCCAATCGTGGTGAGTGCGCCCAAATTTGTCGCTTACCAATGGACTTTTATCACCATGATAAAAAAGACCCTCAAAGCGAAGACCAATTATTAGCCTCTGGTCACCTTTTGTCTATGAAGGATAATATGCGCTTGCACGAGTTAGAGGATTTAGTAGCTGCTGGTGCTAGCTCCTTTAAGATTGAGGGCCGTTTAAAAGATCGTGATTATGTAGTTAATCAAGTAGCAGCCTTTAGAGAGCGCTTGGATAAGATTATTGCTAACTCTAATGGTAAGTATGAGCGCTCCTCATATGGCTATATGAGCCATGATTTTGTCCCTGATGTTACTAAGACCTTTAACCGTGGTTTTACCTCAAGCTTCTTACAAGGCGATAACGCTAATATGATTAATACTCGCTCACCTAAGAGTACAGGTGAGCTTATGGGTACCATAGTAGCAATAAATGCTCATTTAAAAGCAGAGAAGCCATCAAGATACCAAAATAAAGGCTCTGGAAATTATCGCTCCAACTCCAAAGAGAGCATGGGCTCGAAAGTTAATAAAAATGGCTATACCGTTGATCTTAAGGTCAATAAAGATTGCTCCTTATCAAATGGCGATAGCTTTACTTTCTTTGATGAGATGGGGCAGTTGACGGGCTTTAGAGCGAATAAAGTTAGCACTCTATCATCACCTGCCCATAGTAGTAGCAATAACAATAATATAAAGTCAGCTCCTAAGGGCTCACGCTATACTACAGTAGAAGCTCAGGGCAAGGCTCATGCTAAGGGACTTTCCAAGGTAAATGTCCAAGCTCAAAACTCAGACAAGAGCTCTAACAAGAGTGATAACAGTAGTACTGTTGTACTAAAGGCAGGGCAAATAGTAAGGTTGCATTTATTGGCTCAGGCACCAGGACTTGCAGTAGGTGCTCAGCTGCATCGTAATGTTGATACCATCTTTATTAAGAGCATTAATATGCCTAAAGCCTTAGTGCGTAAAATTGCCCTTAAAGCTCAGGTTTCTCTAGTAAATAATGTATTTAACATTACCTTTAGTGATGAGCTGGGACGTGCAGGTGGTATTAGTATTAGCCTATCTGAGGTGTTACAAGAGCTAAAGGCTAATAATGCTGATTTTGATACTTCGGCTTTAAGTCCACTTAAAGAAGAGGTTATGGCATCTAAGCTTACTAAGCTCGGTGATGATAACCTTAGCTTAAAGAGCGAGGATATTAGCTTTGATCTGCAAAATGAGGCCTTAATGCCACTATCGAGCTTCAACAATTTAAGAAGACAGGCCCTACAAGAGTACCTTAACATTGTAACCATGCCACGCTGTCAATGTGTAGCCAATAATAAGCTTTATCTTGATGGTTCTACTGACCAATACGTGTTTAAAGGTCTTAGCAACACCCCATATGCAAGCTTATTATCGGTTGCATCTAATGATGCCCAAAGTGCCAGCTCAATCGTCAGCGCTGACAACAGCAACAACAGCCAAGCTAATGAGCAAGTAACTAATTTAATGAGTCTGTTAGGTGGCATTGATGAACGCTTGATTTTTAATGAGCGCTCCAAGGCTTTTTATCTACAAGGTATGGGAGGTAAGCTAGAGCCTCCAAAACCTCTTATTTCCAAGGCAGTCATGACTTGTCGTAATTGCTTGATTAAAAATCATGCTCTGTGCCATGAGGACGGGGGTAGCACTACAGGCTTCTATCTCAAAATTGGTAAGCATACCTTTGATGTAGTTACCAATTGCCGTCGTTGCCTAATGTACCTTGTGCCTCGTGAGGATTAGGTTCCGCCTGAAACTAAAGCTCCTTTTTTACTGGTAATAAGTAAGCCTTGGTGTTCATTGCCTTGCACCATGCGCCTTTTGCTCTGTGTCTGTGCTCTGTGCCATGCATCATACGTCATATGTACTATGTCCTGCCTCCTGCTCTTTTTCACAGAGCTCTTGAACTTGTGCTCTTCACCTCGCTCACTTTACTTTACGTACTTGAGCTTGTCCTATGGGATATGCCTATCTTAGGTGGGTTCTCTGGAGACGGTTCTTTGGAGACGGTGCTATTGAAACTTTGTTCATGGGCTTGCACAGTTGCTTGTTTGACGTAGTTTTAATAGGGGGCTTTGCTAAAAGAAAAGCTTTAGCTGAAAGAAAGCCCCATCTTAAAGGAATGATAGAACCATACTTTAGGATAGGGCTTGAGAGTAGTTAAGCTTAAGATTAGGATGCGTTAATTATAGGAATTAGAACTTATAAGAGAGCTTAAAGCCACCATTGAGATCACCAATAGAATCAATGCTGCCTGTTAAGCCTAAAGCTAAATCCTTATAGATAGTTAAATCAACACCAGCTTTGGCCTTTAAATAGCCGCCATCACGTGCTGCGTAAAGCTCACCTATATCGTGATACTTACGATCTACAGACATGGTGCGATAAGTTTCAAACCACTTGTCGCTATCAGCTAAATCGTAGGCATATTTGAGATCAGCATTAAAGGATACCTGGAGGTCAGAGCTAATATCAAATTTCTTACTCTCAAAGGCACCCTTAACAAAAAGCTCATGAGACTCTAAGTTAGCTGAGCTAAAGGCTGCATTGTTAGCACCGACTTTACCGCCTTCGCCTATGCCTTCACCTCCCTTTTCACGGAAAGCCTTATGGCCAAAGAATGTATTATTCAAGCCCGCACTTAAAGTCACATTACCCAAATTTGGTAGCTCAAAGCCTTTGTTTAACTCATTGATAATAGAAATAGAGTAGGAATCAAACTCAGCACTCTTGCCTAAACCTTCCTTATTGTTTCTATCAAATTTGTTCTCAGAGAAGGCTGCATTAATAGCGCCTCGATAAGCAAGGGATCCAAAATCGTAATCGAGCTGGTAGCCTGCTAAAATGCTGTTAACAGAGTTTTCTGCATTATTGTCGTAATCTACAATAGAGTGCATCAGACCAAACATCAAATTGCCCTTGGCTTGCTCACTATACTGAGCCTCATATCCTGCAAGTAGGGCAATGTCAGTGTTCTTGTAGCTAATAGCATCAGTAAAGTCTTCGTCTAAGTCTCGATCGTACTTAATGTAGATGCCACCTTTAAAACCATTGCGTGAAGCAGACACTTCAAGATTAGCGCCATCAGTTGATACTATGCTTGAGGCATAGCCATCAGTTTGAGCCAATTGAGATTGGAAATCGTTAATAGCATGGGAGCGTCTTAAGATTTGGGTGTTAAGATTGGCGTAATCCTTGTGCTTCCAGTCAATTGCCTTAAAGAAAATATCATGGACATCAAGTTTGCCCTCATACATGACATAAATGTTGTTGTCATCAGAGGTAATAGAGGTATAGCCCTCAGAAACTTGATCTGATAATAAGATCTTAATGCCAGTATTAGTAGTAATATATTGACCCTTGCGGCGGTTAGGGTTGCCGTTGAAGTTGTAATTGTAGTAGGAAGTGTAGCCTACTAAATAGACATCATCGGTTAGGTTGTGAGAGCTGGTCTCGACACGAGCAACATCTTTTGGAATGAAGTCCTCATGTACTTCAGTCCAAGTTTTAGTACTCTCGTCGTACTCGTAAACCTGACGCAATTTTCCTTGGTTGTTGCTTGGATTGGAGTCGCTACCTTCATTACGAACGGCTAAACGAATCTTTCCCTTATAATGGAAAATATTACTCTCTGATGAAATAATGGTTTTGTCATTACCATTGATTTTGTCATCAACATTAGGGATCAGCATGGAAGATACTTTCCAAGTCTTACCACCATCGCTTGATTCCATGAAGCCAGAGGTTGCAACAACATGCTTTTTTTGAGGGGGAGGTAAATTATTAGTGCCTGTATCTACATAGGTAGCCCAGGCTTGAATTGGCACATAAATCTTATTGTTGTAAACCATGCCGCCACCAGGGCCCTGGAAGACAATAGAATACTTATGAGTGGTATTTTTAGCATTGACCTGATCGATCACTTCGTCATAAATGCTTTTTGATTCCCAGGATAAGCCCTTGTCCTTAGAGGTGAACATGATGAAATCAGGCTTATGACCCTGAGGAAGATTAGTCACACCATCAGGATTAGCGTCTTGATCACCTGGATTGACCACTAAGCCACTATTTAAGTTGGCATTGTTGCGTAGGCCAAACATTAAGGCAGTATTGGTGTTGTGATCAAATACTAAAGCAGGATCGGTTGCTAAAGTCTGATAGTCATTTGCATCTTGGCCTTTGGCAGCATCTAAAATATTAAGTTCACTCCAGCTACGGCCACCATCAAAAGACACTCTGGTAGAAATTTTAACTTTTCTAATTTTTGTGCCAGCTACAAGATCTGACCAGTCAGATCCCATATAACGAACGTCAGCGGCGCTAATTAAAACACCATTGCCAGCAGATGCAATCGCAGGAATTCTAAAACCGTTAGGCTTTCTAGGATCGACATCGCCAACCTGATAGAGCTTTACACCAGCTCCTCGATAAATATCAGCATCAGAAAAGTACTTAGCACCAGTAGAGGCTGATGCTGCGGATAAAGCACCGTTCAATGCAACTAACACTGCACATAGAGTGAGTTTGGTTTTCATAGACAATACAAACCTTATAAATAAAAATAAATTTCAGTAAATTGTGCTTTTGATAAAGATTTTTTTCATTTTATTGAGTATTGAAATTTATTTCCATTTACATGACGTGAATAAGATCACAAAATTAACACAAATTCTATAAAAACTTAAAACCTACACTCCCTAAAACAGTGCAAAATTCACTATTTTAATGCAAGAAATATTGCTCTAAAAGTACCATCTCATAACTAAAAATCTCTAGCATAGATGGACTAACTTTATAACTAGCAAATAATGAGAAAACCGCAAAGCAATCAACACCAATCAATAATAAGGAAATACAAATAATATAAAAATCAATAAGTTTTGCTTCAACTATAGCTTATTCTAAAAGTACTTTTAGTCAATAATCAGATAATATCTAGGACATAAATGCACTAATTATGAACGCTGTGTTGGTAGAAAAAATTACCAAAATATTTCTCTTATTTATCTAAAACATGCTTTACATAATTCAATAAAATTGAAATATTTTTCCAATTTTTGGCAACAAAACAACAATTAGCTGTTCCTTACTAAAATATTACTATTCAGAAATATCAATATAAATCGACACACTTAACAGCTAGAAAAGAAACAATTTAGAGTTAAGTTTATGTGCTGCTACCAAAAACAAAGAATAGCTATCAAAATAAGGATAGAGCATCATCTCAATATCTTAAACACTTCAAAATGAAAGCACATACTTCATGGTTAACAATAAGATAGCTGTAAGAACAGGTAATCCATACTCAACAATACTCTTGTAATATTTTATTAATCCCAAAAACCTTAAAAGCAGCATCTACTTATAGCTTCACTTTAAACGACATAACGCACAAGCTCACTACAAAGTTCGATGATCTCTAATAAACTAAGTGCTACTCAACCAAAGCTGGCTATTACTACTACTACTACTGCAGGCACTTATGTTTGATAGGAAAAACAATCAGGAGCAAAATAAACTTTACCTAACCAGTGGCTAAACGCTAGAAGCATTTAACTAAGCACAAGTACTTCCAATAAAGAAACAAACATTTATGATTGATTTGCCAAGGTTAAGTAGGTCATTACTAAAGAGCACTTACTTTATTATGAAAGTGCCTAAACCTACAGTTAGCAGTTAGCTTATAAGTATGAGCTTTGAACTTCCATATATAGATTTGTTTCAGTACAACAGCAAATTTGCTGTCATAAGGATTTTTTTGAGGTAAAAGTTGCAAGAGGCTGGATAACTTTTGCTCTGGCTATAGTTTGGTTGAAAGGGATAGTGTGGCTGGGGCAGTGGATATTGCTGTGGTGGTTGGTTTTTTGAGGAGGTATTTTTTTGGTGGCTTTTAAAGCAAGTAAACATAGGTAGAGTCAAGATAAAATATGTTATTTAAGGGATTTTATGCTTTGGGACTGGGGGTGTGCTTAGTAAAAAATAGTGTTTTTTAGTGCCAAGTGAGGTCATTGTTAGGATCAGTAGGGTGGGCACTAATCATGGAAAAATGGCGGTACTATTTTGTTTTGCACCCGATAGAACTATAATAAATATATTAGTTAGCAATCTATGTGATTCTTGAAGACTTAGCTAGGGAGTAGAGATGGAGTGGATCTCTATAGTTGTTAGTTAGGCTCATAAACATATTTTGGAAGGTCTGCTAGATTGCGTTAGATGATAAGAAATGTAATTAGCAAGAGGATGGCGTGATGTTTCCGCTTGATAGAATCGAAGATATTAGAAATCATCCAAGTGACTTTAAACTCTTAGAAAGGGTGCCTTTTACTCGAGATGATGTGCAAGAGCTATTGCCTATTAAGCTTGGCGATCCTATTGAAGGTGAAAAAATATGGGCAGTGGTGTTTTTAGATACTGAAACTACAGGTATTAGTCACTATAACGATAAGATTATCGAGCTTGGTATGGTGCGCTGTACCTTTTCTTTTACTCGTCGTCGCATTTTATCCATTGATCGCATTTATGATGGTTACGAAGACCCTAATCGTCCTATTCCTCCTGAGATCACTAAATTAACAGGTATTACTGATGAGATGGTTAAAGGTCAAAAGTTTAATGAAGATGTGATTTTAAACTTTGTAGCAGATAACCCTTTAGTTATTGCCCATAATGCTAAGTTTGATCGTCCTTTTGTTGAGCGTCGTTTTGGTAGCTGGCAGCCAATGCCATGGGCTTGCTCACAAAAAGAAATTGACTGGTCTGCTTTTGATATCGGTGGTCAAAAACTCGAGTTCATTGTGCAGTCTCAGGGCTATTTTTACGATGCCCACCGTGCCTGCACTGATTGCTTAGCTCTATGTTATTTGATGTACAAAATGCCTCAAGCTTTTGAGATGCTAATTGAATCATCCTTACGTGTTACTTATCGTGTTGATGCCTATGGTGCTCCATTTGATATTAAGGACGAGCTCAAGCGTTCCAACTATCGCTGGGACGGTGAGAAAAAAGTTTGGTATATTCAAGTAAATGGTATTGATAGTGCCAATGCTCAAGTAGCTTATTTAGAGAATCTTTACGCCAAGGCTCCTAAAGACGTAAAAGTTTTCCAATTTACAGCTAACGATCGCTATCGCAGCTAAGAGCTAATCAAAATTTGTGTTTACTTCAAACAAATCATGTTGCTTATAGGGAGAAAAGCTATTAATTAGCAATCACTCTATATAAGTTAATTTTGACTACCCAATATTTAATCTCTTCTTGCTAGAATTACTAATAGGGCCAATGTAGAAAATTCTGTTTCACTTTGGCCTTTTTTATCTTACTTCCTAAGCAAAGTAACATCTTGTTGTACCTGATAGGTGCATTTCTTTAATAAGCAAACGCAAGAGCGCTAAGGCACAAGAGTGCTAAAGCGCTAGAACACTTGTAGTGCTTATCTTTCCTCGTGGTCAGCTATTAGTCATATTAAAGGGCTTGATACAAGCTTAAGCTTAAGCTTATAAGTTGTTAGCTTGAAGCTCATTGCAATCCTGCCTTTTCAAAACAGCAATACCCTCCTGAACTAAATTAAAACCAGCTCGTGGCCATTACCTTCGTTGATTTTGCTTGTAATGTCATGCAGCTTAATAAAGCTGACTATGACAGTGATTTAGCCTTAGCTAAAGCTGGTATTGATGGCTTAGCAAAGTTCTTTAGAGAAATTGGCGTACCAAGCTCATTAAGTGCATTAGAGGTAGGATCAGAGCATTTTGCTGACATGGCAAAACACATTAATAAGGAACTGTAATCAATTAATTTGGTTGTTTACAAGCTCTAGTATTAGATTACTAAAGCAAAAACACCTAAAAGAAGATCAAATTAATTGGTTTCAGTTCCTAAGTATTGGGTAGCTCCTTTATCAGCCTTATTGTGCCTTTTACCGAGCTAGATGTAGTAGCTGTGCTTAAGGCGGCATTGTAATAGCTAAATAGGCATTATCATTGGTTAATGATAGTGTCTATTTATTTGCCAATTAGGCTGCTTATATAGCAGCCTATGCTCAACTAAGAGCCATACAATTATGCATTTAATAGGATCTGAATAAATGCACTGATTTGGGTCTTTAATTGGTAAAAATGCACTTTTTTGGGATTAATTAATCCTTGTGTGGTCAAAAATGCCATATCTAAGCCTCTTATCTTAATCCTGCCAAACTCCTCTTAACATACAAAAATATCAAACCGTCGCACTCAAGCTTTATTGGATCGGTTTTTCTTGTTAAATATTGCTGTTTTGCTGTATATTAATGCAGTTTTTTTAGATTTTGCACTTTAAGAGTTTAGGATAGAACCTAATAACAAAACTAATTTTGGACATCACACATGCTTTTGAAGATGTCATAGATTGTTCTTGTGGTTATCTTACTGAAGGTAAAATTAGCATTAAGTTTTGTCTCCAAACATTATCTTAGGGTGTACTAGAAAAATATCTTTGGCAAAGAAACGCTCCAGATTTTAGCCTTGTGCAAAAGTCAGTGCGCGGATCTATTTGTGAGCCAAAACTCACGAGCTGCAAGCCTTTGGCTTGTCAGAGCACTGTGCAAAACATACTTAAAGTGAAATTAACTTGCTACTAAAAGAGCATCTTTTTAGGTACTTGTAAGCTGTCTTCCAGTGTCGCTTGCAGCCTTGCCTATTCCCAAGTTGTGGCGCTTTTTTACCAATGAGTTTTGCTCTGTAAGTAATCAAGCTCTTAAAGACAAACATTTGTTGTTGTTAGGATATAGCAGTAGTTAAGCTTTTAGTTAAAAAGCTGTTCCCACTTGGAAGTTAGCAAGTTGATGAGCAAAGGGTTTATTGTCTTAAACTCTATGCTCAAGCCTTGACTTAGCCTATGTGATCCTTGTCCTTAGCTTAAGTCGCAACTAACTTGTGTTTATTAAAAATTAATAGACTCAAGAGATTTAATTTTATTAAAGGTGAAGCTAGTAGATATAAGGTAAAGAGACTTTTGGTGGCCATTTAGCTTTTTGCTCTAGTAATAAAGTAAAGACCTAACTAGCTACTAATAAATTTTTTATTTTCATATACCGCTTCACTGTACGCTTTGCACAAGCTTAGCTTTCCATTCATTTGCTCAGAAGGTAACCTACATGTTTACATATACTTTCGGTATGGAGGAGACCCTAGCGATTGCAGTAGCATTACTGCTTCTAGGTCGCTGGATTAAGGAAATTTTTACTGTCCTTAAGCGCTTCTTTATTCCTGCCCCAGTAATTGGCGGTATCATCTTCTCCTTCGTTACCCTATTTGGCCACGAAACTGGAACTTTCCAGTTTACCTTCGATGCTCAGCTTAAGAATCTCTTAATGCTCGCCTTCTTTACAACCATTGGTTTTGCTGCTTCATTTAAGATGCTCTTAACTGGTGGCTATGCCGTAGCATTGTTCTTAGGTTGTTCTATTGGCCTGATTTTGGTTCAAAACACTATTGGTATTTCAATTTCCTATTTGTTTGACCAAAACCTCTTCATGGGCTTAGCCACTGGCTCTATTTCCTTAACTGGTGGTCACGGCACCTCTGCTGCTTTCGGCCCATTATTAGTTGATAAGGGCTTAGAGGCTGGCTTAACCGCATCTATTGCTTCTGCTACCTTCGGTTTAGTTGCAGGCTGTATGATTGGTGGCCCAATTGGCAAGCGCTTAATGGCCCGTTACAACTTAAAGGCCTCAGAAGAGCAAATTAATCACGTAGTAGAGAACCCTGATATTATTGAGGGTAAGCTTACTAAAGAGCAAAAGAATATTGATGAGCCATTACTATTTAGTGCTACCTGCTACATCATTATTGCTATGGGTATTGGTCACTTCATCATCTTAGGTTTAAGTGCTGTAAATATCACTATTCCAGCTTACTTAGGCCCTATGATGGTAGCTGCCGCTATTCGTAACTATTTAGATTTCTTCCACAAGAATGTGCCTTTACACTCAATTAACGTAATCGGCGCTATTGCACTTCAGCTCTTCTTAGCTATTGCTCTTATGACCATGAACTTATGGGAGCTTTCAGCTTTAGCTGTGCCTTTAGTAACCATTCTTTTAGTTCAGACCATTGTTATGGCTTTATTTGCCTACTTCATCACCTTCCGTGTTATGGGCAAGGATTACGATGCAGCAGTAATTGCCACTGGTCACTGTGGTTTCGGTATGGGTGCTACTCCAAACGCTATGGCTAATATGGAGACTTTTACTGGTGCCAATGGTCAATCTCCAAAGGCCTTCTTCGTAGTACCAATCGTAGGTGCCTTATTCATTGACTTTGTAAACTCAGCTATCTTGTCCTTCTTCTTAGCTTTCTTACCAGCATAAGTAAGTTAAAAGAACAAAGGTCAATTTAGTAAGTCAAAGTTAAGACCATATAAGGGACATAAGATGTTTAATCTTATGTCCCTTTGCTTTTTTTAAATAGGTAGCTTTTATCTTGTCAGTATACTGTGCACGTGCACAAGCTATTCAAATCAACGACTTACAAAAAACTAAGCCTTACCTCATCCAAGCATTTATCATCCTTTTAAACGCACCAGATAGCATCAAATTAAGCATTTTTAGGCCTACCAAGTAAGCAAGGCAGCAAAGAATAACAAATTTCAAAGTAGGGGCTATCAATAAATTGCTCATTCAAAAGCAAAGCAAATTCAGTTATATGAGCAGTTGTTCTCTATAGCCAACCCTATATCAAAGCCCGTAGCTAAGCCAATGAATTGCTAACTACTTAGCTAATTATCTGTAGCAGTAGACCCTATGCATGCTTGTTTGTCGAAACAGTTTTAGATCTGTGCTTTGAGACTTATATTAGCTTTGGAGAGGGTGAGGATAGTGATAGAGATTAGAGAAAGCTATTCTCAAAAGAGAAAGAGGGAATTAGGAGAAAGAGGGCCAAAACCTTAAGTTTTCACGGGTAGCTACAGTGTTGTAGGTAGCTTATTTAAGAACAGGCAAAGCTTGCTTGCTTGCTTGCTTACTTACTGACTTGCTTGCGTTCTTGCTTATTAAATGGCAGCAGTTGTATTAAATCTGTGAGTAATTTGGTAGTAAGTTCAGGTTTTTTGATGATGACCCTATAGGTATGTTGAGCCTCAACTAAATTGCTTGCTAAAACAGGTATTTGCTAAGGTATTTTAGTTGAGGCATTGGGTGGGCTTTAGCTGGGGGAAGCTTAGATTTTAGCAGCGTCTTCCTTTACTGGTTCTTGTTTGCTGGTCTCAGGAGCTTTATGGGCAACAGCTTCCTTTGTGTCCTGAGCTTTTTCTGGTAAAGCCTGGTCTTTGGTGCTTGGCTCGGCAGGAGCTGGAGTGCTCTTGTTTTCTTGTTGCTTGGCTTTTTCTTGAGCAGTATTGATTTCTTTAATCTCACGAGCGGCCATATTTTTAGCTGCTTCTTTGGTTGCCTTTTGAGCTTGAGGGTTGGTTGGGCCGTGGCTTGGATCGGTGCCATAGCGATTATCGCCTAAAGTACCTGGCTTAAAGAGCAAATAAATAAAATACAGTACGATGATGCCGCTAATAGCATATAAGCCAACGCTTAGCTCTGTATAGCTTTGAGGAATGATGAAATACTCACCAGTAAGTTGATAAAGCACAGCAAAAGGAAGTACAGGTAAAACCAATACCAAAGCTGGCAGATTATGATCATGTAAACGGCGAATAAAAGTCATGACAAAAAGCCAAATGGTAGGTATAGCTAAAATGGTTGCTAATACCCAGCCAGCATGAGGAACCATAGTAGCGCTTGCATAGCAAGCACCTCCCATAATTACCGCAAAAAGGAAGAACCACCAAAATTCAGAGCGACTAGCACGATCTGAGGCATTGGTTGCGTTTTTAATGACGCAGTGGACAAAAGCTTGTTTAATCGATGTCATATTCATCTCCCTTTAGATGGCAAAGATATAAGCAGTTAAGCATGGGCAAACAACTAACAGAACTTTGGCTCAGTAAATTAAAGCAAATGAAAAGTAGTACCAAAAGTTAGTTGGCTATAGGCAGGATAGGGGCTATTAATAAAGCCCTTAGTGTTTAACCATACCACGGACAAAAGCTAATACCTAGGATGCTATGTCAATTCTTAGTGTTCAATCACTAAAAAGCTTTATTAAGCTATGGTAATCAGGTTTTTTGCCGCAACTTTGTAGCTTTAATTCTTAGCCTTGGCTTTTGGCCTTCGCCTTCGCATAGGACTTAGCCTTAGCATGGTTAATAGTAAGCCTTAGGTAAAAGAGATGAGCGAGAGCTAAACGTTAAGTCAAACAGGAGCCGTGTACAAAAGCCTAACAAAGATAAGGGCTAGTAAAGTGTCATGATATGGCTGGGCAGTGCAAGTAATAGCCTGCTCTGCAATCGTGGTTTTCACGGTTCTGGGCATAGCCAGTAATTGCCTTACAGTTAATATCGGTTGCAAAAAATCTTATGGTCTCTCTTTACGTGTTTTCTGTAAATCCTACCGCAATTTTACAAGCGCCAAAATAACAAAGTAGTGAAAAGCATCTGATAGTAGTGCTTTGCACAGCTGGTCAGGTCATGGATAATCATAGCGATGATTTACGTTAATTGATGGCCCTATGCATTACAGCAAAGCCTGCTAAGACCAGACAAGTAAAAACATAGTGGGGTGTCTTAAATAAAGTATAGTGAAGCTTTACAAGGACAGCGTATAGCGAGCATTTGCAGGGATAGGAAGTCGTTTCATGCTCTATCATGGAATAGCGAGGCGCAGCTTCTGACATAAGATAAGAATACTCATATTGAGACAGCAAAGTGCAGCTGCTATCTAGACATTGAGCTCTCAGCCTAATGACGCAACATATTTTCATTGCAACAGCGAAAAATAGACTGCTTGTTAATTATTGGCGCTAATCCTCTTTTTAGCCGTTAGTGCTAGTGGCCTGTGCGAGTACTATTGCCTGTGCAAGTGCAAGTGCAAGTACAGCAAAAAGGGATATCTTAGAGTACAGTGGAGCAGGGAGTGCTGATAGGAGCACAGCACGGAATTGCAAAGCAAGGCTGGCCTGAGTAGCGTTTGGAGAGCTATAGTGAGGATTTATTTTGATGGATAGCCCTTTGCAGGCACAGCAAAGCTACTTAAGGCAAGGCAAAGCGAGTTGGTGTAAAGGACAGTTTAGCTGGTCAATTAAGAGCTAAGAGCGGTAAAGTACGGAGTGATGTAATAGCGCTGCTTGGCAGTGCGTAGCAAGGCGTGACAGTGCAGGGCAAGGCAAAGCGAGTTGGTGTAATGGACGGTTGAGCGGGTCAATTAAGAGCTAAGAGCGGTAAAGTACGGAGTGATGTAGTAGCACGGCTTGGCAGTGCGTAGCAAGGCGTAGCAGTGCAGGGCAGGGCAAGGCAAAGCGAGTTGGGGTAATGGACGGTTGAGCGAGGCAATTAAGAGATGAGAGCGGTAAAGTACGGAGTGATGTAAGAGCACGGCTTGGCAGTGCGTAGCAAGGCGTGGCAGTGCAGTGCAGGTCAAGGCAAAGCGAGTTGGTGTAATGGACGGTTAAGCGGGTCAATTAAGAGCTAAGAGCAGTAAAGTACGGAGTGATGTAATAGCGCTGCTTGGCAATGCATAGCAGGGCGTGGCAGTGCAGTGCAGGGCAGGGCAAAGCGAGTTGGGGTAATGGACGGTTGAGCGGGTCAATTAAGAGCTAAGAGCGGTAAAGTACGGAGTGATGTAATAGCGCTGCTTGGTAGTGCGTAGCAAGGCGTGGCAGTGCAGGGGGATAGACAGAGTTAGGGGTTGCTTTGTTGCGGAGTCATTTTAAGGGCTGGTTTGGTAAAGATTGGCTTGGTAGAGCAAGGTTTTTCCTGTAAGGGGAAGGAGCGGTTTGAGGAGTTAACATGGATGAAATGTGATTAACTGTCATATTTTGATAATTTGTATGTAAAAGATGCTTTTTCTTTATTGGTCATACAAGTTGCTGATACATAGACATTACTAGATATAAATGGCTTATTTATAGAAGTGATTAATAGTATTGTGGTCGATTTTGGTGAAATTATCTAAGATTTAGTTGCAAAATGTTTTCAAAAGTGTGAACATACGTAGCTATTGAAGGCTATACTAAATTTGCCTCTTAATGAGGTTTAATAAAGTTTAAGTCTTATCACAAGCAGGTTATTGCACGCTCCTGATAGTTTTTTGGTTTAAGCTATCAAAAATTGTGCTAAAAGAATTACTTTGAATCACAGTTCACTATGCCAAGTTAAATTGGAATGCTTAGCTAACAATCTTTGGTGCTAAGTATAATGTTGCAGTTGATATCATTGTCCTAGTCAAACAAGAACTGAGCTTCGTAAGTATGTTGCTTGCGCTCAGACTTGAGATGCAAACATAAGGCTAGGAAAGCTTTTAGCATCATTTCTAAATTTCTTTTCTAGTCTTATGTCCAGGACAAATTACTAATTCAAGCTTGCTATTTGTTTATGATAGTTCGCACCTACGTATTAGTTAATTGATATTTCTTTGCCACTTACCACAAGCTTGGTCACAACATAGTTTAACTAAGAGTTATCTTTAATTTTTTAGCCTATTTAAAGTAGAGCCTTAACCTTGGTTGCGGTGCATTAATGTTTTTTATTTGCTGGTATTCGTGGTTAATTTGGATCTTAACTCCGATCTAGTAGTCATCAACCGCTCATGAAAGTTTTGTTTTTTTAACAGAAATTCATGAGTTCTAGCAACTTCAAAGCGCTTGTAAAACTTATTTTTAGAGTTAATGATGAATCTAAGCTTGTTCATATTTTAAAGCTTAGTTTGTGGCAAAAGTTTCTTGCTTTAGGTGAAAGTTTCTTTGTCGGTATAACCATGCTCTATGGTGATACCCAACTCTGATACGAAAATATTAGGTGGTACAAATTATACTTGAGATAACTGCTCGTCCTATCCTTTAGGCTATTTAGTAATTTTCAAGTGATGGTTAGTTCACTCAATATTGGAGTGCTCTTCTTAAGTTTTGTTGGTACTTTTATAGCTGCTACTATGAACAAGGTACTAATTTAATTGCCTTAGGTGCAACTAAAAGGCAAAAGTTTATTTGGTATATTTTTAAAGTTTCACTTACTTGTCACATGTTAAAACCTATAAGGGATTAGCTCTGAGGCTATTAGATCTACTAGGCTTTAGTCCTAAGCCTAAGCCTTATAAGCTTTAACACGATAAGCTAGCATTTTTCCATTTTAAAAAGTAAACAAAGATAAGGTGGAGATAATGCTAGGAATAATATTGATTTACATCAAAATTACTAAGGTGCTATCTTTTTGATAACTGAAAACTTGCCTCGATCCTTGTTTTGATTTTAGGTAAAACAAACTTTATATAGCTGCCTCTGGCTTAGGGCAGCAACATGATGAAAGTTATTTTTTGATCTCACATGCTTTGATAGCTTTAACGCTTCTTACCTAAAATTGTGTGTTAATGACTATTAACCATTAGATAGTAGACCTTAATGCTTAGCATTATTTTAAAGCAGAGCATAATTTCTAGCGAGGTAGAGTATGTTTCAATGGTTTTACAACTTGACTAGTAAGGTCAAGCTCGTAATTTTATCTACGGTGTTAATCTTAATGACCATTATGGTCTCCACCATTTCTTATTTATCTGTTTATTCAACCACCAAAACAGCTGAGTATATTGCCATTATTTTAGGTAATTCAGGTAATCGTGTATCTCAGTTACAGGTAGATGTAAGAAAGTTTGATACTCTAACCTTAGCTTATTTATCCGATGCTCCAAACTCTATTGCTAGCCAGAGCAAGTTCAAAGAGGAGTCATTACGTCTTTTAAACAATGTATTAGCAGATAGTAAGGCTTTAGCTAATAGTTCGAGCAATGACGAGATTGAAGGTAGTGCTAAGTTTAATCTCCTAACTACACAATTGGTTAACCGAGTCGATAGTATTAGGGCCTTATATAATGATAATATTGAGGCTCTTAAATCTGGCAAGGGTACAGCTTTATACCACTATTTACGTGAAGTAAGACCATCCATTGCTGGCATTTTCAATACTTGTATTGAAATTGGTAATTTACAAAATACCACAGTAATAAAGCTCTCCAAAGAAGCAGCTAATATGCGTGATGCCTATATATGCTTGGGCGTAGCTCTTGGTGCCGTAGTATTTGGTATTTTGCTATCCTATATCATTTGCTCATACATTACTCATTGCATTAATCGTCAAGGTAAGTTTATTGATGAGATGTGCCGTGGTAATTTTGTCTTTGAGATCCAAGGTTTTAACAAGGATGACTTTGGCAATATTATTAATAAGATCCGCATCATGCGTGACAACCTCAATAAGGCTATAAGCGCAGTTAAGGACAACTCTGCAATCACTGAGAAGGCCTTACAAGATGTTATTACTTTATCAGGTAATATTGCTAATAAGGTTAACGAGTGTGAGGGTAAGAGTATTACTGTTTCCGCTGCCTCAGAGGAAATGTTATCTACCACTCAAGATATTGCTAAAAACTGTGAAGATGCCTCCCACTTATCCATGTCCACTAAGGACATTATTGATAGTGGCGTAGATCGTATCCAAAAGACTATTGAGGCTATTCGTGAGCAAAGCAATGTTGTGCTTAACAATTCTCACGCTGTAGAAAAGGTTGCTAAGCGCTCCTTAGACATTAACTCTATTGTTAATACTATTGAAGAGATTGCTGCTCAAACTAACTTATTAGCATTAAACGCTGCTATTGAGGCTGCTCGTGCAGGTGAAGCTGGTCGTGGTTTTGCTGTGGTAGCTGATGAGGTTCGTGCTCTTGCTAGCCGTACTAGTGCTTCAACTCAGGAAATTGCTGGCATGGTTGCTGACATTCAAAAAGATGCTGCTGCCGCTGCTGAGTCCATTAATTCCTCTGTTGCTTCTATGGAAGCTACCTCTAAGGATACCGCTCAGGTTGAGCACACTATGCATGAAATGATTGATCACGTAGATCAAGTAACTATGCAGATTACTCAGATTGCCTCAGCTGCTGAGGAGCAATCAGCTGCAACTAATGAGATTTCACTACATATTCACGATATCTCTGACTTAGCCCAAAATGCTAACCATGAGGCTCAAAATAGCCAAGAGATCATTGATAAGACAGTAGTTGCCCTCCACTCTTTACGTGATAGTATTGCCTACTTCCACGTAAACCGTGATGGTGCTAACTTCCCTGTTAACTCTGGTCACTAATCCCTCATAAGCCTAAGACCTTTATTAAAAAGGTCAAGGGTTAAGAGGTAATACCATACAGGCCTAGGCGCTTAAGCTCTAGGCCTGTAGCAAAGGCTCTAAAGTCTTAGTACTCAGATTTATTAAAAAATCAGGCACTAGTTGCCTTAACAAGATTTAATCAAAGCCCTATAGCTACTAGTTCTTACTTATCTGAACCTTGAAGTATGAAGGGGCTTTACCCAAACCTAAGTTACATTTTTTAGTAGCCATGCCTATATCAGCATGATAAGCATGGTTGCTAAATTTTAATAAAACCAGCACTCAGCCACTAAGGAAGAAGCAAAGCAAAGCAGAACTTTGAGTGGTTGTGGTAATTGCTGATACAAGGTTATCTAAACAAAACACTAGACTTAAGCCCTAACCAACTTAAGCCCAGTATAGATTACAGAATTTCTACGCTGCATCTGTTTAAAAGACACTTAACACTTTTTTACGAGGTGCTGTAGTCAGTTAGATTTAATAGTTCGCTCATGGCGAGGCTAGGCAACAGATCTTAAAGTAGTAATTAAGCGTGCTGCCTAGCTAAGCTGATATTTAGCCTTTAAGTGGTTTTAGCCCATCTTATCAGCCAAAGAATAATCAGCAAAAAATTTAGTAACACTCAAGCCAGTGCAAAATATTGCATCTTAAAAGCCCTACGCTAAGTTTAACGTAATGCGTCAAGCCTAGCTTTTAGTTGAAGTTGAGGATTAAAGCTCATCAAGACTCTTGTTCTAGGTATTGAAAGCTAAGAACAATAATGCTTAATTTCATATTAGAGTAGATGCTTGCGCTTTGCATAAGCAAGCATGGGTTTTTATATGCTTATTTTTGTGCTGATTAAAACATGAGGCTAGGGTATAGCAATATGCCTGCAAAACAGCAACTAACAATTAAGGACTAACAACAAGCAATCTCTATTATTAGAGAATTTGCTAGCACATTAACGAGTTTGCTCCTACTAGTGATAGTGGGGTGATACCGAGTTTAGTATGGTCTAATCAGCCTGCTAACTAGCATTTTTGAACTAGAGATCTTAAAGCCTTGCTAAACCACCAAGCTTAGCACTATAAAGGCTTTTAGACCTTTGTTTTGCTATCAGCTTACATGGCGCTCTGCAAGATCATAGTTTTCAAATGCTACAAACTAAGCCAAAATTATAATCAAAAGCCTGACAGTCCCAAAACTGCCAGGCTTTTTTTATGCCCGACAAAAAAGTTAGAGCTTTTGCAAAAAATCCCCAGCCCATAACCCTCAAAGCAGTTTAAACAAACGAGCTTTGCTATAGCTGATAGTACGATGAATATTAGCAATGCAACTTCTTATTAGCGCTTGAGCATATTATCCATAATCAAAAGACATTAATCAGCACACACTAAGATGCCATCCAGTATACCACCCCAAAGGCAAACTATATGGCTATACGCCAGCTAAGCTCAGTTCAATGCGCTCAGATATCAAGCAATGCACCACCCCAAAGGCAAACTATATGGCTATACGCCAGCTAAGCACGCCTCAATGCGCTAAGACATCAAGCAATGCATCACC
Source organism: Anaerobiospirillum sp. NML120448 (assembly GCF_023050945.1). Classification (GTDB taxonomy): domain Bacteria; phylum Pseudomonadota; class Gammaproteobacteria; order Enterobacterales; family Succinivibrionaceae; genus Anaerobiospirillum. The sequence goes on along the minus strand of NZ_JALKIM010000035.1, from coordinate 12,550 downwards.
CCAAAGGCAAACATTATGGCCATACTCCAGCTTAGCACGGGTTAATACGCTAAGACATCAAGCAATGCATCACCCCAAAGGCAAACATTATGGCCATACTCCAGCTTAGCACGGGTTAATACGCTAATACATCAAGCAGTACACTCCCCTAAAGGGCAAACTATATGGCTATAAGCCAGCTTAGCACGGCTTAATACGCTAAGACATCAAGCAGTACACCACCCTAAAGGCAAACTTAATGGCTATAAGCCAGCTTATCACGGCTCAATGCGCTAAGACATCAAGCAATGCACCAACCCAAAGGAAAACTATATGGCTATGCGAAATCTAAGCACGGTTAATACGCTAAGACATCAAGCAATATACCACGCTAAAGGGCAAACTTAATGGCTATGCACCAGCTCAGTATGGCTTAATACGCTAAGACATCAAGCAGTACACCACCCCAAAGGAAAACTATATGGCTATAAGCCAGCTTAGCACGGCTTAATACGCTAAGGCATAAAGCAATACACCAGCCTAAAGGCAAACTATATGGCTATAAGCCAGCTTAGCACGGCTTAATACGCTAAGACATCAAGCAATACACTACGACAAAGGGCAAACTATATGGCTATGCGCCAGCATAGCACGGGTTAATACGCTAATACATCAAGCAGTACACTCCCCTAAAGGGCAAACTTAATGGCTATAAGCCAGCTCAGTATGGCTTAATACGCTCAGACATCAAGCAGTTCACCACCATAAAGGCAAACCATATGGCTATACGAAATCTAAGCGCAGCTCAATACGCTAAGGCATAGAGCAATATACCAACTTAAAGGGCAAACTATATAGCTATACGCCAGCTTTGCCAGCCTCGGTGCTGCTTAGCAAACATTGCATTACCTCTGCACGGCTCAACTCTGATCAATGTATAGCAGCTTAGCTAGTGCACTTCTTTAAGGCTCGACTCAATACACCGAAGCTAAGTTTAGCGTGTCTCTTAAGAGTATAGACTAGATTAGAAGTTCGCTATTATGATCCAATCAGCTCTCCATTCGCTCAAACAGACATCCATCACCTCAAAACAACAAAAGCTCATCATTAAAGGACAACTTACTATTTAAGAAAAAGGTCGTGGGAACACTAAAAAGCACATTACCAAAGGTAGTTCTTTGCTAGTAGTTGGTTAGTTTATTTTAAGTTAGTCCTAAGCTTTAAGTGAGCTAGCTGTTGCCTATAGCAGCCCGACAGCTTGCCTACAACATTTTGAGCCTACTAAATTAGTTACTGGCATCAGGCTATACGGGATAGACAGGCTTGAGAGCAAACAGGGAATTAGATAGCTGCTACGTAGTTCAATAATGAATAAGATAGCAAAATCACGTAGTTAAGAACTCGAGTATGGTTACTGTTTTTACAAGTTAACTATAAATAAATGATTAAGTGCCGTTAAAGGATCAAAAGGTAAAACTTGAGAGTATGTAGGTGCGCCAGTACCAATACCTGCTAAATAAAACCAATCAAACCTTTGTCTTACTAGCCTTAAAGTTAGCTTTATTAAGGTATTTATAGCTTTTATCAACTATTAACATTTATCGATTTTGTTAAGCAGATCACAAGAGTTAATAAAAATATATTACTAAGGTCTTTATTTTGAAAATAGAAAGCATATAATGAACTTACTAAATAATTTTGATTAAGTTCATTATTTAACGAGCATGTGTGGTTGCTTGCTATCGACACTCAATACACTTAACCATGTTTGATTGCTTTATAGCGGCAAAGTATGATTTTCCAAGTTTAAGGTGAATTATGAAGGCTGTTACCCTTTTAGAAAAAGGCAAAATTGCTATTGTAGATGATTACGAACATGGCAAGACCTTAGGTGATAATGATGTAGAGATTAAGATCATGGCTTGCGGCGTATGTGGCTCTGATGTTCACTACTATACCCATGGTCGTATTGGCCCTTATGTTGTAGAAAAGCCAATGGTTTTAGGTCATGAAGCCTCTGGCGTGATCACTAAGGTAGGTAAGAACGTTACTCATTTAAGCGTGGGTGATCGTGTTTGTATTGAGCCTGGTATTCCTCGTTTTGACTCTCCTGAGACTTTAGCAGGTTGCTACAACTTAGATCCTGAGCTCACTTTCTTTGCTACTCCACCAATCGATGGCTGCTTATGCGAAACTATTGTTCACCCAGCTGCCTTTACTTTTAAACTTCCTGAGGAAGTTAGCTATTACGAAGGTGCTATGGTTGAACCTGTTGCTATCGGTATGCAATCAGCAACCAAGGCAGGTATTAAGCCTGGCGATATTGCCTTAGTTTACGGCGCTGGCACTATTGGTATCGTGACTGCCCTTTGTGCTCTAGCAGGCGGCTGCTCTGATGTAATCATTGTTGATATGATTGACTCTAAGCTTGAAGTAGCTGGCTCTTATAAGAACATTCACACCATTAATGCAAAAAGAGATGATCTTAAGGCTAAGGTTAATGACCTTACTAATGGTCAAGGCGTGGATGTAGTATTTGAATGCTGCGGTGCTGCTCCTGTAGTTACCCATATTTGCGAGCATGTAAAAGCTGCTGGTACTGTAGTATTAACTGGTATTCCTCTTGATTTACCTCCTTTTGATATCTGTGCTGCTCAGGCTAAGGAAGTAACCTTTAAGACTGTATTCCGCTATGCCAATATGTACCCACGTACTATTCGCCTAATTAGAAGTGGTTCTTTAGATATTAAGCGTCTTATCTCTAAGGTCTATGACATGTCTGATGCTGTAGCTGCTTTTGACCGTGCCGCCTCTGGCACCGCTGGCGATGTCAAGATTATGATTGACTGCTCCAAGAATTAATCACTAATCTACTTACACAACAACCTTAAGCCCCATCTCTCAATCGTAATGGGGCTTTTTTAATTTTTACGCCCCAGTTCAACCAGTACCCCATCATCATACTAACAGGTAGTCTGACCTTGCCTTTAGCACTTTAAAACCAAGGCAAATAAAAACAAGCTGCCCCTTCAAAACAAAGATCAAATCAAAGCCTACTAAACTAAAAGCTCTTAACCATAGTCATATTTCCATCACTTCGCCCGCACCTAAAGCCTATAGCACGTCATAATCAGGTAAAGCTCGTTACCGATATTTAGGGTACTCTCTTAAAGCCAATTAGCAGCAATCAAGCTCAATAAAAAGCTCAATTATCTCAAGCAACCCTAATAGTTCTATCACCATTGATACCAAACAAATCAAGCATATAAGAAGCAAGTATAATCCTCAGCAATAAGATAAGCGGGTCAGGCAGCCACTAATAGCAACAATACTATACTCAGCTCAGAGATAGGATAAGTGCAGATAGCTAAAGTGCTGTAAAACTGAATAGGCTCATGTCAGCTAAAAGCTTTGTAGCAGCCATATACAAGCCTTATAGCTGTGTTTTAGGCTTGAAGTTAACATGACAAAGAAACAAACAAGCAAAGCTAACAATGCGAGCCTTAATAGGAGCTCTTGGTAAGAGGTGATAGCAGGGCAATAGACCACTAGGGCAAATACAAGATAAGAGGCTTTTACTAGCCATGCAATAGCCTTAATAGTGGTGCCTTTAAGCCATTAGTAAACAAGAACAATTAGCCGCTACCACAAACAATACTTTACTAAGCCCAGAGACGGGTTAATGCAGTTAGCTAAAGAGTAATAGACCTTTATTAGGCACATAATAGGGAAGAAGCCTTGCATCAGCCATATACAGGCCTTATAGCTGTGTTTTAGGCTTGAAGTTAACATGACAAAGAAACAAACAAGCAAAGCTAACAATAAGAGCCTTAATAGGAGCTCTTGGTAAGAGGTGATAGCAGGGCATTAGACCACTAATGGAGAATACAAGATAAGAAGCTTTTACAAGCCATAGAACGGTCTTAATAGTGGAACCTTTAGGCTTTCAGTAAACAAGAACAAACATCCGCCACATCGAACAATGGTTTACTAAGCTAAGAGATAGAATAAGTACAGATAGCTAAAGAGTAATAGACCATTATTAGGCACATAATAGGAAAGAAGCCTTGCAGCAGCAATATACTTCCCTTATAGCTGTGTTTTAATCTTTAACCAAACAGGATAATCAAACAAGCAAAGCTAACAATGCGAGCCTTAATAGGAGCTATTAGTAAGAGCTGATAGCTAAAGTGCATTAGACCACTAAGGGCAAATACAAGATAAGAGGCTTTTACTAGCCATGCAATAGCCTTAATAGTGGTGCCTTTTAGCTATTAGTAAACAAGAACAATTAGCCGCTACCACAAACAATACTTTACTAAGCCCAGAGACGGGGTAATGCAGTTAGCTAAAGAGTAATAGATCTTTATAGGCACATAATAAGAAAGAATCCTGGTAGCAACCATAAACGGGCCTGATAGCTGTGCCTTAGGCTAAAAGTTAACAAGATAAACAAGCAAGCAACACTAACAATGAGAGCCTTCCTAAACAATAGTTTACTGGATCACATAGATAGGAGTTATAAGTGCAGATAGATAAAGAGCACTAGAGCTTTATAGTCTCATAATAGGTAAAAACCAATGTAGCAGCCATGTACCTCCCTTATAGCCTTGCTTTAGGGGTGAGGTTAATGGGATAAAGAAACAAGCAAGCAACACTAACAATGAGAGCTTTAATAGGAGCTCTTAGTAAGAGGCGATAGCTAAAGGGCATTAGACCACTAATGGCAAATATAAGATGTGAAGCTTTTGAGGCGTTAGACAGTGCGTTAATGATATTTTTGCCCTCTGGATTAATGGCCTGTCCACACATGCGCACCAAGTAATCATTATTGTAGCCTTTCATCATCATGGCGTTTTGTAATCTATCTTGCGCCGTGCGTGTTGGTTGGCCTTCTTTAGTTAATAGGCCAGCCTGCTCATTTCTTGGAAGTCCCGCAATAAAGCTCTTAACACTTTCAACGGTTGGGCTGCCGTCTTCGTATGTTTCAAAGCTTGCGTTTTTCATGCGACTAACATCAGTTCTTGCTTGCTCCACTGTGTTCAGTGTTAAGCCTTGAGTGATATTAGTTTGGTCGCCAATGTCTTTAGTAACGTCCTTAGGTTGCATCACTCGAACTAATACAGGGTTTTTCATTCCCTTAATTATTTCAGGGTCGCAACCGTGCTCACCTGCATTAGCTATTAAATCTTGTTTGTACTGCTCAGCCTTAGTAGGATAAGCGTCATAACTAGTGGCTATAGCAGTCATACGACCATTACCAGCAATTGCCCTTTTAATATTAGGGTCTGAACTGTTGTATTTCTCATTAGCAACGCCACTTTTATCATTAGAAGTGGTTACGCTATCAGCTTCGACCACGGGATATTGCACTTGCAGGCGCTCGCCTTTTTGGGGGGCTAATACTGTGGTTTTACCCATGTCCTTAGCATCATAAGAGCCAAAAGAAACAACAGGGCACCCGCTATTAAAATCGTTAGAAGTTCCTACTTTGTAGTAATCAAGATTCTTAGCAATTTCTTTCATCTGTAGCACCGATGCTATATTAGAGCGATTACGGTTTTGTAACACCACATCATTAGGAATCTTTTCAGGCAAGCTAGTATCAATCTTAACATCATGCTGAGCAGGTAAGCCCTGTTTGAGCTTTTCAATCTGGGCCTTAAGCTCTTCAATTTCCTTTTGCTTGCTCTCTAGCTCTGCGTGAGGTGCGCTTTGACTTGAAAGCCCAGCGCTGTGCATGTTGGTTTGCGCTGCATTACTTTGAGCAGCATTAGAAGAGCTTTGAGCTTTGGTCTGCTGTCTCTGCTCTTTAAGGTCTTTAAAAGCTTGCCTAATGTTTTTACCAGCGCTATTAGGTAAGCCGCCCTTAATAATTTGGCCTGTGGTTTCATCAATTAGGCATTTGTGGCTCTTATTCTCACCATTAGCGCCCTTGCCTTTTGGGTGGTAAGTAATCCATTTAGCATCATCGCAAGCTATGCCCCTATGCTTAGCAAGCGCAAACAGGCATACTAGGATTTTATCTAAACTATCTTGCTTCATATTTTACACTTGCCTTGCTGTTAGTACTTATTTAGCCTTTTGCTTAGCTGCGACTTTAGCGGCTTTTTGCAATTGAGTTTTAGCCCATGCTGCGCCGTTAATTCCGTTAGCCTCGTAATGTGTAGCCAAATACTTGCCTGGGTTTTGCTGCTCAAACTTATGAATTTCTAAAAGTTTTTGAGTGTTAGCTTTTCTAGTCTTAACACCCTTTTGAGCAGCAGCAGAGCGCTTTGCTTTTTTAGCGACTTGTTCCTTCTCTTCTTGCTTTCGTTTTTGACTGTACGCTTCTAAGCCTTTAGCACCTTTGGCTCGTTCCTTTAAACGTTGCTTGCGTTGCTCTTTGCTTTCAAAAGCACGCCTAAGCGGCTTGCCTCGCATCTTTTTCGGGCCGCCTTTTAAGATTACGCCTGTCTCAGAATCAATCAAAAACTTTTTACCGCCGCCGCCTTTACCTTGCTTTTTAGTGGTAATCCAACGGGCCTCATCATTGGCCATAATGCCATTTAGTTCATTAATTGCATCGCTAATAATATGACCGATAACTATACCAACGGCCATATCACACCGTCGCTTGTGGTCAGTGCTTTTAGTTATAAACAACCTCAGTTAATAGGCAATAAAAAAGCCCCATAAAAGGGGCCTTTATTTACATGTATCCTTGACTTAATGCAGTTTCATAAGCTAGGTGGCTGCAAAAAATTCTATGATTAAACTTAAGTTCGTCATTAAGCAGACCATACTTTTTAAATGCCTGATATAAAGCACTTTCCGCACTGCGAATTTTATGGAGATAATCTAATAAGGTTTGCATGTCGTCAATCCATGGTTGAATTTCATGTATCTCTTTTATCTCTTTGGGCAAGCCTTCGTTTTGCAAGAGATATGAGGCTTGTTTGTAGTTAATCTTGCCTTTGCCTCGACTTTTTACAAAATCACTATATTCAGGATAAACTCGCCCAGGAATCTCAACACCTTCTAAAGCATTACTCAAAGCAGAAAGCCAATAATCTAAAATGCAATATTCAGGATCGCTTTTTGACGCTTCTGTTAGTGGTTTTAATGATTGAAGATTTATGCTCTCAAGCTGTTCAATAAGGTAGATATAATCAAACTCTTTCATGAGCTTGACTAAAACATTACTATCAGCACAGGAAAAGGCCTTATTATATGCATCAGCCTGCAACATACACAACTGTCCAGGGTGCAAAATAGGTGAATATTCTAAAACGCCCTGAATTGTTTGTTCTTCTCCTAGACTTATCATCACGGTTGCCCCTTGATTTGTAAATTGGCCATGTTGTCCATTAATTGCTCTATTATAAACCTCTTTTGAGATAGACCAGACATAGGGGAGACAGTTGGTTACCCTATGGGGGTATAAAAACGTCAGTGCAAAGTTGATGTAAAGTATTGATTTATGCCTACTAAAACAAAACATTAAGATTAGTGCAATATGCTTTAAAAGTGTGATCTATATCATTTCATGTATTTACCCTAGTTTGTTTAGTGAAATAAGGCAAGGGCGGGCGAGATGGTTGTTTGGTGCTGCACTAAGGCGTGTTGAGCTGAGCTGCGCTGCTATGTTATGTGCGATTGGTTGCGAGGGAGCAGGGCGGGCGCTTGGTAGATGGTGGGATTGTGGTTGATGGGGTTGGTGAGGTAAGAAAGGCCCCATTGCAGGTGTTAGCTGATAATAGGGCCTTATGGTATGATTCTTGTTCGGGGCAGGCTAAGAAGGTTGCCTGCACCTTGCAAGATGTGTTGTTGTGTTCTGTTTAAAAGAGTTCTTTTTTGCGATGATGATCTCTTAGAGAACTTTGTTCTTTAAGGTTTCATAGGCACCATTTTTGGCAATGGCTTCTACCATAGCTAAATAGCAATCAACAAAGGCTTGGTTGGCCTTTAAATTTACTGCGTTAAAGGCAGATAGACCTAAGAAATCTTGTGCATTGTCTGAGGCAATCACGGTCTTGTCCTCGGCTGTGAGCCATGGCTCAGCAATTTCAAAGCTGTTGCCCTTGTCGTCAACACGAACCTTTAAGTATTGGCGGTAAGCAGCTAACAGATAGGCAATACGAGTAAAGTCAGAGCCGTCAGCAAAAATCTTCTTAATGTTTGGAACAATGTATACAGGGAACTTAGAGATACCGTCAAAGCATAAGCGAGCAATTTGGTCTGATACTGACTTGTTAGCAAAGCGCTCAATTAAGGTTTGCTTGTACTCATCTAAGTTAATGCCCTGTGGTGCTGGAACATACTTAGTAATGTCCTTATCCATGAAATCACGAATAAAGGTAACAATGTTTTGGTCTGCTAAGGCCTCATCTACCTTACGATAGCCTGCTAAGAAAGATGGGTAGCTTAATAAAGTGTGGGAAGCATTTAATAGGTTAAGCTTCATATTCTCATAAGCGTCAACATTATCAGTCATGATAGCGCCAACTTGCTCATAAGCTGGGCGACCTGCTACAAAGTTATCCTCAACTACCCATTGGATAAAGTCTTCACAATATACAGGTGCTAAATCATGGGTACCATTCTTAGCATTTAAGCGCTCAATATCTTGAGGTAAGGTAGCAGGGGTAATGCGATCAACCATGCTATTAGGGAAGGTCACATTAGTAAGTACCCAGTTGTATAAATCCTCATCTAGAGCCTTAATAAAGGAGCAAAAGGCCTTCTTAGTAGTATTGCCATTGTGCTGTAAATTATCGCAAGAAAGGATGGTAACACCGCCAATACCTTGCTCTTTACGGATACGTAAAGCAGCTGCTACATAGCCAAAAACGCTTTGAGGATCGTTGCAATTATTTAGATCATGCTTAACTTGGGCATTTTCTAAGTCAAACTCACCTGTAGTCTTGTTAATGTTGTAGCCACCTTCGGTAATGGTTAAGCTGATGATCTTAATGTCAGCGCTGGCAAGCTTGTTAATTACAGCTTGCTTATTCTCTTTAGCCCATAAGACCTCAACTAAGGAGCCAATAGACAATACTTCATCATTACCCTTACGGCCACATACGGTTAAGGTGTACTCTCCCTTTTGCTCTTTTAGAGCCTTATATAAACGCTCATCGCTATCAAGGAGCATTACACCACAGATACCCCATTGATTTTGGCTTGGTGTATTTAATAGCAAGTTAGTATAGTACTCCATATGAGCACGGTGGAAGTTACCAACGCCAATATGAGCAATGCCTGCTTTTACAGAAGAGCGATCGTAGCCAAAATTAATTAATTGCATAATAAATGACCAAAAATAAGACTAAAAAAGTAAGACACAACATAGCGAGTTGAACTGAGCACTTGTCAGCTCGTGTTTGAGGTCATAATACACAGCTCAAAATACGGCATAACACGCTGCATTAAATAAAAACTACGCTATATTAACCAATGCTTAATCATGAGATGCTTAAGTTGTTGACAAGAGGTAATTTATTACGAAAGTGCGTAAAAAGGCGTATTTAAGCCAAAAGTTAACTCAAAAGGCTAAGGTTATAAAAAATGCTTATTGGAGGAGATGATGCAAAATAATGAAACGATTGCAGTCTTTCTATAAAAAAATGTATTTTATGCAGATAAAGGCCATATAAAAGGGATAATGCGGCTATAGGTATAGCTTTTATAAAGAGTAGAATACAGGTGGTTTGGGCAAGATTTCATTGATTTACAGCAAACGATTGCATTATATTTTGGTTAAATTTTCGGTTTAATTAAAGGCACCTCAGGTCATAAAACCTTATGTTTTTAGTGTATTAAAATAGTGTGATCTAGCGCAGAATAATTTTTTCAAACAGAGCAAAATATTTTCGGTTTTTTGTAAAAATGCTGCAAAAACATACTGCAAAAACTGCAAAAAAATAGAATAAACCCCATTTAGCTCCAAGAGAGCTGGCTCATAAATCAAAGCTTTATGGTTTTAAGAGGGAATTGAGGAAGGAAAATGCCGCCCACAAGAATGTGGGCTGGGCAAGAGTGGTAATAACAATAATTTGTGCTTACTCTAAGAGGCTGGCTTTTCGTTGTTTTCTGGTTCAACTTGGAAGTCAGCAATAGTTTGAGTTACGCAAATTAAAGCAGCGCCAAAAGCTGATGGATGCTTTTCAATAGAGCCTGAGGCAATAGGGGCGATATCAGCAAATAAGGAGCGCTTAACAGCACGCTTATTGATCTCTGGTAAAAATGGCTTTAAGAATGGGCCAATAGAGCCGCCTAAAATAATAGGGGTATCGCAGAGCATGGATAAGTTATCCAAAAGCATACCTAAATATTTAAGGTAGGTCTTAAGTGCCTGCTCTGCCTTCTGAAACTTCTCGCTGTGTGCCAAATCACCATTGTATGGGCCTGCATTAAAGACATTAAAGAGTTCTTCTAAGGACTCAAAGTCGTTTTTAAGTAGGGCTTGTTCACATAAGTATGGATCAACGCAGCCATCCTTACCGCAATAGCAGCTACGGCCATATGGAACTAAGGTTACGTGTCCAATTTCACCTGAACGATTGTTTTTGCCTTGCATTAAGAAGCCACTAGCAACAATGCCGCCACCTACAGTATGAGATAAAGAGAGGTAAATAAAGTTACGCTCTTTAGTGGTAAAGGCCTCAGATAAAGCACCAGCATTAGAATCGTTAACTAAAATGATTTTAGCTCCTAAGTACTCGCCTAAAGGAGAAAAATCAACATCAGATAATCCTAAAATATGGGAGCGGGTAACAAAGTTGCCAGATACAATTCCTGGAACAGAAACACCAACGTAATTGTTAAGCTTATCTAAGGAGCCTTGCGCTTTAACAAAGTCCTTAGCGCTCTTAGCTACCTGAGCAAAGTATTCTTTAGAGTAGCTAAAAGGTAATTGCAACTCATCCTGGGCTACGACATTGCACATAAAGTCCATTAATAAGAAAGTGACATTATGATCAGTAATATCAATGCCTAAGCTGTGAGTATAGTCCTTATTAAGGATGTATTTGGTAGGAGGCTTGCCACCAGTTGAAGGAGCCTTGCCACCAGGGACAATAATTTGGTTTTGGCGTAATTGTTGTGTATAGCAAGTAACAGTTTGCAATGTTAGGTTAAAGGTCTCAACTAACATGGGGTTAGTTACATAACCATAGAGCAAAATCATATTGCAAATTTTATTTGCAGGGGTGCGATTTTCATAGGACATCCCCCAATTGATACCATTAATTTGCAAATTCAATTCTATATCTCCTATACCTAAGCAAAAGACTTATTAACAGCAGGCTTAGATAATAAAATATGTAAAACTAGCTACTAACAAAATACACGTAGAGCTTATTGTATTTAGGTCTATGGTGCTTTAGCATCATCACTTTGAATGATCTACTTTAATCATTAACCTGAGGTGTTGGTCAAAAGGTAAGAGTGATCCAGCCTAAAATATAAAAATTAACAAGCTTTTAGTATAAGCAAGTTATGATTGCTGGTGTAATACTCTAATTACATAGTCAACCAAATTGTAGCGCTAACCTTAGACAAGTATAGCCTAATAGTCTTTAGTTAAAATTAGGTCAAAGTATAATTTAGTCTGAATGGGTAAGACAAAAGTACATGGCTATTAATTAGCCAACTCAAGGTAAAGGTTAGAAGAGCCATCAAGTACAGTATTCAAGTAAGCTTATCGTCATTCTTTAAAAACTTTTGAGTGTCAAAAGTAATATCAGAACTCTCCACAGCTACAAATAAACATAAATACATAATTAACCAAAAGATAAAAGCATAAGACCCTAACAAGGTGTAATTAGGACTTAAGCAATTATTTCTAGGGCAGTATTATCATGATTAAGGGCTGTAAGCTAATTTGTTAACAGCGTGTCCTTAGCTCATCTTATACCTATAAGCCTTTTTTGCCTATAAGCGATTATTGATACAGTTCGCAAAATAGCTAATAGCTATTTACTTCCCTTGCTCTGGCTATGATGTTCCTTTACAGATGAACCTCATAAGGTGGTTCACACTAGCTATACTGATCAATAAATCTTCCTTAGGTAATAGCCATTCTAAAGTCCAAGCACTAACTAATAAGTTAATCTCAGTCCCAAAGACTGATCTAAGCTACTGCCACTGCAACTGTAACTGACACTGTCTATGAGCAAGCTTTGGGTGCATATTAGTAGCAATTAACCGTGCAAGACCATATGCTCAAGCAAGGGCAAGTCCAAAGGCTACTACCCATAGCAGGATATGAACAAGAGCCAGAGTAGGGGGCTTGGCAGGTGTTTAGTCATGAGTAAGCCATTGAGTATGCATCGGGTCAAAGGAAAAAGTAGGTGGCTGTTTTTCAATTTTTTAGACTTGTCCTATGTTTTTGGTAGTTGGGCTTGATGCCTGTAACTTGGCTTGCCCTAAATTGGGGAGGGCAGATAAGCTCAAAAAAATTTTAAACCTAAAAGTTAGCGAATAGTGTCATGCAAGAAGTATCCTTGTCAGGAACACTAAGATTCGATTAAACCAATATGCTGAAAAAACATCTTGTCACGCTTGGTCATTTCTGGAGTGAATCTTG
>NZ_JALKIM010000034.1 GCF_023050945.1 Anaerobiospirillum sp. NML120448 | reverse complement strand
ACTGATGGCACCTTAGTTTCCTCAGAGCCAGTAGTTAGTCCACCATTTTCTGGTGCTACAGGCAAGGCTGGAGCTTTAGCCTCAGTCTCAGTCTCATTATTGCCACTACCATTACCTTGACTGGCAGCTTGATTTTCCTGTGGCGCTGATGGCTCGTTAGTTTCCTTAGAGCCAGTAGTTAGCCCACCATTTTCTGGTGCTACAGGCAAGGCTGGAGCTTTAGCCTCAGTCTCATTAGCATTATTGCCACTAGCATTACCCTGATTGGTGGTATGTTGTTCTTGTGGCAATGATGGCACCTTAGTTTCCTCAGAGCCAGTAGTTAGTCCACCATTTTCTGATGTTACAGGTGAGGCAGGAGCTTTAGCCTCAGTCTCATTATCAGCTTGGCCTTTGCTACCATCACAGCCATTACCGCCCTCATTGCCACTGCCATTACCTTGATTGGAGGTGTGCTGGTCTTGAGGCCCTGATGGGTCTTGGGTGTGCACTGGCACGCCTGGCTGATCGGCATTAGGGGTTAAATGTAAGATTTCGCTACTCTTAACATTTAAATAGCGCTTAAAGATATCCTCTTGGTCTTGCTTAAAGATATAGTCAACCACTGAGTCTGATTGGCAGTTCTCTGAGGCTTTATTATCTTGAGCGTAGAAATTATTAACCACATCTTTAAGGGCATGATCAGTAATGGTCAGTTGAGTAATAGGAATACTCTTATCTTCCCTTTGCTTATCCATAGAAGGATCAATAGAGACATTAATGCCAGCAGAAACCTTGTTGCTAATGTCCCTACTATTAAGAGCATAGAAGAAAGATGTTCCCTTGATAAGGATATCAATCTGCTCAGAGCTAATAAGCTGTTGAATCTTGGCAAACTCCTGGGCTTTATCGCCATTAAGCTTATAAGAAGAGTACTGAAGTAAATTAGCAAGCTTAGAGAGCATAATCTTTCTATCTAAGATCTGATTGCCATTTTGGTCTCTGATAGCTTCATAGAACACCTCTAAAGAACTTCTAGTCTGATCTTTAGACTTCTTAAGCGCATTAGCCTCTTTGCCAGTGAAAAACTTGGACTCAATGATATAGACCACCAAGACATACTCATTGATAGCAGTACTCTTTTGAGCCTCTTTAGCACTTAAATCACAGTCAACAAATAAAGGATTAGCTTGTAAAGTGGCATTGTCTAGTAAATCTAGGCTATTAAAATCACCACTATTAGTTGTAGTGCTGTTCTCGAGCTTTGCTTGGGTCTGGACCTGGGCTTTAGACTTATATTTAAGCACTTGTAGGCCTAAAATATCAGCTACTTTACCCTCTTTTTGGCCAATCAATGCAGCATAATCATCAAGGGACACAAAAGATGCTGTGCCTAAAGGAGAAGTACAATCCAGCCTTTGCGCAATAACCTTAAATGCTTGAGCAACAATATACTGGCATAATACCAGGCCCATCATTTCATAAGTTCTCTTGCGATACAGTTGTGATCGAATGACAATACTTCCTGAGATATCGGCAGCATCGCTTACTATTCTAGTAATTAGGTCAGTTCGCTTTTGTTCATCATTGTTGTCAAGCTTATCCAACAAGTTGTTAATAAAGCCAGCTGATTGCTTTGAGTATTCTTTGCAAGCGCCAAGCAAATTAAGATCTAAGTCCTTAAGCTTTTGGTGGTAGACAATCTTAATTTCATTATGATTTAAGAGTTGGCGACACATTAATTCATCCATGAACAAAACTGTTTCACAGCGCTTAAAGACTGAGTCCAATAAATTAGCGCCCACATTCTCATCATCCTTTGTCTTAAGCTCAAACAAAGGCACAAAAATGCTCTGGCGGTTTTGACCTTTAGGGGCTAAGTCTAAAGATAAAGCATAATCACTTTCCTTTAACTTTGCCTTGCAGCTAATTGCTGCTAAAGAGTCTTTGACTTGATTAAAGCACCCAATATCTTTTTGCGACAAGAAATACAGGCCGTGAAGATAAATGGCTTCATTATCAGTAAGAACAGGACATGATAAGAACTTACCCACATAGCGAGATTTCACACCATCTTGATCGGCATAGCTTACTAATGATTTAACATTATCCAGACCATTTTCTACTAAATAAGCATTACTGGTATTTGAAAAACCAAAAGTAGCCTGAGAATCAAACACGTGGAACATCAGGCAAATATCAGCAATTTTGTCTAAAGCTGCATTGTTAGCCGAGCTATTACCATTAGTTTTAAATGAATAGCGATTGAGAAAATGGTTAAAAGAACCATCACTTGAGCTAGTAGTACGATCAAAGCTAATAACACCCTTCTTTTCTGATGAGTCTTGCTGATTAACATGATCAGCCAAGATACTAACCTTAATGCGATGATCGTAAGAGTTATCTTCGTTTGATGGCCCTATTTTTAAACGCTCATCCTCAAAGCTTTTATAAATTTGAGCACTATCATCCACTGAGCAGTTGACAATAATGAGATGGAACTTGATGGCAGCTAAACTCTTTTGCTCCAATAATCTCTTATAAATAGCCAGTGGAAGCTGTACCACACCACAGTAGTAGATTAAGATTGTACATTGCTCACTAAGATATGGTCGGGCCTTAATATATCGCTCTATAAAGCTAAGGGCAGCATCTTCATAAGCTTTGCTATTAAGCTTGTTGGAATCAGACTTTTTCCTAGTTTGACCTTTAGAGCTTGATGTACTAACGGCAAAATCTTGCTTAATACTTTCAGGGGACTCGTATAGAGTATAGCCATTTAAAGCTTGTCTTGACACCAAGACATTGTTGGAGCTTGAACTATCCTTACAATTGATAAATATAGTTTCATTACCATCGCCTAATTTAAGCTCAGCTTCATAGCTATCTTTGAGCAATTGTCTATCATTAACCAGCACGGCATTATTAAAAGCATTGATGATAAAATCCACCATGCGCTTATGCTTAATGACAAAATTGCTTAAACTTGACACGGCTAGTGGTGTGGCAATAGCACAAGCATCACTATTACTTAAAATAGTGTTATTGATAGCTTTTTGCTCATTGAGCAAAGAATTATAGCGAGGTTCATAATGCTCATAAAAAGCCATACCAACACTATTAAAGCATTCTAATAGTGCTAAGGTGAGATTCTTTATTTTGCTATGTTCTTGAGCAAAAGAAGCATTCATGATGTTAAAGCTCACAATAGATGCCTGATCTGTCATTAAGCGCACGCAATCATAATTTAATTTACAATCATGTAATGATTGCAAAACTTTTAGATAAGTGCTCTCAAACACACTAAAAGATTCCTTGATCTTAACTAGATCTTGATTAAAGGACTCTACCTGTGAGTAATGTAGCCCCTCGCCTTGCTGCTCTTTAAAAATATCACTAAGCTTAGAACAAAGCTTGTTAAAACTTTCGCTAACATTATAAAGATTGCTTGGCTGCTTATTAAAGAGCTGACCTGTTGCTAAACGCTGCACTGGCAAAAAAGTACTCTTATCTTTAAGGTTAAGAGCTTGCTCGTAGCCTTGAACCGAAAAGGCATTGCGTGCAAATACACCCACCTGCAAGCACTTATTCTTAAGTACATTCTCTAAATCTTTAAACAAATAGTAGCCAATACTTTTTACATCAAAATGCCACTCAATAATGCATCTTTTACCCACTTCACCATTGGCAAAAGTTGGCTCAAGATAAAACTTATAACTAGTAGCATCCTTACTCTGAGAGCTGCTTCTCTTAAGATCTGGCTTTGCTGCTTGCTGAGCATTAAAGAAATTAGCAAAGTTAATCAGAGGATGGTGATCCAAACTTGCAGTTTGGCTTTCCTGGTTATTCTTTGCCCTACCTTGATTTGGTGTGTACTTAAGTACAAAGCGCTCGTGATTACCTACGTTAACTCTAGTAAAAATTTCACGTAAGAAACTGCCAAAACGCAAGCTAAAATAGCAACCAACATAGTAGTTAGTATCTAATAATTTCTTAAGACTACGTTCAAGCTTTAAAGTTACCGAGGCAACAGATAGTTCTGCATTATTTTGTGATGGCAAAATGTTAATGAATGCCTTAGCTAAGGCTAAGATGAAATCCTCATCATTATGCGCTTGGCCTGAGAAAATGAGTTTTTCCCAGGCATTCTTAACTTTAGAGCTCTGGTTAAAAATATGGATCTTTTGCTTTAAGATCTCATAAAGCTCGTCTCTTTGCTCTTGATCTAAATTTTTGCCAGTGCTTTTTAGTAAAGGCTCAACACTATCCCATTGTTCAGCGTCTAATAAATCACCTTCAGATTCGCTATGCTCTTCAAACAAACGTATAGTTTGTTCAAGAAGAGTTTCTTTCTTTTGCTTAGTCTTGACCTCAGCAAAAAGATAATTTAATTTTTCCCAATCGATTAAACACAAATTGAAATAAGCGTTGTTGTACTCTTCTGTGAACTTACCAAAGGAGTCCAAATAAGTCTTAACAAAAGCATGCTCATATGGCTCTAAACTGACAAAAGCAGAGTTTTTATCTCCTGTTTCATCTTCATGATGAAAATAATAGAGCTCATAATTGCTAAGCAACTTTTCAACATTGAGAGGATTTTTGTCATCCACTTTGCCAATCATAAAGCTGCTAGTTTCTTTGTAGTATTGCTTTAAGTTAGCAGAGAAAGACTTAAATACATTAGTCTTTGCATTAGATTGAACCTTAGCAAAAAGCTGAGCGTTAGCAGGCCAATTTAGGACACACAAAGCCGTACCCAAAGCAGATTCCATACTGCACTCTTTCTTTGAGTACAAATACCAGGCATAAATAAAGTATTTTGCAATAAAGCTTAGCTTTACTGAAAATGGCTCTTTATCATCAATAAGAACACTTAAAGCTGCCATCAGCGGATTTTTAGTTTTAATATCCTCTGCATGATAGCTCTTAAAACCATAGCTCTTATAAAAGTCCTCAATAAAAGACATGCAGTAATTAGGCAAAGCTTTACGCAAATCATCTACTGTAATCTTACGGATATGCTCTAAAGTGTCGCTAATCACAGATGAGGAGTCAGCACATAAGATTACCTTGTGCGGCGCTATGTCACAATTGTTACGCCACCAGGTTGCAATATTATCATGGTCTACATAAGGTGCGTTTGCATAATAATTATCAGCCTCTTGCACATTCTGATAATGAATTCGAATGTATAAGCATGACAACGGATCATATTCTGGTAAATATTGATCACTAGGAGTGTTTTCTAAGCCCTTACTCTTCATCTGCTTAATTAACTCATCGCAAATGAGTTTAATTTGGTTGTGCTCAAATTCATCTAATACCAGCAAGCCTAAAGTTTTGCCGTTCTCTTCTATTTGCTGCTTGCGCTCTAATTCATTAGCTGGCAAATAATTGCCAATTACTTTTACGCCAAGGTAAGCAACCAATTTATCAACAATCTGGCCGATAATTTGATCCGTGATCTCCAAATTGCTCATAAAAGCTTTAAGTGAATCGCTCTCACCTGGTTCGAGCGCTAAACTTACGTGCTGGTAATCAAGCTCATTGCTCATAAATTCATTGACTCCTTGTTATTGATTAATGCTATTGGCGAATGGGTTTTTAATGTACTCATAGCCATCAGATAAGCTAATAAGCAGGTCAAGCTTACGTAGACGCTCAATAAACGCACTGCGATTATCACTAAAGCGTTTCTCATCAAGATAATCAGGCTCATGCCCTTTCTTGTTTTTAAAATATTGCTGTCCCTCTAATGGGCCAATGACAATATAATAGCGCTCATAAAGAATCTGCAAAAATTCACTTGCTTTCATCTGCGCTTTCTTATTGCCTAACACAGTAATTACCAAGGTTCTGATTAAATCATCAGTCATGGTGTAATTACGATATGCACCTTCGGCTTTATTAACCAAGCCAATATCAGCACAATAATTAGTGTGCGCACGCTCCATGTGGTAATCACGGGCGCTAATTTTACTGGTAAAGAAATCAACTAGCTCTTGGTAAGATATGGTTTTACCACTGTCTAAAGCAATATCTTGATTCTTAACTATACTTTCCTTAGGGAATTTTTCCTCTTTAGAGTTGAGATCGATTTTATGAAACTCACTCACTGAAAAAGCTGATCTTGCAATTTTAATAAATAGCACCTGCTCATCATGATTCATTCTAGTCTTGTCTAACAAGAAAGGAGCAAAGCTCTCAATAATAGAGCGAATGCGGCATTCACAATAATGCTTCACTGAATAGCGATATAAAGCCTCATTCTCAGCTAAGCGAGCACGAGAAAACTTTTTTAGGACACTATTATTATCAATAGCTAAAACCATATCGATATTGGTTGTGTCCTTAGCTTGTTCACTATCTTCCTTACCAAGCTGCAACAGCTTTTGTTGTTGCTCTAGTAAAAAGACATTGAGATTAAGCAAACAAATTGTTCCTAAAACAAGGAATTGCTCTTGCTTGTTTAAAGGCAAGGACAAAGCATTAGCTATATCTTCGCTAATTTGGTCAAAGATTGGCAAATACAGGTATGGAAAATAGCGGCTTCTAACAACTAAATAGCGACTGCGCTCAGAGCAAGTTACCACCTCATTGCGCAGCTTATGTAATAGCTCTTGCTCATCAATTTCATAAGTGCACCTCTGACCATCTTCCCTATCCTTACCCTCACTGATAATTTGCGCATAAAGATTGACAGCATCGGATTGTGATAGAAAGTAATCATTGAGAGCTTTACCAAGATTAACACCATCGTTTTCCTGATCTTTACGAGCAAAATAACTACGAGCGAGCATGTTAAAGACAATCTGCCCCGCACCTGCCATGTAATTATTTTTGAAAACTAATTCATTAGTGCACTCCCAAAAAAGGGACTCTACACCAAAAGGAAAGAGAAATTGAAAAGACCACTGTCTTTGATTATCGCTTAATATAGACCATGAACGCAGTAAGTTAACAGACTTTTCAAAATTAGCAAAAGAACCAAAAATACCCTGAAGATACTTCAAGTCAGATTCAGTAATATCTTTGCTTTGACCAGCTGCTACGATTTCTCCATCGTCATCATCATCATCATCTTTTTTACCTTTGCTATTTTTATCTTCAGGCAATTGATTATTTTTGACAAATTGCTCTGACCAACGAGACCATTTTTCCTCATCGGTTAATTGCATCTGTGCGATGGAACTAAGAAAATGATTATTGAATAAAATACGACGCAATAAGGTACGATGCATCTTAAGCAAAGTAAAAGTATCAAGCTCATCAGCCTGATTGCGATCGAAAGGATTGTCTTTATTTTGGCTGGCAATCATAGCAAGGAGCTCTAATACGGCCATTTCCTTTGCCTGAGACATATGAAAGCCAGTACCAAAGATCTCTTCCTCTACATTAAACTCGTGTGTAGCATTTCCTGATTTAGAACCTTTAGGTGCATCAATATTGTACTGAGTTCTATACCTTTGTCCTAAAACCTTGTCCTCTTGAGCTCTAACCTCTAGGCAATAAGGAATTAACTTTTCTTGAGCAGAGCGTCTATCAGACTCTCTATTATTTAAAAAGTCTAGAGCACTATTAACATCAGAAAAACACTGCAAATCGTCAGTATTTTTAGTTAAATCATATGGAAACGGCATTTTTAGTAATCCCTAATTTCACCCTTGTAATCAATTTTGCAGAACTCAATAGCGCTTAACTGTTCATCAATTGATATATCTTTGCTTGATCTGCGCTTTGCTAAGTAATCTTCCAATGTTGATTTAAAGGTAAGCAGCTCCTTTAAGCACTCATCAGAAAAAGAAATGCTCATGACACCATTGGTTAAAGACATCAAGTAGTTAAACATCTTAGGTGTAAGATGGACGTAGGACACCAGCTTGCCTTGGTTGCTGTTTTGTTGCTTAAGCGCATTAAGCTTGGCTCTAACGTCTTTTCCTTTTTTACGCCAAATTTGAGCTTCTTCTAAATTACCGTCGTCCCAACAACGATCAAAGTTTGCCTGAATTTCTTCTGCATCCTTTTCAAGAGCATCCAACTCTGACTGGCTATCATCTTTGAAACCATAATAAGCAAGATAAAGCTGACCTGATTGTTCATCAAGCAAAGAGCCATCAACAATTTTTAGGCAGTTAACTAAATCCAATGCCTCATCATGATAGTTAATTTTGTATAAACGCTCATTATAAAGAACGCAAAAACCAGTTGGATTAAGCCTATTATTAGAGGTAACTACTAATGAGCTTTGCTGGCTTAAAACCATTAGGCTTGTGAATACACGGTTGCAGCCAGTTAGAATGCTCATAATAGTTTGGTTAAGTTTTAATTGCTTGTTCTCATTGCTGAGCAATTGTTTGAGCTCAAAATACTCTTGGCTGAACTTATATGCTGTCATTAAGAAAGGATCAAACAAGTTCTTAGACTCTTTACTGCTATCCATGGTAAAGAACAACATACGGCGCAAAGACAACAGGAGTTTTTGCATTTCTTTATGAGAGCTAAGTAGCTCATCATCACTGTCGTTTTTATCAAGAATATCTAACTCGCTTTCATGTAATTCCTCAAGGAGCTCAGATAGCTTTTTAGAATAGCCAAAGACATTATCAGGAGAGTTAACTAAATCCTGATATTTAGAGGCCAAGCTTAAAATCTCATCATCATGACCAAACAAAATGAAATTATCGATAAGTTTGGTGGTACTGTAACCAACAGCTAAAGGCTCTAACTGCTTGAAAATGATAGTATCGGCTGTGATTTTATCCTTTAAAACAAAGTTGGCTCCAAAGATATTATCCAAAGGAGACACATCCTTATCCTTCCAATCTCCCGACCTACTCTTAGCGTTTTTGAATTTTTTACAGGTGTAAAAACGCTCCTTAATAGTACTAGCTTGACGGCCTAGCAGTGTATTGGCTACTAACAAAAGTATGTTTCGCATGGTAAAGTGAGCGCCATCATCAATGAGCAACTCAAACATTTGACCCAAGCGCTCATAAAAGACCTCATTGTTGAGTAGCATATTGCGATTTCTGAAGATTGGACAATCACTATGGAGTGCACACTCAGAACATTTTTGCCAGTCATCTCGATTAATTACTTCTTTAAAAACATCGCACACTAATTTCTTATTCATGCACTTAGCCATATCGAAACAAACAATACGGCTATTATCAAGCTTGTCCTTTCCTTTACCCAAAAGAACAAAACTCTCTAAAGTATTAACTAAAGCGCTGTTAATTGCTGAGTTCTCTTTGGCATTGGCTTTAGCCTCAGCCCTAGCTGCAAAGTGCTCTAAAATTTTGCCATTATTAGCAGCAATTAAGACTATATGAGGGCTATCATTTTTTTGCTCAATAATTTCTTCAATTGGGACAAAAACCTGATCCAATAATTTAGTGTCGTCGCTGGCGATACCAGAAAAGTCCTTTACCACTGTAAAGGTCACACCATAAGAAGAAACAGTGAACACTGTATCTCGCTTATGATCCTCCCATATTTCCGATGTTTGGTTTAAAAGATCAGGATCGATGAAAATTTTGCGTAAAAAGTGGGTCTTGCCATCACCAGCCTGACCAGAGATGAACACCACCTTACTTTCATGTTTTGTAATAAAACCATTTAAGGCTTCGATGTAAGCTTTTTGAGCAGTAATGTCAAAATTGAAAGGCTCAACATTATTGTTAGTTCTGCTATTAATAGCATTATTTTCAGCTTGTTGATTAGAGCTACCTTGCCAAGGGCCAAAGTTTTTTAAGTAATAAATAAATTTTTCGTTCTGTGAGTCTGATTTGGCCATATCAATCCACCATATCTGGCAAGTTAAAGCTAATTAGCAGCAGTAATAATCAGAGCTAATATGAACCATATAGCTCTCATGCTTAAAAGGCTTTAAAAGGGAGTGTGTTTGAGATTTTAGTAATCTACTTACTAAGTGGTTAATTTTAGCACGTTGATATCTATTTGCTAGTAAAAACTTTACATAAAGATGCGGAATCTCACATTAGATTTTGCACTCTAATAGCCCTTATTCTTGTTTAGGCTTCTTTTAGAAGAGTATCTTAAGAAGATCACTTCTATTAATTTGCAACATAAAGGTTCTGTAAAGCCAAGCTAAACTTCTTTGCATACCTGCCAGCCATCATGCCCCGCAATCCAATTGACACTTTATAGATCTTTGGGGCGATGCATGACGGAGCGGGCGAGTTAAAATGGGGCGAGGCTTATTTTTAGCTAGCCATTAGAGATAAGTGTTGTAAGATTAGAGCTTAGTTATTTGATTACGAGCGCATTATGACTTTAACTCAGCTTAGATACCTTATTGCAGTAGCCAATCATTCTTCGTTACAAAAGGCAGCTTCTTCTTTATACATTTCACAACCAAGCTTATCCAAGGCTATTTCTTCTTTAGAAGAAGAAATGGATATTGTGATTTTTACTCGTAAGTCTACAGGCGTGCATTTAACTGAGGATGGGTACCGCTTTTTATCCTATGCTAAGCAAGTTGTAGAGCAAGCCGACCTCTTATTATCTCAATATGCCAAAGGCCATAAAATCCGTAGAATTTTATCAGTATCCTCTCACCACTACGCTTTTGTGGTAAATGCTTTTGTCCGCTTACTTAATGAATATAACCAAGACGAATATGAGTTTTCTTTGCGTGAGTCTCGCACTTACGACATTATTGAAGACGTAGTATCGGGACGCTCTGAGCTAGGCATTATTTACCTATCTAACTACAATAGAGAAGTAATTAAGAACATGCTTAAGACTAAGGATTTAGGCTATAAGCCTTTATTTATAGCTAAGCCTCATGTCTTTGTCTGTCGCAATCATCCGCTCGCCACTAAAACTACAGTAAGCCTTAGTGAGTTAGAAGAGTTTCCACGTCTTACTTATGATCAAGGCACCAATAACTCCTTTTATTTTTCCGAGGAGCTACACTCCACTGCCCATGCCCCTAAAAACATTGTAGTAACTGATAGAGCAACCTTATTTAATCTGTTAATTGGTCTAAAGGGCTATACCATAGCCTCAGGCATTCTTAGCAGTGATCTTAATGGTGATCAAATCGTTTCTGTACCTTTAATCTCTGATGAGAGTATGGAGCTCATCTCAGTTTATCGCAAAGGACAAAAACTAAGCCCGCTAGCAGCCCGTTATTTGGAAATCCTCCAAAACTACGTAAAAGACTTTATCCACCCTGATGCCATTATTGTGCAGTAATCACAAGCCTCTTTCACGCCCCTGACTTCCTCCCAGCCCAACGAGCAAGCCAGGGCTTACCAGCACTATAGGTCTTGCCAGCAATAATGAGCATTACTTCATACAGGCGTATTTAGCCTCTTTCCTACCCAAACTAAACTAACCTACTTGGCCATCTAAAGGCGCTACACCAACCTAATACAAAACAAGCCCTCACAAATTAAGTGTTTGTCCTGATATTTGTCATCCCTAGCAAGGACTGACTGCCCCATCAATGGACTTAGTACCTGCATTAGCGCCTGCTGTAGCAGCCTTTGATCTCTACCTACTACCTAATATCAATGCGGAACTAATTACCTTACCTAACCAAGGTAAAGAACTTTCTATGCTCACGTGATGGCTGCTCTACAGTGCATTACATTGCATTGTGGCTAATTGAATTGCTGCTCATTGTAGTAAATTACAGTGCTCTAGGTGAGCTTTTAGGCCTTTCTTGTAAGGGTGTTTGGTGAATTAAAACCAATTTTCAAAGGGGATACAATTGGCTTTGTTCAGGCTTTACAAGATTGAAAGACATAGTAAAAGGCAGAAGTGGCTAAAGCCAGAGGTAGCAGCAGATACTGTTAGTAGTAACCTTAGCAAGGCCCAAACGTTTGTAAAAGGTCGCAGGAGTGATTTGAGGCTTGAGGAGATGGCTACTTTTTGGTTGATAGATGAAGTGAGTTTTGCACTTGTATAGTGCAAGATGGTTACTGTGATAGCTAGTAAGCGGGTCATTAATAGGCAGATTATTAGGGTTAAGTGGGCTAAATCCTTGTATTTATGCGTTTTTATCTAGCTATAGCTTTTAGTTATAGCAATGCATAAAAATTTAGTATTAGACTATCACGCAAAATGAAAGTATCTTTAAACCACGCAATCGATACCAACTTTTAAAAAACTTGTTGATTGCAAAAATTTAGCCTTAACAATTATTTAATAGCAATGGTTAGTACTATTGACCTTGAAGTTAAAGATAGCCGCTTTAATCAAAGGATAGCCTCAACAGAACCAACCTTACTTTTAAATTAATACTGGACTAATTAATTGTTTTTAGCTTAAACATGTAACGTTTAATGAAAGGTTTAAGCTGGTGAAATACACCTGAGGAGATTTAATTATGGCATTTACCATCCCACAAAACGCCCCATTCCGTGCTGATATTGTTGGCTCATTCTTACGCCCTGATGTTCTTAAAAATGCCCGTAATCTTCACCGTCAAGGTTTACTTGATGATGCAGGTTTAAAGCAGGTAGAAGATGAGTGCATTACTGATCTTATTGCTAAGCAGATTAAGCATGGTTTACGTGTTATTACCGATGGTGAGTTCCGTCGTAGCTGGTGGCACCTTGACTTCATTTGGGGCTTACAAGGTGTAAAAAAGGCTGGCCGTGAGCGTGGTTATGCTTTTGTTGGCATTGAGACCCGTGCCGAAACAGCTGAGATTACTGGCAAAATCTCTGGTGAAAACCACCCATTTGTTGAGCACTTTAAGTTTGTAAAACAATTTGAAAACAAGGGCTATGCTTTAGTCGCACGCCAGACTATCCCAGCCCCAGCTCAAGCCTTATCAATTTTCTTAAACGTTCGTAACAAAGACTTAAAAACCAGCTGGCAAGACTTCTATGCTAATGAAGATGAGTTAATTGAAGATATTGGCGCAGCTTATCGTACTGTAATTAAAGATCTCTACGATGCTGGCTGCCGCTCTATCCAAATTGATGATTGTACCTGGCCTGTACTTTGTGACGAAGAATTAGTTAAAAAGAATGGTATTGATGTAGATCGTTTAGCCGCCCTTTATCTTAAGGCCAACAACGCTGCTCTAAAAGATAAGCCAGCAGATCTAGCTATTTGTACTCATATTTGCCGTGGCAACTACCGCTCCCACTACTTCTCCAGTGGCTCTTATGACCGTGTAGCTAATGTAGTATTTGCCCACGAGAATGTAGATGCTTTCTACCTTGAGTATGATGACGAGCGCTCTGGTACTTTTGAAGCCTTAAAGCTTATTCCAAAGGATAAGAAAGTTGTTTTAGGCATCATTACCTCTAAGGATCCTAAGCTTGAGGATCAAAAGCTCTTAGAGAAGCGTGTTTACGAAGCTGCTGAGTACTTCCCATTAGACAACTTATGTGTCTCCCCACAGTGTGGCTTTGCCTCCACAGAAGAGGGTAACGAGCTTACTGAGCAGCAACAATGGGATAAGGTTGACTTAGTAGTAAGCACCGCTCAAAAGATTTGGGGCTAAACCTTAAACAACCAAAATGTACCAAGCTTAAAGACAGCACCTTAAGTTTGGGCAAAGAACAAGAGCCTTGCTCCTATAACAATTACAGCAAGGCCCTTAAAGGCAAAATAGCACAGTATTTTGTCTAAAACTTTGAGTGCTTTTAACCTTTTCCAGCTGCTAGTTAAAAGCACTCATAGCAAAACATTACATCAACAAACAATCAAACAAACTCTTTATTTTCACCCATCTTACCTACAAACTATTTTGCCACCACTTCTTAGTTAAATTGCCATGTTAAGTGGTATGGGGATATTGCACCCTAAATTTAGCTAAAGAGCTGATAACAGAGCATATTTAGTTTTAGTTTTAAGCCAAGGTAAGTTAAAGAGTTCAAACATATAGGACAATTATTATGACTACCTCAACTACTTTTACCAAGCGCACTAATAGCCCTTTTAGAGCTGATTTTGTAGGTTCTTTCTTACGCCCAGCAGAGCTTGCTAATGCTCGCAACTTACATCGCAAAGGCTTAATTGACGACCTACAATTAAAGCAGGTTGAAGACAAGTGCATTAGTGAACTTATTGCTAAGCAAAAGGCTCACGGCCTCAAGGCCATCACTGATGGTGAATTTCGCCGTAGCTATTGGCATTTAGATTTCATGTGGGGTCTTAATGGCATTGAGCATGCTACTCGTGAACATGGCTATTACTTTGTAGGTATTCAGACTCGCAATGATACTGCTGTGCTTAAGGGCAAAATCTCTGGTGAGAACCATCCTTTTGTTGAGCACTTTAAGTTTATACAACAGTTTGCCAAAGACGATCCATCCGTTATTGCTCGTCAAACTGTACCAGCCCCTTCTCAGGTAGTTTCTACTTTAATTAACTTACGTAATAGTGAATTTACTGCCTCTTGGAAAGAAGTTTATCAAAGCGAAGAAGAGCTTATTGCAGATTTAGGCAAGGCCTATCAACAAGTATTTGCTGACCTCTATGCTGCTGGTTGCCGCTCTATTCAAATTGATGATTGTACTTGGTCTATCTTACTTGATCCTGAATTAGTAAAGACCAACCACATTGATGTTGAGCGTGTAGCTAACCTCTTATTAAAGGCCAACAATGCAGCTTTAGAAAACAAGCCTGAGGACTTAGTAATTACTACCCACTTATGCCGTGGTAACTACCGCTCTCACTACTTTGGCTCTGGTCCATATGATAGTGTTGCCCCTTATGTATTTGCTAAAGAAAATGTTGATGCCTTCTACCTTGAGTATGACGATGAGCGCTCAGGCTCTTTTGAGGCCTTAAAGTTTATCCCTGAGGGTAAGCAAGTTGTATTAGGTGTAATTACTTCTAAAAAGCCAGAATTAGAAGATCTTGATAAGGTAGTGGCCCGCATTCAAGAGGCCTCACAATATGTGCCTTTAGACAACTTATGTGTCTCCCCACAATGCGGCTTTGCCTCCACAGAAGAGGGTAATGAGCTTACTGAGCAAGAGCAATGGGACAAGATTGATCTAGTAGTTAAGACTGCGCAAAAAATTTGGCACGATGCCTAAATATTTCACATGGCTAATAGGAAAAGAAATTACCAAGTTTTTACTGGCTCCATCTTTTCTATGTTTTTAGCAGCAGCGTTTTACGCAAGTTAAAGATTTTTAAGGACAATTATTATTATGACCACTCCAACTACTTTTACCAAGCGCACTAATAGCCCTTTTAGAGCTGATTTTGTTGGTTCTTTCTTACGTCCAGCAGAGCTTGCTAATGCTCGCAATTTACATCGCAAAGGTTTAATTGACGACCTACAATTAAAGCAGGTTGAAGATAAGTGCATTATTGAGCTTATTGCTAAGCAAAAGGCTCACGGCCTCAAGGCCATCACTGATGGTGAGTTTCGCCGTAGCTATTGGCATTTAGATTTCATGTGGGGTCTTAATGGCATTGAGCACATAACTCGTGAACACGGCTATCTCTTTGTAGGCATTGAGAGTCGCAATGATTATGCTGTACTTAAAGGCAAAATCTCTGGTGAGAACCATCCTTTTGTTGAGCACTTTAAGTTTATACAACAGTTTGCCAAAGATGATCCATCCGTTATTGCTCGTCAAACAGTGCCTTCCCCTTCTCAGGTAGTTGCTACTTTAATTAACTTTTCTAATAGTGAACTTAATAGCTCTTGGAAAGAATTTTATCAAAGCGAAGAAGAGCTGATTGCAGATTTAGGCAAGGCCTATCAACAAGTATTTGCTGATCTCTATGCTGCTGGTTGCCGCTCTATTCAAATTGATGATTGTTCTTGGTCTAGCTTACTTGATCCTGAAAAAGTAAAGACCTACCAAAGTGATATTAAGCACGTTGCTAACCTCTTATTAAAGGCCAACAATTTAGCTTTAGAGAATAAGCCTGAGGATTTAGTAATTACTACCCACTTATGCCGTGGCAACTACCGCTCTCACTACTTTAGCTCTGGCCCATATGATAGTGTTGCCCCTTATGTATTTGCTAAAGAAAATGTTGATGCCTTCTACCTTGAGTATGACGATGAGCGCTCTGGCTCTTTTGAGGCCTTAAAGTTTATCCCTGAGGGTAAGCAAGTTGTATTAGGTGTAATTACTTCTAAAAAGCCAGAATTAGAAGATCTTGATAAGGTAGTGGCCCGCATTCAAGAGGCCTCACAATATGTGCCTTTAGACAACTTATGTGTCTCCCCACAATGCGGCTTTGCCTCCACAGAAGAGGGCAATGACCTAACAGAACAACAGCAATGGGACAAGATTGACCTGGTAGTAAAAGCCGCCCAAAAAGTTTGGGGCTAACCCCTATAAAAACTTGCACTGTTTGGTTCCAAGTTTAATACAGTCCAAGCGCCTCAACAATTAAACGTTACGTTGCCCAGAAGGAATTTCTGGGCATATTAGTTTATAAGCCTCTCATATCTTCCCACACCCCAAAAACTACCTCCTAAACCAAAATTCCCCAGCAACTAAGCAGCTCAGCGCCACAGCAGCTCAGCACCTCATAAAAATAAACCCTGCCCGCAAACATACAAACAAAGATATCAAAAAATTAATATTCTCTAATTACCAGACCTACCATACCTTGCTCTGACGTGATCTGACATGACCTCCTGCTTTGAAATGTTCTGTCATGCAGTTAGAGGACGCACAGCAACGGCCATAATAGACAACAAAAATAAGCGCCAGGGCGCAACAGAGCGAAACAGAGCACAGCTGATAGCAATAGAGCACACTGAACAGAAAATAAAGCATTGCTTTTTTTACAAGAGGAGGCATGGTGTTGGTGTTAGGAATAACTTAATAGGCTCTTGGACTTTAATTCAATGCGCAATGCGTAAGTATTGGCTTATCATTACAGCGTAGACAACGCACGAGATGGAGAGCAAAGACTTGTACGTATAGCTTGTTTTTGTCAGGCTATCTACAATCATAAAAAGATGATATTTAAGGCAAATATGTTGTTCTTAGCTAGATATGAATTGTTTTGCTTATGATATTTAGTGCTACTTTTTACTTGTAATACAAGTTAGAAAAACTACCACATAGACCACAGCCTAAAGCTTAGATTTAAAACCATTTATTTGAGCAACTAGCTAGTATCAACCTATCTTTAAGCTAAAGATTGTTTATTGTTTCTTTAGAATCGATCTAGTAGAATACGGCAAATTTATTCAACCCAATTAAGAATTTCTACTGCTTATTTATATTACTTGACAGTAATATTTGGCCGAGGATACATGTCATGGTTAACAATTTTCCTATTTTAGTTGATCGCATCAAGAAAGATGGTTTGAGCCTTGAGGGCGGTATTCTCAAAGTAGATAGCTTCATTAACCACCAATTAGATCCTCAATTATTAGTAGACATGTGCCACGAGTTTAATCGTCGCTTTGATGCTAATAGCTATAATAAGATTTTAACCGTTGAAGCTAGCGGTATTGCACCTGCTGTGATCTTAGGCTATATCACCAAAAAACCAGTAGTATTTGCTAAAAAGAAGAAGCCATCTACCATGGAAAACATGTTAGTAACTGAGGTTTTCTCCTTTACTAAGAATACTACCTACCAAATTTGCGTCTCTGGCGAGTTCTTAAAAGCCGACGACAAAGTACTCTTTATCGATGATTTCTTGGCCAACGGTAAGGCTGCTACAGGTATTTTAGATTTAGTAAAACAAGCTAATGCCCACTGTGTTGGTATGGGCTTCTTAATTGAAAAAGCCTTCCAAAATGGTGGTAAATTATTACGTGATCAAGGTATTCACGTTGAGTCTTTAGCAACTATCTCTAGCTTAGATAACTGCACTATTACTATTGCAGAATAATTATCTTTGAGCCTGAATTTTTCAAAAGCCCGTGTCCGCTATAAGGTCACGGGCTTTTTTGCATTTTTATAGATAAAATGTTCATAGTTGCAACATTGCTAACAAAATTGGTGAGCTTTTGTGCAAAATAGGGCGACGAGATGCCCTGTGGTACGTTACAATATAATGATAATTTGTAATTTTTAGTTCCCTACTATTTTGTAGGACAAAATGATGCTCACAGCAATATTTTAGTTAATTTCTCTTATGTGAACTTAACTAAGTTTTAAGGTTTTTTTGTAGCTCTTATACATTAACAACTTCTTAAGGAAGTTTTTAATTTATAGGGGCCACTGATTATAAGGGGCTTAAAGCTTAAGCTAAGCTTTTGTTTTTTTTCATGACCCAAGATGTATACACTAGAAAAGTAGTCTTTAGTAAAGATATGCCTAATGGCGAGGTGTACTATTATGAAGAAGAATTTCATATGGATAGTGCAACTCTCACCGAGCGCTCTTTGGGCGATCGCCTAGTTGGTGTCAGTACTAAAGGTAGCAGCGATATTATTGCTATTCGTAACTACCAAGGAGTGCCTAAAGGCGGTCTATTAAAGTTAGTACCTATTGGTAACAACCAAAAGGGCTATAAGTTAGTTGATGCTTTATCCAATTTATATGATGGCCTCGACTCAAAAGCCCAACCTAAAGAAGAAACTACTGCTAAAGATGCACCTTCTGCTAATGATATGCCTAGAAACAATGCCATTGAGCATAAAGGTAAGTCTTGGGTAGAAAATGAAGAAGAGCTCTTAGAAAGTGATTTAAATGATGGTATGCGTCCTTGGTATTACGATGAGGATGAACTGCCTAGTGATGACGCAGATTTTGGAGCTACGGCTATTTACCGATCTAACCGTAACTCACCACTAGGAGCCGATACCAGAGGCGGAGCGCATTTTTATCACGCTTTGTCTAACAATAATTCAGATACCTTAGATTATTCTGAGGATAACAACAGTCTATTAAAAGCGTCTTTACGAGGAAATGGTCTGATGAACGGTGCACAGCACAATAACAATCAAGCACAAGCTATGGTAGCTAATGCTAACAATAATAGCACTAAGCGTACTAGCCAGAGCACTAACTCTTATGGCTTTGGTCGTTTTCAGCGCACTACACTTCAATCTGAACCTGCTTTTAAGGACTTTTATACTCCAAAAGACACCTCTAATACCTCTTTTGTAACAGCACGCCAGCTTAATCTTGGCCCTACCAAGTTTAAGACCGTGCCAGCATCAGCTTATGCTGCTCAGGCTAACAAAGATCGTAATGTAGCTCATAACTACCACGAGTCTAATACTCGTATTTCCTCTTATGTTCAGGATGGCTACTCTTTTGATAACACTAGAAAAGAGCCACAAATTCCTCAGGCTGCTTTTTCTCATAATCCAGCAGAAAAAAAGGTGCAGACTGTTTCTGAGCAGAAGACAAAATTTTCTGAGCAAGTTTTCCAAGAGCGTATGGAGAACTCATCTTTAGCTCATCTTAAATTACCTAAGGCAACCACCCGTTTAGCCCAGGACGAAAACTACGAGCCAAGTGAAAGTGCCCAAATTTTTGCTGATCACTACGCCCCATATCATCAGGCCTTTTCCCATAATAATTCTGTAGGCCCTTATTCTTACGGTACTGAGTTTGCTGCTCAAGAGCATGACATGTTAGAGCAAACTAGAGCTTATAAGAAATTACAAGCTCAAAAAGCTAGTGCCCAAAATAAAGCAGAGCCTAAAGAGGACGTGGTTCTTGCTGAGTTTAAAAAGGCTCCATCTAAGGCTAATGAAAAGCAATGGTGGCGAGATCGCTCTTTAACTGAGCGCTCTGCCCAAAAGGCTTTTGCTATGGATAGCTTTAAGCAAACTAAACAAGGTTCGTTTATTGGTACTCCAGAGCAGTACTTGCCTAAGGCCCCAGAGGAAACTTATAACCAGCGTGTTATTGTTACCAACAATTACAGTGTAGATCAGCTCAAGGGCTCTGCCTCTACTGTTATTAGCTCCAATGCTAGTGTTAATGGTGAGTCCTCAGTAATTAAAGATGCTGTTTACGAGCCAGTAGTTGAACAAGTGGTTGAGCCTGTAGTAGAGCAAGTACCAGAGCAATTAACAGAACAATTTAAGAGCAACTCTTCTAATCAAGCTAAAGAGGTAAAAGAAGCCCATATTAGCGAGGTTTATGAAGAGCCAACTCCAGCACAAGCTCAAGTTGCCAAGAGTCAAGAATCCAAACCTGAGATTAAGAGCGAAAGTGCCAAAGAGCAGGAAACTGTTAGTGAAGCATCCGCTAGTGAGGCTTTATCTGATAATGCTAAGAGCACAGATGATCTTGAAAGCACAGCTGCGCTTAAAAAAGATGTTTCTACCAAGTTTACAGGCCAAGGAGCTGCTTTAGCTAATGCCATTGTTAGCCAAGGTGGTGATGAGGAAGATCAAAGCGTTGAAGATGAAGGTGGTCATACCAATATCGAACGCAATGATATCAAGTTATCCCCTGTTGATAAGTCATTTGTAAACTTTAAGACAGCCGATGGTTCAATTACCGAGCCAATGGAAGAGAGTTCTTTTGCCTCTGAGGACAAGGCCCCAGAGCCTGGCTTTGCTGTTAACTCCAGCGATGGCACAGCTATTACCACTAATAGCAAAGAGCTTAAGCATGAGGTTGAACAACGTGATTTAACTGCCAACAAGCAAGAAGTGGTAGCTACTAATATTAGCTCCACCAACAATGATAGTGATGACAACACTGACGCTACCATCACAACCCAAGGCTCTAGCAACACCAGCTTTGCATTTGGTGACTTTAAGACAGCCAATGGCACTCAAGCCAATGTTTACTATCGCATCCCTGTAGTAAGCCAAAAGCAATTACAGGCTCAAAAAGAACAAGAAGAAAAGGCCCGTCAAGAAGCTGAGCGCTTAGCCATTCTCAAAGCTGAACAAGAGCGCCTCGCCGCCGAAAAGAAGGCCGAAGAAGAACGCCTAGCTGCCGAGAAGGCTGAGCGTGAACGCTTAGAGGCTGAGCGTATTGCTGCAGAAAAGAAGGCTGAGGAAGAGCGCTTAGCTGCTGAAAAAGCAGAGCAAGAGCGCCTTGAGGCCGAACGCATTGCCGCTGAAAAGAAGGCCGAAGAAGAACGCTTAGCTGCTGAAAAAGCAGAACAAGAGCGCCTTGAGGCTGAACGCATTGCCGCTGAAAAGAAAGCCGAAGAAGAACGCTTAGCTGCTGAAAAGGCAGAACAAGAACGCCTTGAGGCCGAACGCATTGCCGCTGAAAAGAAGGCTGAGGAAGAGCGTTTAGCTGCTGAAAAAGCAGAGCAAGAGCGCCTTGAGGCTGAACGCATTGCTGCTGAAAAGAAAGCCGAAGAAGAACGCTTAGCTGCTGAAAAGGCAGAACAAGAACGCCTTGAGGCTGAGCATATTGCCGCTGAAAAGAAAGCCGAAGAAGAGCGCTTAGCTGCTGAAAAAGCAGAGCAAGAGCGCCTTGAGGCTGAGCGTATTGCCGCTGAAAAGAAGGCCGAAGAAGAACGCTTAGCTGCTGAAAAAGCAGAGCAAGAGCGCCTTGAAGCTGAACGCATTGCTGCTGAAAAGAAGGCTGAACAAGAACGCTTAGCTGCTGAAAAAGCAGAGCAAGAGCGCCTTGAGGCTGAGCGTATTGCTGCTGAGGAGCAAGCCCAAGCTGCTATGGTTAAGGAACTTGAGGCTGAGCAAGCTCGCTTAGAGGCTGAAAAAGAGGCAGAGCAAAAAGTACAAGACCAACTTAAGGCAGAGCGCCAGCAACAAGCCCAACAAGATCAATCAGCTAAGAGAGCTCAACAGGAAAAAGCTCAGGATAATAAGGCCACTACTGCTGCCGCAGCTACTGAGGTTGCCTCTAATAAGCCAATGACCAAGTCTCAGGCTCGTCGTGCCAAGCAAAAAGCTAAAGCTCAAGCCCGTGCTGCTGCCGCAGCTGCCGCCGCAGCTACTACTGGTGCTACCGCTGCAGCTAATGCTACTACACCTGCTGCCAATGCTAGCACCACTAGTCAGACTCAAGAAAGCAGCAAGAGTGCAACTACACAAAAGGTTGCAGAAACTAAGGATAGCTTAAATGAGCAAACTGCTAGTGCTCAAAAGGACGATAAAGATACTCCAGTAGAAATTCAGCCAAGCCCAGCGCTTAATGAAAGCACAATCTTGGCCGAAGAATCAACCCGCTCTATGGCCACTAACCTCTTAGGTAGCAATGATTCCTACTTTAATAGCACTGATACTAACAGTAGCTTTGACCATCAAGTAGTGATTAGCGCTGAGTATACCCATCATGGTTTAGAAGAGCCTATCGAGAGCCAGAGCTCTACCACAGTAAGTCAAGAAGATAACATACTGGATAGCATCTCTCCTGCTTATAAGCCTGCTGATGATAAAACTGCTGCTTTATTATCACAGAGCAATAATATTGAGCACGGCAAACAAGAGCCAGCTCTAAGCACTGTTCCAGTACTTGAAAGCGATGACGACTATATTCAAGAGCCTCAACTCGACTTACAAAATAGTAAGCTTGGGACCTTTGATAAAGAGCCAGAACTTAACAATGTTTCTGAAGTTGAAAATATTCAGGACAAAGAGGAACCAAGCTTTAGTGCTAATGAGCAATTAGGCACCATTATTGAAACTGTTAACGTTGAGGAGATGGCTGATAAAGACTTGATCTTTGCTACTCCTACTCGCTTTGCAGATAATGATAATACCGCTAATGGTGAGCAAGTAAATTCGCTCTCAGAATCAGTCTTTATGTCTGAGACGAGCGTTAATAACAAGGAAGAGCATTTAAAGGATCAAAGTGCTCAGGATAGCTTAGCTAACTTTAAGCCAATGTCTAATGAGATTGCGGCTTCTAATAAACAGTCTCCAGCTGAGCACGATCCAGCTCGTGCTGTACAAGCAGCTGTTGCTGACGTGGTTGAAGACTCTTTAGTAACCGATGAACTCTTAGATGATGCCTTTATGTCTGATGAGAGCAATCTTGAGTACATGCATACTACCAGCAGCCACGATAAAGGTAAGAATAAAGGCTCCAATAGCTTAGCTAACTTAGCCGCAGAGCTTATTGATGATTTTGATGATCCTTTCGAGGACGACTTTGCACAAAGTCTCAATGACGAAAGCAAAAAATAGCTAGTATTTAACCTTTTCTTAAGCCCTTAAAGTCGTATTTAAGGGCTTTTTTGTGCCCATTATTTTTGTAACTTAAGTTTATTTTATTAATTTGCTATAATCAGATCGATTTTTAGCATTTTAAGCTTTGGATTACGCTACCAAGGCTGCCAATTTTGGCAAACAAATTTATAAAGAACTTATCAGTTAATACCAATTAACTGCCGATCCGTAATATGCTTGTGTTGATACACAGCTATCTATAAGTTCACCTGGCGCACTTAAGTTATTTTTCTCTAAGAAAAACTTATCTTTTTTACACTGCTACAAGTTTCACCAGGATTATTGTATCTAAATCATGGCAATATCTAGCTACTTGCTCCCCTAGCTTTGTAATTCTACTTATCTCTGCAAAATTAACTTTTGCCACACCTTTTATCATTAGTGCGCCCGCTCCATAGAGCAATTCTAAAAAGTAAGTTCAATCCTATGATCCTTACTCACAGCAAGCAAATTTGATTTTGAGATCTATTTATTGATAATAATCTATCTGTATTTGATGTTAAAAAGTGGTATTTGGCCATACGTAAAGTAGTTTTGCCCTCATGAGATAGCTCTTTTCTTTGAGAAGATAACCAAGTGATAGCCCTTTAAAAAATTTGTTGCCAAGCAGCAATTGTTATTACTAATAAAAATAACAGTGCATGCTATCAAGGGTTACAAACAATCATGTCTTCTTTACTAGCTCAGCACATGTCAAGGCTCCGCAATGAAGCTAAGACTAACTTTAAAAGCAATATCATTTACTTTTTGGATGCTCCTAACTTGGAACATCTTGGTTTTAAAGCAAAGATTATTGGAACTCCTAAAGAGTACCAAGAGAGCTTATTGCGCCTAAACGGAACTGAATTACATCAGGAAATTACCTCCGCTAGTCAATTAATTGATGAGAAAGTAAAGTTCATCAATAATATTATTTCTGACTTTATAAACCAAAAACTAGATTTAAAAGTAAAGTTGGTCAATGAGCAGCTGGTAGCACATGATCCAGATACTGCTTCTAAGCTAAGATTGCTAGAAATTAACTCTTTTTTAGCCCAGCAATGCAAATTAAAAGGCTCTGTTTACTTTTTAAACAGCTTAAAAGCCTATCTACAAATCTATCCAATAGCTTACTTGCTACAAACTCAAGGTTATGAAGACTCTAAGCTTAACTTAGATGCCCCTGTTCTCTCTAGCTTTAATAGTGAGCAAAAAGAACGTATTAAGCGCATGTCATTACTCTTTAGTAAGAGTAACGATGCTTGCGCACGTCTATCTTTAACCGCAAAATTTGCTAAAGCATTATGTGGGCAAAATGATCTGGGCATTATTTATGGTTGTGCACTATTAGGCCTTGATGGGCTTCTCAGCTCTTTTAATGAACTTTTATCTCTACACCCTAATTTAGAGGTGGAGTCCTTTATTAACCAACTAGCTAAAAGCTTTAAAAATGAGCATCCAGTAGCCCTATTGCGCTTTAAAGATTTCCTTGTCAGCGATAGTTTTATACGCTTTTCATCCACCAAGAACGATCCTAATCAGAATCAAAACCATCCTGCGCACCAACAACAGCGCCCGCACGCCCCCTATATTGCCAACAAAAGCAATAAAGGCCTCATTCTTACTGTCGCAAGCGATCATGATGCCACTACCCCAGCCCCTCACGGCCTGGTGCTCACCAACGCAGCCGCTTCCGCTCCCGCTTCTGAGCAAGCAAACAACTCTAATTCCCAACAGGATAAGAGTGCTGAGCCTTTAGTTGAAACTCAAACAGCTAAAGCTGCCCCTAGTGCCTCTGGTTTAGTACTTACTAATGCAGCAGACTCTGTACAAGATAATAGCTCTAATTCCATACAGGATAAGGGTACTGAGCCTTTAACAGCTAAAGCAAGTGCTAGCGCCTCTGGCTTGGTACTTACTAACGCAGCAGACTCTGTACAAAAAAATAGCTCTACATCCCAACAGGATAAGAGTACTGAGCCTTTAGCTGAAAATAAAACAGCTAAAGCAAACCATAACACCTCTGGCTTGGTACTTACTAATGCAGCTGACTCTGTACAAGATAATAGCTCTAATAGCCAACAGGATAAGGATACTGAGTCTTTAGCTGATAACAAGACAGCTAAAGCTGCCCCTATTGCCTCTGGTTTAGTACTTACTAATGCAGCTGACTCTGTACAAGATAATAGCTCTAATTCCCAACAGGATAAGGATACTGAGCCTTTAGCTGAAAATAAGACAGTCAAAGCAAGTGCTAGTGCCTCTGGCTTGGTACTTACTAACGCAGCAGACTCTGTACAAGATAATAGCTCTACATCCCAACAGGATAAGAGTACTGAGCCTTTAGCTGAAACTAAAACAGCTAAAGCAAGTGCTAATGCCTCTGGATTGGTACTTACTAACGCAGCAGACTCTGTACAAGATAATAGCTCTAATTCCCAACAGGATAAGAGTACTGAGCCTTTACGTGAGACTAAGGATGCTAAAACAAGCTCTAGCTCCTCTGGCTTGATACTTACTAATGCTGCTGACTCTCAATCTGATTCTGGCTCTAATTCCCAACAGGATAAGGATACTGAGCCTTTAGCTGAAACTAAAACAGCTAAAGCAAGTACTAGTGCCTCTGGCTTAGTACTTACTAATGCTGCTGACTCTCAATCTGATTCTGGCTCTAATGATCAACAGGATAAGGATACTGAGCCTTTAGCTGAAACTAAAACAGTTAAAGCAAGTGCTAGTGCCTCTGGTTTAGTACTTACTAATGCAGCAGACTCTGTACAAGAAAATAGCTCTACATCCCAACAGGATAAGAGTACTGAGCCTGTACGTGAAAGTGAAAGAAAGGATGCTCAAACTAGTGCTAGCGCCTCTGGCTTAGTACTTACTAATGCTGCTGACTCTAAATCTGATTCTAGCTCTAATGACCAACAGAATAAGAGTAATGATCCTGTAGCTGAGAATAAGAGCGCTAAAACAAGCTCTAGCTCCTCTGGCTTGGTACTTACTAACGCAGCAGACTCTGTACAAGATAATAGCTCTAATAGCCAGCAGCATAAGGATACTGAGCCTTTAGCTGAAACTAAAACAGCTAAAGCAAGTGCTAGCGCCTCTGGCTTAGTACTTACTAATGCAGCAGATTCACAAACTGATTCTAGCTCTAATGACCAACAGAATAAGAGTAATGATCCTGTAGCTGAGAATAAGAGTGCAAAAACAAGTGCTAGCGCTTCTGGATTGGTACTTACTAATGCAGCTGCTATTATTCAAGAGGGAAGCAAGGGCAATAGCGTAAAGACTAATTTTAGTGGTGAGCAATCTGCTAATTTATTAATTACCACTGAGCAATATGAACATGCTCCAATTAGTAAAGAAGAGCTTTTTGTACAGAATTTTTATAGTAGAAATTTACAAGCTATACCAAATGTTAGCGAAAAAAGCTTCTCTCAAAGAGCACAAGAGCGCTATTTATCGATTCTGGATCGTATTGATAATAACGCTAAAGAGAATGATGGTAAAAAAGTATTTAGAGTAGCCAAATCAATTAAAGAGGAAGCTATTAAAGATACTTCAAGCCCAGAACAAGTTAATGATGCCTCTAAAGTTAACTCAGATAAACAAGACCAGGCACCAAAGGTTCAAGTAATCTGGAAAACTATGGATGGCAGTCAGCCTAACTTTGAAGCTAAAACTCAAGAAACTACAGCAAAAGCTAGCACAGAGGCCTTACCACAAGGAAGTGACCATGAAAGTGGTAGCAATGTAGCAAAAGCAGCTATTACTACAGCTGTTAGCACTGCTACAGCCGAAGATAAAGGCACCATCACAGCAGCTAGCACAGCTACTGCCACAGCTACAGAAACTGGGGTAACAGTGGTTAAATCTGCCACTGGTATTGAGACTAAAGATGATAGCATTAGCAAAAATAGCGAAGAGACTATTATTAGTCGAGTTACAGGCACTAGCGATATTGTAACTGAGGATAGTAAGCCTAAGGTCAAAGCAAAATCTGCTAAGACCTCTGCTACCACCAAGAAAAAGACCACTGGCGGTTTAAAAAGAATTAAATTGTCTAATGCTTCTGCTGGGGATATTTGGCAACAAGCTATTGATCTTGCTAAAGATATGGACAGTGAAAGTTCTAAAGTACTTACTAAAGAAGAGTTTAAAGCTTCTATGGAAACTCAGGAGCAAGCTACGACTTCTATGGTAACTACTGCTACTACTGATGAGTCAGTCGATAAAGCCACCCTATCACAATCAGCCAGCAATGGAGCAATAAAGACTGATGCTGACACAGAGGAGATGGGCTCTAAAGGTACTGCTAGCGATAACTCTACTAGTAATACAGGCAAAAGCATGCCTACAGGAACTGCATTTATGCCTTTTGAGCAGGCACGCAGATCTAATATTAAAGTATTAGCAAGCCGTCATGTTAATGATCAAGTAATAGAAAAGGATCAAGCTGCGGTAAAAATTCATAAAGGTTCTTCATCCAACATAGGAAAGATTAACCCTGCTGATGCTTTACGCCATTTTGACCCTATTACTGGTAGTTATATTGACGAAAGACCTGTAGAAAGCAAAGTAGAAGTTACAGGTGAATCAGACTTTAATCAGGATAGTGGCCAGTTTTTTGATAATGACAGCCTCAATTTTGATGAAAATTTAATTTTTGGCGACGATGAGACTTTTGAGATATGGTCTCCTGATGAGCCTAACAATAAGGATGACAATCAATTTAACGAGGAAACTGACTTAAATCTGGATAAGACGCTCGAATGTTCTAATGAGCTAATGCGACTTAAATATACTGTACTTTTTGCTCAAAGCTTTTTATTAGACCAGGAGCAGTATCAAAAGCTTATGTCAGCTAAAAACTTAGAGCAGCTTAATATGTACTCTCAACTAATGTCATCTTTTGATGATTTTTCTGAGTTAAATATTGAGCACACTAGTGCCTTACCAAACTGGCAGACTATAAGAGCTAGTCTCTTAACTCAGGTAATCAATGATATGCCAAATATGCCAGCATATAAAAGTGTACTGTTTGACTTATTAAGCCGCACTAAAGATGAAGAGCTAAGTTTAACTAAGCAGCTGGCTAAATTTAACTACTATAATAGAGTTATTGGACATACTTGGGAGGTAGAAGCAAATAACCCTCAAGGCCCATATGCTAATAAGGAACAAGCCTCTTTAGCCAAGTTTGAAAATAGCCCTGGAGCAACTTTTATCTTAGCTTGCCTATTTTTAAACATTTCCCAGCTACACAATTATGCTTGTGATTGCTTTTTAGGTAGTGCCTATACCAATTGTGGCCTAGCAAGCCCTATTTAATATATTTCAATTTTTAAGGCTAAGGATCAATCTTATTAGTATGTATTCTTAGCCTTATGACCCATATTTGTCAGTAGCTCTTTTAGCTCTAGTACTAGAAGACTAATATCTTGAGCATCTCATCTCATCTCACCTTAATAGCTTACTCTGTTGCCAGATAATTCCTAAAGGCCACTATTAGACTCAATTTTTTAATGCTAACTTCGCTATTCTTTTTTGCTGTTAAACAACTAATGGGTCATATTGGCTAATGATGGCTTCTATAAGCTCTCTTAGACCAATGCATAGCTTATTGCACAGTTTATCGTAAAGCTTTCAAAGCTCTTATGTTGCCAAGCTAAAACCACATAAGGTTGCTTCTTAGCGTGCAAAGATACGCTCTTGCAGGAATATTGATAATAGAGCGCATAAGATTGCTTATCCTGTGCTGATATGAACTTTAGCTTAAAAAAATCCTTATAGTAATTCAAACTATTTAGCAAGTGTCTTATAGTTGTTTTGTGAGTCATTACCATGCTTTTCACCTTTTTAGTGCATTACTTTTATTTAAAAAAATTGATTGTAAAATAGGCACCAAATTTCTTAATCACATCTTTATCTATATTTACTGAATAGTGCCCCTATAGCCTAAATATCAGAAATATAAGCCGTTTTATTGTAATTTTGTTAAGCCCTATGCTTTTTGTTTGGGTTTTTATAAGTCTTTAACTCCAAGTAATTACATTGACACTTGTTTATCTCAATAAGCAAGTGTTTGGCTTTGATGAAGATAATGCTCTTTTTCTCCAAAGGTAAATTCATGTCTGAGCACGACCAACACGAGACTACCAAGGTTGCAGCAGCAATCGCTAAGGAAGTTAATAAGTCCCAAGGCCAAGTAGACGTAAGCTATCACGAGCCTAACGCTACTGAAAATGAAATGAAGTCTGAACTTATTTATGGCTTAAACGATCGTCCTCCTTTAAAAGACGCTCTTTTTGCCGCTATTCAGCACTTATTAGCTATTTTCGTAGCTATTATTACTCCACCTCTTATTATTGCTGGTGCTTTAAACTTTGATATTGAAACTACCTCTTTCTTAGTTTCTATGTCTTTATTTGCCTCTGGAATTTCTACTTTCATTCAATGCCGTCGTTTTGGCCCTATTGGCTGCGGCTTGTTGTGTATCCAAGGTACATCTTTCTCCTTCATTGCCCCTATTATTGCAGCTGGTGCCACTGGTGGCCTGTCTATGATTTTCGGTGCTGTAGTAGCTGGCTCTGTTGTAGAAATGGCTGTTAGCCGAGTATTACGCTTCACTCGAAAAATCATTACTCCACTAGTTTCTGGTATTGTAGTTACCTTAATTGGCCTTTCCTTGATTAAGGTAGGTATTACCGCTTGTGGTGGTGGTTTTGGCGCTATGAGCAATGGTACCTTTGGTAGCATGGAAAACTTAGGCTTAGCTGCTTTAGTTATCATTTCCATCCTATTCTTTAACCGTAGCTCCAATCGTTACTTACGTATGAGCTCTATCGTAATTGGTTTATTAATCGGCTATGTAGTAGCAATTTTCTTAGACCGTGTCGATTTTAGCCAAGTACAAAGCTATGGTGGCTTTAATATCCCAATGCCATTTAAGTATGGTATCGATTTTGATATCTCCTCAATTATTGCTTTAGGTATTGTTTACCTTATTACTGCTATTGAGGCTTATGGTGATGTGACTGCTAACTCTTTAATTTCTGGTGAGCCAGTTCAAGGCCCTGTATTCTTAAAGCGTGCTTCTGGCGGTATCTTAGCCGATGGCTTTAACTCCATGTTAGCTGGTTTATTAAACTCTTTCCCTAACTCAGTATTTGCTCAAAACAACGGCATGATCCAGTTAACTGGTGTTGCTAGCCGTTATGTTGGCTATTACATTGCTGGTTTCTTAATTCTGTTAGGCGTATTCCCAGCTATTGGTATTATCTTCTCTCTTATTCCAGATCCTGTATTAGGTGGTGCTACCTTATTGATGTTTGGCACTGTGGCTGCTTCTGGTATTCGTATTATTGCTTCTCAACACATTAACCGTAAGGCTGTTTTAGTAATGGCTATTTCTTTCTCCTTTGGTTTATCTGTTGAGTTAGTTCCAGATATCTTAAGCCAATGCCCTCAAGTAATTAAAAATATCTTCTCCTCTGGTATTACTACTGGTGGTGTTGCCGCTATTCTGTCTAATATCTTGATTCAAATTAAAGAAGACAAGGCTACAGAAGCTGAGTAATTAAAAAAGTTTCATTACTACAATAAGAGGGAGCTAATAGCTCCCTCTTTCTTTTACTAAGCTAAGCTATTCTTAGCTCGGCCCAGCGGCAGCAGAGCGAGCGTCAGCGTAAGCCAGCTCAGCCCATCGCTTCTGTATACGGATAAGCTAGTATCTTCCAACTTTTAATAAAAGCTGTAAGTATCTTATATACCATGGCTTATATTTCTTAATAAATGCCAAGTCATAAAAAAAACTCACCCTTTATGAGGATGAGTTTTTTATGCTCAATTATTACAAAGTGATATTAAAGAAAGACAATTTAAAAAGATTAAAATATAACAGTAGACTTTTATTTAACTTCTTTAATACTTGCCTTGATGCGATCAGCATATTGATAAATATCTTCTACAGTATCAATTTGTACCTGATCAAAGTCTTTCTTACCATCTGCAGTGGTAGTTAAGAAACCAATCTTTAAAGGAGCCTTATTAAAGAATAGACGGACAAATACTTTGCCCTTGCGCTCGTAGCAAATATTACAGAAGCTCTTAAAATCATTAAGAATGATATCTTTAGGAGCCACTTCTCCCATTAATATTGACTTAATGATGAAGTAAGCCTCTTTTTCTTCATCAGTAGTAATAATTCCATCATCTGGCTCTGTTTCTTCCTTTTGGCTATTAGGTAAGCCATCTCCTGCAATTTCACCTGTTGATGATGTTGAAACATCTCCATCATTACCGCCTTGATTAACATCATTTATGGCGTTTGCAAGACGCTCATTTACTTTGTCTTTAATAAAGAAATTTAAAGCATCAGTTAAAATAGGAGCAAAGCGTTCTTTTACATTGGAGGTAAAGGCACCGTCATAACACTGCTTAACAAAAAACTTTAAGAAATCGTCATCAGGTGATTTTAACTGTTCAGCCATGATGCGCTTAAATTCACGAGTGTACTTGAGCAAGCTAGCAGAGTTAAGAGCCTCATCAATATTGAAATTACCTTTCATCAGTTTCTTTAACTCAGGAATTAAAGAAGAGTCTGGCTTTTCAAGAACAAACTCCATGTAAGGCTTGCTATCCATTTTGTTAGGCTCTTCTAAGTCAGAAAAGAATAGATAGCGATTGCCGTCAGTAAGAATTGCAACACGAGCCTCACAACCAATAAAATAGGTCATAAGTTGAGCGCATTTTAGACTATTAAGCTCATCACCATAAGGTTTACACTCAA
Organism: Anaerobiospirillum sp. NML120448; assembly: GCF_023050945.1. Taxonomy (GTDB): domain Bacteria; phylum Pseudomonadota; class Gammaproteobacteria; order Enterobacterales; family Succinivibrionaceae; genus Anaerobiospirillum. The sequence continues at coordinate 6,350 of NZ_JALKIM010000034.1, read as the reverse complement.
TAATAATAATAGGCTTGCCCTCAGACATAATGGCATAGTCTACACGTCTATCTTTATACTCACCAATAGCTGCAGTAAACTCAGGAACTACTTCGTTTAAATCAAAAGGGTCATAGCCTAACATCTTAATGAAAGGCATTACCAATGTGTTTTTGGTAGCCTCTTCTGAAGTAATTTTATCGCTCACTGACTTGCATTTTCTGCCAAGAGCCTGCACTTCCTCAAATAAATCCATCTTATCTCCTTATTTACGCCAATAAAATTAATAGGCTGCCTTTGCGGTTGTTTACAAATTAACAAAGATTGTCTAAAACAAAGAAAGAAAGGTTCAAATAGAGCCCCAGGGGGATTGAGAAATAATTATACGTACTGCCTGGTACAGACTTATTTTTAAGTAGGCGACTAAAACGCCTTATTTATCAGGTTTCTTTTTGATACCCGCTTTTGAACGCCTTAAGTTGAGTGCCGATTTGATACGTATAGTTTTTTTCAAATCCCCCAGGGGATCTATTTGAACCAAAGAAAGGGCACACGTGTAAAATACAGTAAATTATCTAATGCAAATACTAATAAATTTTTGCATGTATAACATTCTAGCATGTTGGATCTATGCTAGATATACAAATTTTCAATTATGTACAAAAAGTTTATTTACATTTAGAGTCTTGTTGTTAGGCTTATCTTTACTAAATACACCTATGACTGAATCGTGAAGAAAGCTTTTAAGGCTTAGAGCCATCAAAACACCTATTTGAGATCATTCAACAGATAAAGCAGGCTAATGTCAAAAAACCAATAATTCTGATGGCCCTAACCTATGTTAAGAAGAGTGGTGGCTTACCAAGGTAAGCCAAGCAGAAAGATTGGCGTTAAGGTGGGCAAAGGCAAGGCAAGAGCATTAACTGGTGTGGTCTAATATTGATAGCTAAATGAATAGGCCGATACTAAGAGAGCTTGTGGTTTACCTTTAGGTATAACGGCCCATCCAATTAGCTTTTAGTTGATTAAAAGGCTATCTTGAGGCTAAGCAGTCTCTATTGGACTCAAAGTCTACTTCAAAGAGTTCGTAGAGTGCTATATCAGTTTTGGAAACATTCATTTGATAATTGCACTTATCATCAAATTGGCTTACTTCTTCATAAGGATAAAGCACAACCTCTTGAGCATGATAAGTTTCAGTCGGCCAGAAATCGATTAAAGCTATAAGGCAAAAGAGCAATAGCAAAGCACCAATTTTTACTAAATGGTACATAGGTATGGAAAATTTGTGGTAAGGCATTGCACGCAAATTTTTCATATATTTTGACCCAATCAAACACAACCAAAGTATGCAAAAGCATACTAAGCTCATGCTTAATCAAATCTCTCCTTTAACATGTTTAAAACTAAAAACCAAAGTTTAACTATTACAGTAATAGCCAAACCTCATCACAATCAAAAGCTTAAAACTAAAACAATTAGGCTATTTAGTCTGTGTTTTAATGTGCCTTTAAGTTGTAATAGCTATCCTTAGTGTTGGCGAAACCATAATTAAGACCAAAACTCTTAATAATGGCCGTTTAGATTAAGAAACCTAAAAAGACAAGGAATTTTAAGCTTGTTATAAAGATAGTGGCGAAAAACCACTGGGCTTGCCCAGTGGATGAAAGCCACAAATTATTCATATATGGGTAAGTTTTAGCAAACTTTCCTATGTCTAAAATAGTTTTCAAAATTATTACTAAGGAGCAACTTAAATATCAAGTTCACTCTAGTCAGGAACTGTCCTTTATTAAAGATTAACCTGTAGAAAATAGATGCCTTTAATTAAAGAAATTTTTATGCAACTCTATAAGAAGCTACATTCAAGGCTATAGATCTATGTCATCGTATAAGAACTTCTAATGTAGATCGTCTTGTTGTGTCATAGATTGAGCAGCTTATGTAACAACGTGCAGGGCTACTATCTTCAGAAACATTTGTTGCATTTATATACTGACCATCAGCACCAAGTGTATTAGCAAATGGCTTATTTGAGTCAATTGTTACCCCTTTAAGAAAGCCATGATCTGGGCAATAGCTTGTCCTGTCATCACTTAATGGAAAGGAAAATCTTAACTCACGAAAAAACTCATAAAGTTCATTTACTTGATCATCATTTTGATTGTTGGTTGCAGATGCATTATATGATGCAGAGCCTTCAAACATGCGTAACATACGATACAAACTTGTAAAGCTGTATTTCTTGTGAGGTGGTAAAGTATAGGGTAGTACAGCATTTATGAATGCTCTAAACTCTAATGATGAGTTAAGCTCAATACAAAAATTAGTAATGTTATTTGCCCACATTGGACCAAATAAAGTGTGCATTGCTAGAGTTGAAGGTAAATCATAAACTACCAAACTCTCGTTTCGATTGTCTAATGACCGCTCTTCAATATTACTGCCAAAGGTATATAACAGATCGTTTATTTTTTGCGATAGCTCGTTGTCAGTTATAAACGCTTTAGTTTTGTCATAAATATATATGAGGTACTCAGCCACTGGCTTTTCAATATCGAGCTTATCCATTAGGAAATCAACCTGATAAAAATCATCCATACAAAGGTTTATATCAGGCTTTTTAAAAGATAGTGATTTCTCAGATAATTCACTCAGAGTCATAGCGGCCTCGTACATCATTTTAGCGTTGCTAATATGATATATGATTATTATGAGCTATTCACTAAAAGTTTGAAGTTGATCGGTTTTGATAGTAATCTCGTAGTAATCAATAAGATAGTTTAGGTGTTCTCTATTAAGAGCCCAAACTAATTTGCCATTAAAGGAGGACAAGAACCATAAGGGAAAATTAAAGAAAGGATCGCAACCTTGTTTAAGGCTTGAACGATAGTCGTAGCAATAAGCTGTTTTATGTACTTGTCCTTGCATTTTAGTTCCGCAATAAGGACATGCTACCATGAGCTTGTTAAAGTTTTGAGCTTCATTAGGCTTAAGATCTACTCTGTAGTAGCGCCCACAATTGCTGCAATGATTATGAACATCATAGCGATACAAAGTACGATCTTGTATGAGGCTGTGATGGCAATGGGTGCAATTAAAATAAGCAAGATTATCCTTAATCTGTACTATGCCCATACCCTTACACTTGGGGCATTGGACACTTATAGGCTTCTCAGCATGGAAAGTAAAATAGCTAAGGTCTTTAAATCTATTAGGACTCATAATGGCTCCAACACTGCTTCTAAGATGCAAGGCAAGTTTAACCTCCTTATACCACAGATAAGATGCTTTTGTGTCTATATAAGGACAGTATAAACCATGAGTTGCCAATGCCTATAGCAAGGCAGGCATTGGCATGAATACACAGGCTCATGTCTGCATAGGCCAGCTTAGTGTGGCCTATACTGGCATAGCGGCTATTACCACTCTATTCATAGGAGAGAGTAGGGATTAATCTTTGCTGATACGAATTATAGGACGTACAAACTCATAATTGCCGTTTATAAGATCACTCTTATGCTCTTGAGGCTTATAATGTGGTGAGCAAGTTAAATAGCCAACCACAGGCCCCAGACCTCCACAAATATTACAGCCACCATCGCCGCCGCAAGTGGTTTTGCTTTGACCATCGACTAATTCTTGTTTGTAAGGATCATAAGCAATAGAGAGACCAAAGAAATTAGGCTCTTGCAAATCAAATGGCTGATCCTCTTGTTCACTACCAGAAAAGTGGTGTAAGCGCATATTAAAGTCTAAATTATCACCAAAAGCATAGAGGGTTCTACATCCACCTCCTGCTAAGTAGGCCCATTCATTAGCGCTTGGCAAAGTAAGTCCTTGATCTTGCAAAGATTGCTTAAGGGTGCTTAGTGAGGTTTCTTCATAGAGCCAGATCTTGCACTCACCTGCTTCTTTTCTAAAGCGCACATGATTGACTATTTCCAGCCCTTCACAATCACTGCTTAGAAAATTAGCAAGCTCTTTTCTATCACGCTGATTAAGTCTGGAATCGTCCTTGCTAATAGCTAAGTAGCCAATTTCCTCTAATTGCTCAGAGACTATCATGGGACTGATAGTGGCGCTAAAGGGTGGTAGCATCATGTTTTTAATGAAGTCTTCACAAGAGCCTTCAATTTCGTACTCTTCTAAAACCTCTGTAATTAGCTCAAGATTATCCTTATCAAGGCCTTGTACAAAGTGATCCCAGCCTATGGTAATAGTGTCTCCTGGAACAAAAACCATACGGCGCTCACCTTTAGTAAATACTCCTGTGGTTAGACTTTGACCCCAGCGAGCAAAAGATTGAAGCCCAATAAATGAAAGATCATAAAGCTTAGCTAAAAGCTCCATGAGCTTAGTTTTCTCAGTGGAGTCTAAACTCTGGAAGCTATTGCGATTGAATAGTTCTAAAGGTAAGTTGTTCATACAGAAAAACCTCACTCTTATCAAGTTAGTGTAGAGCTACAGCAAAAGGCTAAATAGCCTATAAAAGACCATATAGCCTCTAAAAAGCTACAGGGCCCCAAAAGCTACATGATAAAGGCTACCAATCACGTTCACGAATTGCCTCTTCGATGTCGATAGGAATATTAAACCACTGCAAGACATAGCGTACACTTGCACCAATACTCTCACGTGCTATGGTTTCAAGTTCGCTGTTGTTTTCATCAAACTCTTCTTGGAGATCGTTAATAGCCAAGACAGCCTGGTCTAATTGGTTTTGTATGGTGTTAACGTCAGTTTCGCCTTGTTCAAGCACCTTGATGACCTCTTGTAGTTGGAACTTAATTTTGTCCACTAAAAAGGTCGGATAGTATGAGTCGCCATACATGTCGGCTAACAGCTCATAGTTTGGGTCAAATTTTTTCATAAGCTTATCCTCGCTAAGATATAAAGATAGTGGCAAAACCAGCTGGACTGGTTCTTAAAAACATCTGTGCCATCCTTAGTTAAAACCACAGTATAGAGCTTGTAAAAGCTACATACTTGGCACTATAAGTACCGAAGTAATAGCTCTATTATGGCCATAGGGCTAGCCCAATGATGGCCGCAGTGCTTAGCTCTATAAAAACTATAGGGCTGGACCTATGGAAAGTTGCAGCGCAGCGCAGTGCAGTGCAGCTCTGCTCATGTCATGGCCAGAGCAGAGCTGGTAAGTGGTGTTAGTCGATAGGGGCATATTTGCCTAACAGCATGTCGTTGAGAATGGGGCCTGGGTTGTGGATAAATTCATCCCATTTAACCAAGGGGGCCAATTCCTCATGTTCAATATCAAAGTACCAAAGCAACTTATCCTTAGAATAAAAGAGCAATAAATAATCACTATAATTGTCTAAGTCAGACATTATTGATAAGAAGCGCTTGCGCTTATAAGTAAATTCTTGAACATCCATGAAAGAGTAGAGCTCTACATAAGTAATATGCTCTTCATTAGGAAACTCAATTCTCAAGGGGCCTGTTTTTAAGTAATCAATCAGCTTTTGTGGAGCTTTGTAGCGCTTAAATAGGCTAAGCTGCTCTTGTTCATTATGCCAATCCTCAGGCTCAAGCTCTTTTAAGAGTTTAGCCATAGCATGGTTTTTGTTTTTGACGGCTAAACTATAAGGGCGATCGCCATACTTGTCGCACAAAGTAATATCAGCACCATAGTCGATGAGTAATTTGACTAAGGCTAAATGATTATTACGTGCTGCCTCAATAATAGGAGTTGAGGCATTAGGAAAAACCATATCTTTTTCATGAAAGTTGACATCCACGCCTTTTTGCAAAAAGACTCTTGCTAGTTTTTCGTTGTTAAAAGCTACAGCTTTTCTAAAGGCCTGGCCGCCATATTGAGCAACTGATAGGCCTGCTTGTTCTAAAATATCAATTAAAGCTATCTTGTTGCTCCAATAGACTTCGTTAAAGGCTCTAAACTTTTCGTCCTCACTAAGTTTGGTGCTCAAAGGTAATAATAAGGAAATAAGCTCATTGCTACCATATCTGAGAGCTGTTAAAAATAAGGGGCTATCGCCATACACCTCTAATGGGATCAATTGAAAATCTTGTGGGATTAGTTGACAAAAATCGTGCCAATTAGTAAAAATTATTTTTTTCTAAAAAATATTGACATTATGAAATATATATGGCGACAGAACTTGATTGTGTATGATTTGAATGGTAAAGAGATGTAATGAAATAAGATGAGGGATATGAAAATTAATGTAGAATAAGGAGACCAAGTAACTCAAAATCAAAACATAGGTCTCCTGCTATGAATAATATTAACAATACAGCCCAAGATCAAGCTTTACGTAATAATCTTAATCCTTCTGAATATGACAAATTGCTAGACTTCTGCTTACAAGGTTTGCAGTTAGATAACTGTG
>NZ_JALKIM010000033.1 GCF_023050945.1 Anaerobiospirillum sp. NML120448 | reverse complement strand
TCTGTGGCATTGGGCCGTCGGTAGCAGCACATACTAAGATAGCGCCGTCCATCTGAGCAGCACCAGTAATCATGTTCTTAACGTAGTCGGCGTGGCCTGGGCAGTCTACGTGAGCATAGTGACGGGTCTCGGTGTCGTACTCAACGTGAGAGGAGTTAATGGTAATACCACGAGCCTTCTCTTCTGGAGCGTTATCGATCTGATCGAAAGCACGAACCTCACCACCGAACTTCTCAGCTAAAACCTTGGTTAAAGCTGCAGTTAAAGTGGTCTTACCGTGGTCAACGTGACCGATGGTGCCTACGTTTACGTGTGGCTTAGAACGGACAAACTTCTCTTTTGCCATTTTGATCTACCTATAAAGTGGGTACCCTGTACCCTTCTCGTATTGAATCTGCGATAAGGGAGTCTAGTAATAGATTGAGCTGTTTATTTTACTAAGCAACTTTTTGCTATCAACTAAAAGCTAACCCTTAAATTTATAAGATTATAGCGCAGTATTGAGCATTAAAGGCAATTTTAAGCCCTTAACTAATAAAGAAAGCTCAAATTTTCTTAAAAATTAGGGATAACTATCATTATCCCTAACTTTATTACTTAAAAAATTCTTTTAAGCGTTACTACGCAATTATTGCTTTAAGCTAGTAATTACTTGGTCTGACGAGCAGAGATTACAGCATCAGCGATGTTCTTTGGAGCCTCAGCATAGTGACCGAACTCCATAACGTATGAAGCACGACCCTGAGTTTGAGAACGTAAGTCGGTTGCATAACCGAACATCTCAGCAAGTGGAACCATGGCGCGAACGATCTTACCAGTAGGACCGTCTTCCATGCCTTCTACCATGCCACGACGACGGTTTAAGTCACCGATAACGTCACCCATGTACTCCTCAGGAGTATCAACCTCAACCTTCATTAAAGGCTCGAGTAATACTGGGGTTGCCTTCATGAAGCCAGCCTTGAATGCCATGGAAGCGGCAATCTTGAAGGCCATTTCAGAAGAGTCAACTTCGTGGTAAGAACCGTCGAATACAGTAACCTTAACGTCAACAACTGGGTAGCCAGCGAGAACACCGTTAGCGATCTGCTCTTGAACACCCTTATCAACTGCTGGGATGTACTCCTTAGGAATAACACCACCAACAACCTCGTTGCCGAACTCGTAACCCTTGCCAGCCTCGAGAGGCTCGATACGTAACCAGCAGTGACCGAACTGACCACGACCACCAGACTGACGTACGAACTTGCCTTCCTGCTCAACCTTGGAGCGGATGGTCTCACGGTAAGCTACCTGTGGCTTACCTACGTTGCAGTCAACCTTGAACTCGCGACGCATACGGTCAACGATGATGTCTAAGTGTAACTCGCCCATACCAGAAATAATGGTCTGGCCAGACTCTTCATCGGTGTGAACCTTGAAGGATGGATCTTCTTGAGCAAGACGGTTTAAAGCTAATGCCATCTTCTCTTGGTCAGACTTGGTCTTAGGCTCTACAGCTACGGAAATAACTGGATCAGGGAACTCCATACGCTCTAAGATGATTGGAGCGCTCTCAGCACAAAGAGTATCACCAGTGGTGGTCTCCTTTAAGCCGATAGCTGCAACGATATCACCAGATAAGATTTCCTTGATTTCCTGTCTGTTGTTTGCGTGCATCTGCACTAAACGACCGAAACGCTCACGCTTGCCCTTTACGGAGTTAAGCACGGTATCGCCAGAGTTTGCAACACCAGAGTAGCAACGTAAGAAGGTTAAGTTACCAACGAATGGATCGGTAGCAATCTTGAATGCAAGAGCGGAGAATGGCTCCTTGTCATCGGTCTTACGCTCAGAAACCTCACCATCTAAAGTCTCACCCTTAACTGGTGGAACATCAGCTGGAGATGGTAAGTACATTACAACAGCGTCGAGCATTGCCTGAACACCCTTGTTCTTGAAGGCAGAGCCGCAGCACATTGGAATGATTTCGTTACGTAAGGTACGAGCACGTAAACCACCGATAATTTCTTCCTCGGTGAGCTCCTCACCGCCAAAGAACTTATCCATTAAGGTCTCGTCAGCCTCAGCAGCAGCCTCAACTAACTTAGCACGCCACTCTTCTACTTCCTCAACCATATCAGCTGGAATTTCAGTGTACTCGAAGGTTAAACCTTGATCAGCCTCATTCCAGTCAATGGCCTTACGCTTTAATAAATCTACAACACCTACGAAGGTATCTTCCTTACCGATAGGTAATTGGAGAGGAACAGGGTTACCCTTTAAACGGGTCTTGATCTGCTCTACAACACGTAAGAAGTTAGCACCAGTACGGTCCATCTTGTTAACAAAAGCAAGACGTGGTACGTGGTACTTGTTGGCCTGACGCCATACAGTCTCAGACTGTGGCTGTACACCACCTACAGCACAGTAAACCATCACAGCACCGTCGAGAACACGCATGGAACGCTCTACTTCGATAGTAAAGTCTACGTGGCCTGGGGTATCAATGATGTTGAAGCGGTATTGCTTGTCGAACTGACCAGCCATACCCTTCCAGAAACAGGTGGTAGCAGCAGAGGTAATAGTAATACCACGCTCTTGCTCCTGCTCCATCCAGTCCATGGTAGCAGCACCGTCGTGAACCTCACCTAACTTGTGGCTCTTACCGGTGTAGAACAAAATACGCTCAGTAGTTGTGGTCTTACCAGCGTCAATGTGGGCACTAATACCGATGTTACGATATAAGTTAATAGCTGTAGTACGTGCCATTTAAAAACCTCTTTATTACCAGCGGAAGTGAGCAAAAGCCTTGTTAGCTTCAGCCATACGGTGAACGTCTTCACGCTTCTTAACAGCAGAGCCCTTATTCTCAGAAGCGTCCATCATCTCACCGGCTAAACGTAAAGCCATGGTCTTCTCGTGACGCTTGCGAGCAGCTTCTACTAACCAGCGCATAGCTAAGGCGTTGCCACGAGCTGGACGAACTTCTACTGGAACCTGGTAGGTAGCACCACCAACACGGCGGGACTTAACCTCAACAGCAGGACGAATGTGATCAAGGGCTTCCTCGAACAGGGCGAGGTGTTCCTTGCCACTCTTCTCAGAAATGGTGTCTAATGCGCCATAAACGATACTCTCGGCAATAGACTTCTTACCGTCTAACATTACAACGTTGATGAACTTAGCAAGAAGCTCAGAACCGAACTTTGGATCAGGCAAAATCTTACGCTGACCTACAACACGACGTCTTGGCATTTGTAATTCCTCGTTACTTCAGGGTTTTCCAAAACAAAATAGAAAGTAAATTTAACGAATTTCCGCTGCCCATGCTCATATGCTATGGAGCAGGGGATGTTTGTAGATTACAAACTTTCGTTGGCTTCGTTTGGCCTTACTCTAGCGGGGTTTTCAATTAAGCCTTAGGCTTCTTGACACCATACTTAGAGCGGCGTTGCTTTCTGTCCTTTACACCAGCGCAGTCTAAACGACCACGTAATACGTGATAACGAACACCTGGTAAGTCACGAACACGACCACCACGGATCATTACTACGGAGTGCTCCTGAAGGTTGTGACCCTCACCACCGATGTAAGAGGTAACTTCGTAACCATTGGTTAAACGCACACGGCAAACCTTACGCATAGCTGAGTTAGGCTTCTTTGGCTTGGTGGCGTATACGCGAGTACAAACACCACGCTTCTGTGGGCATGCTTCCAAAGCTGGAACTTTGTTCTTTGGAACAGACTTCACACGTGGCTTGCGTACTAACTGATTGATAGTAGCCATTAAATAAAATCTCCTGTTAGTCTTTAAGATATCAGCTTAAAGACAGACTTTACTGTATTCTTGTAGGCTTGACCTAAGCTTATCCTAGGTTCACATTCAGCCGAACAAGATCCACGTATTCTAATACTCCAATAAAACTAGATCAAGACCACAAAACAAAAATATTTTAAGATTAAATCCCAATTGCAAGCCATTTTCTATCTTGACTATTGCCTATGTTTAAGGCGCTATGGTTTAACTTAGAGAAAATACCATCCAGTAGAAGATGAAGCGTTAAGTCAATTCACATCAATCTCACAAAATAGCACTACTTTTTTAGTTTTAAATTAGCTGCCTATTAAGAGCACATCATAATTATTTTCTGCACCAAGTTTAGATAGATTTATATAGCCTCTCATATTGTAACTAGCGTTTACTTATCTTGAGCTCAAACTATCAGGCAAGTGAGTGAAGGATATAAATCTAAAGAGCTATAAAAATTTTTACCCTCATTATCAAAAGTTTTAAGCAATTGCCGTTAAAATTAATTGATGACTAGTGTAAGTTTTACTGAAACAAAGGCTGTTTATGAGTAAGGCTTTAGTCTGATTTAGGATACAAACTAGTTAAGCATTACTACTTTCACTTTGAACCGCCAAGAGCTCAGGAGAGACGAGTAAAGACTTGGACAGTTTAAGGTGCGTTATTGAGGTCTATCCCCATGGCAGTATTTGTCAATACAAATGTCAGCTCCTTAAATGGTCGCCGCTATCTGGCTAATGTCCAGAATCAACTTACTACAACCTACCAGCGCCTCTCCTCAGGTATGCGCATTAATTCTGCAAAGGACGATGCTGCTGGTTTACAAATTTCCGATCGCCTTACCACCCAAATCAATGGACTTAATCAAGGCAATCGCAACGCTAATGATGGTATTGCGCTCTTACAGACAATTGATGGCGCAGTAGAGGAAATCACAGGCAGTTTACAACGTGCTCGTACTTTATTAGTACAAGCAGCAAATGGCACCAATACCGCAACAGATCTAAAAGCTTTAGAAACTGAAATTGGTACTATGCTCTTACACGGCTCAGCCATCGCTACTGACACCACTTTTGCTGGCAAGAAGATTCTTGAAGGCCACATGAAAAATAATGATGACATTTATGAAAGTGTAGCCAATGGTAAGAACTTCGACCCTGGTATTATGAGATTACAGGTAGGCGCTAATAGCGGTGATGAAATTGTAGCTACTATTAAGAGCTTCTTTATTCCAGAAATTGTTAACGGCACTCAAGTTGACTATAACGGCAGGAAACAAAGTATCGCTGATATTTCTAATGGTGCATTTGTTATTCAGCCAGGCCAAGATAACAGAGCCGATGGCATGTCAGTAAAAATTGCTACTCATGCTGATGCTCGCAATGCTCTTGCTGCTATTGATTTTGTGATTGCTGAGGTCGACTCACGCCGTGCTGAGGTTGGTGCTTATATGAACCGCCTTGAGTCCTCTATTCGCAATCAATCCAACGTTTCAGCCAACCAAGCAGATGCTCGTAGCCGTATTCGTGATGCTGACTTTGCAGAAGAGTCCTCTGCATTAAGCCAACAATCAATCATCCAGCAGGCAGCTACCTCCATGTTGATGCAGGCCAACAGCCGCCCACAACTAGCTCTTTCCATGCTTGGATAAGATTTAAAACTAAACAACCACAAAGAATCCCAGCTCACCATCCTTAGTGTTCTGGGATTTTTTTTGTGCCCACCATCGCCATGCCCCGCCCAAGCCATCAGGTAGCACCACCTCATAAGAGTAATAGCACCAAAATTTACTTGCTGCCGCCCACCTAATACCTACCAACTTATTTCTAGTACTAGCTCTATCTTTAGCTTTAACACTAGCCTCCATACTTTTGCTGCACCAACTACACCAAACCTTATCTAACAGCGCTACGGCTTTTGCCCTACCGCCCTATTGCTTTCTTGCCTTATTGCGATATTGCTCTGTGAATCACTTGTCTTTTTGCTCTATGGTCAGCTTGGGTTGTGCTCTTGCTAGGGGCTTAGGAAGGCTTCAATTAGAGCAGGAGAGCGGGCTGTAGTTGGGGTGAGGAAAAATTTACCAAGACCAATAAATTTCTACCACTAATGATGAAAGTATGATTGGCTTTAGCGTGCATTGTGCGTGCTGTTTGGCATGATTTAAATGTGCTGTTTAATTGCTCAAGTTGCTAGTGGTAGTTAGCCTTAGGATAGGCCTTGAATTTTAGCTTAGCAAATTAGCTAAAAAGTTAGCCTTATTATTGAGAAATGCAGGGGTAAATGGCTATTTAACTGCGTTTGTTAGAGTAGCCTCGATTATCTTATGTAATCTTTTATTTGTAAGATGAGTGGGGCTGATTGTAGTGAAAGTATTGAAGAATTGATATGAGTAATAGCTGCTAATAAGCTGAAAAATGAGTGCCAAAGCGTGCACTTTACAAACGATTTAAACTATTACTTCTTAAGCAGAGATATTAAGTTTTGCCTTAGAAAAAATTACTTTTGCCCAAGTAATTAGCATTATTTTTGTTAAAAAGGTGCACCTTGTTTTAGGGCTATCCCCAATATCGAGCCCAAAATTAAAAATATACTATATTAACCTATATTTATCTTTCATTTTCTGGTTAGTTGGAAGCCAATATCATCGATAGTAAAAGCTTTTAGCGCTATTAAATTCATGCTTTAAAATTCTACTTATTTGACTTTATCAGCTGATAAATAATTGCAGGTAATCGCAAATTTGCTTGTGATAAGAGTCATTTTTCCTGAAAAAAAGGGGCAAAATTATATGTAAATAAATTTTTGATGCAAGTGCTATTTTTAGCAAAAATACAAGTTCAGTAAATTTTTGTGATTTACATCTTATTGTCTGCACTGTTTTGACAAAAAAGCTTAGGTTATTTTTGGGGGCTTTGGTTATGATGATTTCGGATTTTGGAGGATTTGAGATGTTGCAGACCGATGTTGTAATCATAGGTGGCGGAGCCACAGGTGCAGGCATCTTGCGTGATTTATGTTTACGCGGTGTCAAGGCTATCTTGGTTGAACGTGGCGATTTAGGCTGTGGTACCAGCTCACGTTTCCATGGTCTTTTGCACTCAGGTGCTCGTTATGCTGTCAAAGACAAGAATGCTGCAGTAGAGTGCATTGAAGAGAACATGATTCTTCGCAAAATTGCCTCTGCTTGCGTAGAGCCAATTTCATCAATTTTCATTCGCACCCCAGAGGACGATCCTGACTATGAGAGTCAATGGGTTCAAGCATGTGCTCGTGCTGGAATTAGTGCTAAACCTTTGACAATTGAGGAAACTTTGACCCTCGAGCCAAACGTTTCTCCAAAAATTAAATCAGCTTATTTATGCCCTGGTGCTGCAATTGATGGCTTTAGATTGCTTTGGCATATCTTTGATAGCTCCATTAAGCTCGGCGGTAAGGTTTTAACTTACACCAATGTTACTGCCATCAATTCTCGCAATGGCGTGATTGAAGGTGTTACCGTTCAAGATAAGTACACCAAAGAGACTTATCAAATTGGTTGTAAGTACTTAATTAATGCCTCTGGCCCATGGTGTGCTCAGGTTGCTAACTTAGCTGGCATTGATATTAATATCAAACCATCTAAGGGTACTTTAATTGCCTTTAACCACCGTATTAGCACCAATGTAATTCACCGTTTGCACAAGCCTGCTGATGCAGACATTTTCGTTCCTCATGGCACAGTGACTATTTTGGGTACTACCTCTATGGATGCTAACCCAGATGATAATAGCACTACTCAAGATGAAGTTAAGGCCATGATGGAGATTGGTAAGGCTACTTTCGAAAACTTAGAAAAATACCGTATTCTTCGTGTTTTTGCTGGTTGCCGTCCTCTTTATGCAGGTGATGATAAGAATGCCTCTGGTCGTGCCGTCTCTCGTGACTTCGTAGCATTAGACCACGGCCCTCGTGATGGATTACAAAACTTTATGTCTGTTTGTGGCGGTAAGTTTACTACCCACCGTCAAATGGCAGAAAAAGTTTGTAATATGGTTTGCCCTGTGCTTGGCAACCATGCAAAGTGCGTCACTGCAACTGTTCCTTTAGCACCTGAGGCTGATGAACAATTAGTTGAGCGTGCTAAGAAAGTATTCCCTACTTATGGATTGCAGCTTTCTGAAAATCGTCAAGGCGCTGAGCGTTTTGCCAAGATCGTATCTAAGATTGAGCAAGATAAAGAGCAAGGTGAGATTATTTGTGAGTGCGAGAATGTAACTCGTGCTGAAATTGAAATGGTAGCTCAAGAGCCAACCACTCACTCCATTTCTGACTTACGCCGTCGTACCAGATTAGGTATGGGCACTTGCCAAGGAACCTTCTGTACATATCGTGCTGTAGGCACAGTACAAGAAGTTTCAGATCGCTGGGCTAACAACACTAAAGAATTATTTAAAGAATTCTTAGAGGCTCGTTGGAAAGGTATTCGTCCTGTTATGTGGGGCAATCAGATTAAAGATGTTGAATTAACTCGTGGCATTTACGAAGTTTCTTTAAACATTAACCATGAAGATGACACCTTTTTAAATGCTGCCAAACAGACATCAGCTTGTGCTCCTCAAGAACCAAGCGTAGAGAAAACTCCTAAGGCTAAAACTACCAAAGGAGCTAAAGCAGCTAAGACTGCTGACAATACTACCAAGGCTAAGGAGGACAAATAATGGCTAATGTACTTATAGTTGGTGCAGGCATCTCAGGTTTAGTTGCAGCATGTTATGCCGCTAAAGCAGGCCATCAAGTTAAAGTTCTCTCTTATGGTCAAGGTGCTCTTACTGTAGCAGGCGGTATTATCGACCTTTATGGTTATGATCAAAATGGTAACTTAGTAACAGATCCTCTTGAGCATATTGCTACCTTACCAAAGCCACATCCATATGCTTTAGTTGGCACTAAGCGTGTTGAAGAGGCCATTGAGGCTTTTAAAGAACTTACTGCTTCACAAAACTATATATATGTAGGCGATGGTCATCATAACCAAAAAGTACCTACTGCAATTGGCTCATTTAAGCCATCATGCTTAATTCCACCAAGTGTTGAGTCTGATGCTATTTTTGAGCGCCCAAAGATTGTAGTAGTCGGTTTTGAACTTTTAAAAGATTACTATCCAAAACTAATTGCTAAAAACTTACAGCACTTCTTTGGTGACAAGAAAGAAGTTTCTATTAAGCAAGTAATGCTTCACTGGCCATCAGGTCGTAATTATCGTGATGTTAGTGCTTTAGATATTGCTCGTGAGTTAGAAACAGATTTAGGCCGCTTAAACTTTGTTGAGCAATTAAAAGGTGCTTGTGGCCCTGATACAGCTTTAATCATTCCTCCAGTATTAGGAGAGCGGCCAGAGCTATCTGCCTCTATTCAAAAAGACTTAGAGCAGCGCTTAAATACTAAATTAGTTGAGGTTTCTTCTATTCCTCCATCAGTAACAGGTTTACGTTTAGATAAATTACTACGTAATGCTTGTTTCTCTTTAGGAGTAGACATTGTAGAAAAAGCTCAAGTAATTGGTTTTACCTCTCAGGCTGATGAGGTAGCTAATTTAGAAGCTAATAAAGTACCAACTGCATCTAAAGTATGCAGAACTTTAATCACTGGTGGTTTTGGCCATACTCATGAATATAAGGCTGATGCTGTAATTGTTGCTACTGGTGGTTTCTTTAGCTCAGGTTTAGTAACCCAAATGGGACGCATGTATGAGCCAATCTTTGGCTTGGAAATTAAAGTCCCAGAAGATCAAAAGGATTGGTCACACCAATATCTTTTCTGTGGCAAGCCACAGCCTTTTGCCTCTTATGGAGTTGCAGTAAACGAAAACTTACAGCCTGTTGATCCTACAGGTGAAGTAGTTTTATCTAATGTTCAATTTATTGGACGTAGCTTACAAGGCTATGATTTCTGCTTTGAAAAGTCAGGTAATGGTGTAGCCATCACAACTGCTTACCATGCAGTAAAACAACTTGATGAAATCTTGGCTCAAACCAAAGCTTTATCTGACTCATTGTTCTAGGAGGTGGTGATTTATGTTACCAAAGATTAAACACGATAATCCTGATGCATGCATCAGCTGTAATATCTGTCTGACCTCCTGTCCAGTGGCCAAGGCATCTAGACTTTATCGTGGCCCAAAACTTAATGGACCTGCACTGACTCGTCTTCGTAAATTAGTAGAAGACGACGATCCAATGGTTAAGTATTGCTCTAACTGCAAAAACTGCGATCGTGTTTGTCCATCAGGCACCTCTATTTCTGCCTTTAATATGAAGGCACGTGCCGAGTACTTTAAGAACAATAAGCATGATTTAGCTGACTTGATTCTCGGTAATAACGAGAACATGGGTAAGCTTATGACCTCTATCCCATTTATTTCTGGCCCAGCTGCCAACTTGGGTATGAAGGTCGCTCGTGTAACCAAGATGATTGAGCGTATTGGTGTAACCTCAGACGCTCCACTTCCAAGTTACGCTGCAATGAATTTTGCTACCCGCTTTAAGATGATTAAGCAGCCTAGCTGCTCTACTAAAGTATTGTTCTTCCCAGGCTGCTATGTTAACTACAACGAGCCTGAGTTAGGTGTGACTTTAGTTGAAGTCTTAAATCGTAATAATGTTGAAGTCATTTTAGATAAAAGACTAATGTGCTGTGGCTCTCCTATCTTATCTACAGGTTATTTAGATAAGGTGGAAAAGCATGCCGTCAATAATGTAGCAATCTTAAAAGAATATGCTCAAAAGGGTATCGACATTATCACCACTTGTACTACTTGCTCCCTATTCTTAAAGCAAGAGTATGAGGAGCTCTTTAACTTGCCTGAGATTCATGATTATAAAGATCATGTATGGGATGCTATGGAGTATCTAATGATGCGCAATAGTAAGGGCGCATTAGTTAAGAGCTTTGGTGCTGTTAAAGCCAATGTTGCCTATCATACCCCTTGCCACTTAAGGGTTCAGGGTATGGGCCGTCCATCTTTAGATCTTTTACGCTTCATCCCTGGTGTAGAAGTTGAAGATCTACAAGCTGGCTGCTGTGGTTTATCTGGTGTTTATGGTTATAAGAAAGACACTGCCCCTATAGGTAAGATTATTGGCACTACTTTGCGTAATAAACTTACTGATTCTGATGCTGATTTTGGTATTTGTGAGTGCAACATTTGTCGTCTCCAAATGCAAAATGGCACCCATAAGAGCGCTAAACATCCATTGTACTTAGTTTTAGAGTCATACAAAAAGCGCTCAAGCTAATATGAATACTCCTGATAAGTAAGTGGTGCTGAGCTTACTTATCAGTAATTTAACATCCAACTAAGAACTAAGTTAGGCTTGGTTTAGGTATCCAAGCCAATCTTGCATGTTGGATGAATTGTGCTGATTTTGAGACCAAGCCAAGTCTCAAACTAGTAGCAATAGGCTGTGCGCCTAATTCGTTATTTTTGTTCCTGTTAAATAACTGTTTTGCGTATAGCTTATTTGCTGCTAGCCATTACTCCGCTAATACGGGGTTGTTGGCTGTTTCTTGTTGTTGATATAAGCACCCTATTTAGATGCTTAAGACTATAAGGTTTTACGCTTTAGTTCAAAGCCAAGCTTTATCAATAAAAACTAATGAGCTTTATGAGATCCTCTTAACTCTAATGTTTTTATCAATAAGGCGATGTTTTGAGGCACAGCGCAACTCTTACGAGCTTTATATCTAAGTTCTTTTTTTGTCCTCAGAGCTTAA
Organism: Anaerobiospirillum sp. NML120448; assembly: GCF_023050945.1. Classification (GTDB taxonomy): domain Bacteria; phylum Pseudomonadota; class Gammaproteobacteria; order Enterobacterales; family Succinivibrionaceae; genus Anaerobiospirillum. Next base: position 26,684 of record NZ_JALKIM010000033.1, on the reverse strand, counting down.
TTTGTAAAGTTCACTTATGCCTGAGCATAAGGTAGTTATAAGTATTCTTCTGCTTGTGTTGTTGATTATGGGTGCAAAGGAGTAATTCATGCTCAAATTCTTACAGCCTGCTGCTCATATCGCAAGGCTACCAGCAGATCAAATTGATCCTGTGTACAAGAAGCTGCGCTGGCAGATCTTCATGGGTATTTTCTTTGGTTATGCTGCTTACTACTTAGTACGTAAAAACTTTGCCCTTGCTATTCCTTATTTACAGGAAGAGGGCTTTACCAAAGCCGACCTTGGTTTTGCTTTATCAGCAATTTCTATTGCTTATGGCTTCTCCAAGTTTATTTCAGGCTCTTTCTCTGACCGCTCTAACCCAAGAGTGTTCTTGCCTTTAGGCTTGATTCTCTCTGGTGGCATTATGCTCTTAATGGGCTTAGTACCATGGGCCACTTCATCCATTACTGTGATGTTCGTGCTCTTATTCTTATGCGGTTGGTTCCAAGGCATGGGTTGGCCACCATGTGGTCGTACCATGGTTCACTGGTGGAGCCAAAAAGAGCGTGGTGGTATCGTTTCTGTTTGGAACTGTGCTCACAACATCGGCGGCGGTTTACCTCCATTACTCTTCTTATGGGGTATGTATTTATTCTCCGATTGGCATAGTGCTTTCTATATGCCAGCTATCGGTACCTTCATCGTAGCCGTATTTGCATATATGACTATGCGTGATACTCCACAGTCTTGTGGCTTACCACCAATTGAAGAGTATAAGAACGATTATCCAGCTGATTACTCTGCTAAGAGCGAAGAGGAAATCAGTGCTAAGCAGATCTTCATGACCTATGTTTTACCTAACAAGGCCTTATGGTTGATTGCTATTGCTAACGTATTTGTTTACTTATTACGTTACGGTGTTCTTGACTGGTCTCCTGCTTACTTACGTGAAATCAAGCACATGACCTTAGACACCTCATCTTGGGCTTACTTCTTCTATGAGTATGCAGGTATCCCAGGTACTTTATTCTGCGGTTGGGTATCTGACCGCGTATTTAAGGGCAACCGTGCTGTAACTGGCGTATTCTTCATGGTTCTCGTAACCATTGCTACTGCTGTGTTCTACTTAAACCCAGCTGGCCACGCCACTATCGACATGGTATGTATGATTACCATCGGCTTCTTAATTTATGGCCCTGTTATGCTCATCGGCTTACACGCTTTAGAGCTTGCCCATAAGAAAGCTGCTGGTACAGCAGCTGGATTTACTGGATTATTCGGCTACTTAGGTGGCTCAGTAGCAGCCTCAGCCTTAATGGGTTGGACTGTTGAGCACTTCGGTTGGGATGCTGGCTTTGGTATCTTAATCGGTGGTTCAGCCATCAGCGTAGTATTACTTTTAATTGTTGCTTTCACTGAGAAGTCTCACAAGGCTAAGCTCGAGGCACAACATGCTGCTGAGCAGGCTGCAAAGCAAGATAATCAGTAATAATTTGCCAAAAATACATCATTAACCTAGGTGGTTCCAATACCACGTTCCCTGAGGCTCACGCTACAGCCTCAGGGTCCTACCCATAAAGCTTTAGCCTTTATCAAAGTAGCGCCCCATGTCTTTTTGCTCTTGGTTTTTTTTAGGGAAAAACATTAAAGATGCCAAGAGCAAGAGGATATAACTCTTGAAAATTCATTAAATTTACATGCTTAATGAAAAAATACTAAGGCTTAAGGAACCTTAGTATCAGCCTATAACTAGTATCTTAAAGCTTTTATAGGCTCATATTCATCTCCCTGATCTTCATATCACTAGTAGCGAAGGAGATGAGTTATCTATGGATTGTTTATTTTTGAGGAATCACTATGGCTAAGTACGTAATGGCTTTAGATGCCGGCACCACCAGCAATCGTTGTATTTTATTCAATCAAAAGGGTGAAGTTTGCTCCGTTGCACAGCGTGCTTTTACACAATACTTCCCTAAGCCAGGTTGGGTTGAGCACGATGCTGATGAAATTTGGGCATCTCAATTAGGCGTGGCCGTTGAGGCTTTAAATAAGATTTCCGCTAAGGCAGAAGACATTGCAGCTATTGGTATTACCAACCAGCGTGAAACTGCTATTGTTTGGGATAAGAACACAGGTGAGCCAATCTACAATGCTATTGTTTGGCAATGCCGTCGTACTTCAGCTTACTGTGACTCTTTAAAAGAAAAGGGCTTAACCGACAAGTTCAGAGAGAAGACAGGTCTTGTTATTGACGCTTACTTCTCTGGCACCAAGATCAAGTGGATCTTAGATAATGTTGAAGGTGCTCGTGAGCGTGCAGAAAAGGGTGAGCTCTTATTCGGTACCGTTGATACTTGGCTTATTTGGAAACTTACTAAGGGTAAGGTTCACGTAACTGACTACTCCAACGCCTCCCGTACCATGCTCTTTAACATTAAAGACCTTTGCTGGGATGAGGAAATCTTAAAAGAATTAAATATTCCTCGTTGCATGCTTCCTGAGGTTAAGCCATCTTCTTGCGTCTATGGCTCTACTGATTACTTTGGTGGTGAAGTTAAGATTGCAGGTGCTGCAGGTGACCAGCAGGCTGCCTTATTTGGTCAAACTTGCTTTAACGCTGGTGAGGCTAAGAATACTTATGGTACTGGCTGCTTCTTACTTATGAACACTGGCGAGAAGCCTGTATTCTCCAAGAATGGCTTAGTTACCACTATTGCTTGGGGTATCGATGGCAAGGTTAACTACGCCTTAGAAGGCTCTATCTTCGTAGCTGGTGCTGCTATTCAGTGGTTACGTGATGAAATGCGCCTTATCGATTCTTCTATCGACTCTGAGTACATGGCCTCCAAGGTATCAGACACCAATGGCTGCTATGTAGTTCCAGCTTTCACTGGCTTAGGTGCTCCACACTGGGATCAATATGCTCGTGGTACTATCGTTGGTATTACTCGTGGTGTTAATAAGTCCCACATTATTCGTGCAACCTTAGAGTCTTTAGCTTATCAGACCCATGATGTTATCACCGCTATGAAGGCTGACTCCAACATCGATCTTCGCTCCTTAAAGGTTGACGGTGGTGCTAGTGCTAACAACCTCTTAATGCAGATTCAGTCTGATATTATTGCTGCTCCAGTATTACGTCCTAAGTGCGTAGAGACTACCGCTATGGGTGCTGCCTACTTAGCTGGTCTTGCTGTAGGCTATTGGTCAAGCAAGGAAGATGTTATCCAGAACTGGGCTATTGACCGTGTCTTTGAGCCTTCTATTGGTGAAGAGGATCGTGCTAAGCGTATTAAGGGCTGGAACAAGGCTCTTACCTATGCACACGGCTGGGCAAAAGATGAGGATTAAGCCATGTTACCATACGTTTCTGAGTTTGTAGGTACTGCGCTTCTTATCCTTTTAGGTACCAGCGTAGTAGCTAACGTTAATCTTAAAAAGTCAGGCATGAGTGGCGGTGGTGTAGTAGTTATCACCATTGCATGGGGTCTTGCAGTTATGATCCCAGCCTATATCTTCGGTGCAGCCTCTGGTGCTCACTTTAACCCAGCTTTAACTGTTGCTTTAGCTGTTAATGGTACCTTCCCTTGGGAAATGGTTCCTGGTTACTTTGTAGCTCAAATGGCTGGTGGTTTCTTAGGTGGTGTGTTAATGCACAGCCTCTTTAAGGATCACTTAGACGCAGAAGAGAATGTCAAGATGAAGCTTGGTGTATTCTGCACCTCTCCATCAATGCCAAACATGTTCCGTAACTTCTTATCTGAGACCATCGGTACCTTTGTTTTAGTATTCGCTATCTTAGGTATTGCTCAGGTTCCAGGTTTAGCTACTGGTTTAGATAAGATCTTCGTATTCGGTATCATCGTGTCCATTGGTATGTCCATGGGCGGTTTAACTGGCTATGCTATTAACCCAGCTCGTGATATGGGCCCTCGTTTAGCTCACTTTGTATTACCAATTAAGGGCAAAGGCGACTCTAACTTCCGCTATGGTATGGTTCCTTTTACCGCTCCATATGTTGGTGGTATCTTAGCCGTGATTGTATACAACGCAATCCCATGGGCTCCAGCAGCCTAATAGATTAACTACTAAGTATAAGAAACTTATTTTTAAAAGAGGGACTCAGGTCCCTCTTTTTTTATCTTTAAAGCCAAATCACATGCTCGCTTTGCGACACTATATGATTAAAGTCTTGATAAGTGATAGCATTTATAAAAGGCAGCTTGTGCAACAGCACAGCCAAATTATCACTACTTTGATCATTGACAGTACAAGCACTACAAGGCACCTCAAACAAATCAAGTTGTTTAAACTTTTTAATCAAACTTTCATCATCAAGAAAGCTACTATTCTTATCTATCAAAAATAGCCCCTGCACTTCCATTTGCACATCAGCAGCATTTAAGAGCAACATCAAAGCATGTTCATAATCTAAGGATAGCTCAGACTCCCACCCACAGTTTTGCCCAGCACTGCCCTGTGCTGCAGCGCATGGCAAAGTGCCACTTGACGCTGCTACGCTTGGCGCTGCTACGCTTGGCGCTGGCCAAGCAAGTTGTGCTAAATCTTGTGATAGCCCAGAAAAAACTACACAAAGCTTTACCATATCACAACCTCCTCAATAGGTCCGTTAATCACAGACAAGACCTCCATATAACCAGTTAAAGCTAAACCATCAAAAGTACTAAGCTTACTATCTTGATAAAAACGCTTGGCTGCCATACCACAAACCAATAAGCTAATTCCCTCTTGTTGAGCCCATTGCCTATAGCGCATCCCCAGCTCGTCCAGCACCTCAAACAGCACTTGCCCCTCGTGGGCATAAGCACCTGCACTAGCAGCTGCGCCAGTGCCAGAGATAGCAGCTGCGCTTGCGCAGGTGCTATCTGGGGCAGTGGCGCTTAAATATGAGCTTAGCAAGGCGCTAGGCTTTAGGGCTGCTAAGGGAGCTGATGAGCCCATAAAAATGATTTTGCTAAATAAACCATGGTAATTAGGCTTAGTAAATAAAGCTAACAAGGTCTGATGAGCCTGTGGAACATACCAAGGGGCATTAATAATTAAGGAGCGTTGAGGAGCCATAGTATTTTCCTAAGATAAAAAAAATGACCATGATCGTAACTGACCATGGTCATCTTAAACCATAAGTACCCCCTAAGCTAACTTAGGGGCACTTAATTAGATGCTATCGGCATTAGTAGAACCTAAAGCGCTAGCATAATTTAAGCTATCTAAAGCCTCACCAATTTGCTTTTCTACCTCAGCATTGCTTACGTTTGGATCAATGCTTTCATTTCTAAGCTTGGTACGAGCAATCTCTTCGCGACGCTGCTGGTGATACTTAAAGCCAGTACCTGCTGGGATTAAGCGACCAACAATAACGTTCTCCTTAAGACCACGTAACTCATCAACCTTACCAGCAACAGAAGCCTCAGTAAGAACACGAGTAGTCTCTTGGAAGGATGCAGCAGAGATAAAGGACTCGGTAGATAAGGAAGCCTTGGTTAGACCCATCAAGATATGACGGTACTTAACTTCACGCTTGCCCTCGGCACGTAAACGCTCGTTAACAGTGCGTACGTATGCTACCTCAGCCTGCTCATCCTTGATAAACTCGGTAGAATCACCTGGGTCCAATACCTCGCACTTGCGGAGCATCTGACGAACGATAACTTCAATGTGCTTATCGTTAATCTTTACACCCTGGAGACGGTAAACGTCTTGAACTTCGTTAACAATGTAGTTAGCAACAGCGTTAACGCCACGTAATCTCAAGATGTCGTGTGGTGACTCAGGGCCTTCAGCGATCATTTCGCCCTTCTGAACCTTTTCACCTTCGAATACGTTGAGGTTACGGTTGAGGTTAATCATTTCCTCGTACTGCTCAACTGGCATACCAATCTCATTGACGGTGCCTGGCTCTGGAGTAATGATTAAGCGACGCTTAGACTTGGTTTCCTTACCGAAGGATACAGTACCAGAGATCTCAGCCAAGATTGCAGGCTCTTTTGGAGAACGAGCTTCAAACAAGTCAGCAACACGTGGAAGACCACCAGTAATATCCTTAGTACCACCAGCCTGTTGAGGAATACGAGCGATAATATCACCGATATTAATCTCAGCGCCGTCAACTAACTGAACAATGGCCTTACCCTGAAGCATGTACTGAGCAGGAACAGTAGTACCTGGAATCATTACATCATTGCCATCTTGATCAACGATCTTAACGGCTGGACGCTTATCCTTACCTTGAGAAGGACGTGCACCAATTTCACGAACTTCAATGGAGGAAATACCTAAAGCCTCATCTTCCTTCTTATCAACGGTAATACCCTCGATAATATCGATGAACTTCAAGCGACCATGCACTTCAGAAATAATTGGGTGGGTGTGAGGGTCCCAGCGTGCTACTACAGTACCAGCCTTAACCTCTTGACCATCCTTAACCTCAAAGATAGAGCCGTATGGAATCTTATGGCTTTCCTTAGAAGCGCCAAACTCATCCATAACTAATAACTCACTTTGACGTGAAGTTACAACTTCCTTGCCATCAGTATTGGTTACAGTCTTAGAGTTCAAGATACGGATAGTACCTGAATTCTTAACTGTAGCACCAGACTCAGCTACGGCACGAGATGCTGCACCACCAATGTGGAAGGTACGCATGGTAAGCTGGGTACCAGGCTCACCAATGGACTGAGCAGCGATAACACCAACAGCCTCACCTGCGTTAACAATATGACCACGAGCCAAGTCACGGCCATAGCACTTAGCACAAACGCCGTACTTAGTGTTACAGGTAATTGGAGAACGAACCTTAACACGCTCGATCTTGTACTCTTCTAATAAGGTACAGCACTTCTCATCTAATAATGTGCCAGCAGGTAATAAGACTTCCTTAGAACCTGGCTTTAATACATCATCAGCTAAGGTACGACCTAATACACGATCACGTAAGTTCTCAATTACGTCACCACCACTTACGTGTGGAGTGATCTCTAAGCCCTCAGTAGTACCGCAATCGTCCTCGGTAATTACTAAGTCTTGAGCTACGTCTACTAAACGACGGGTTAAGTAACCAGAGTTTGCAGTCTTAAGAGCAGTATCAGCAAGACCCTTACGAGCACCGTGGGTTGAAATGAAGTACTGTTGTACGTTCAAGCCTTCACGGAAGTTAGCGATAATTGGGGTTTCAATAATGGAACCATCTGGGGTAGCCATCAGACCACGCATACCAGCTAACTGACGAATCTGAGCTGGAGAACCACGAGCACCAGAGTCAGCCATCATATAGATGCTGTTAAAGGAAGCCTGCTTCTCATCTTCGCCTAAGATATTGGTTGCAGTCTCAACGCTAAGGTTAGCCATCATAGCCTTCATAACCTTATCGTTAGCGTTAGACCAAATATCAATAACCTTGTTATAACGCTCGCCTTGAGTAATCTGACCATTATCAAATTGCTGTTGAATGGACAATACTTCCTTTTGAGCAGCAGCAATAATAGTCTGCTTCTCCTTAGGAATTAACATATCGTCAACGCAAACAGAAGAACCTGAAATAGCAGCGTTACGGAAACCAGTGTACATGACACGGTCAGCAAACATTACAGTGTCCTTTAGACCTAATAAGCGATAGCAAGTATTTAACAAGCCAGCAATACGCTTCTTACCTAAAGGCTGGTTGGAAACCTTAGTAAACCAATTTTCTTGGGTTAAGATTTCCTTAATGTTGGCACTCTTAAGCTCATCTGATGGAGGATCGATGAAGTCATAAGACATACCACGTGGCAAGATTAAAGAAAGAATAGCACGACCAATAGTGGTTAAACGAAGCTCATTCTTATCCTCGTACTCGCCAGTTTCTGGATTCTTAACAGAATAAGAGATACGACAAGCCACACGAGCCTGCATATCAGCAACACCAGACTTGTAAACACGCTCAGCCTCATAGGCATCAGAGAGGATCATACCCTCACCCTTTGCGCCAACACGAGACTTAGTCATGTAGTAAAGACCTAAAACCACGTCCTGTGCAGGAACGATGATTGGGTCACCAGAGGCTGGAGATAAGATGTTATTGGTTGACATCATTAACGCACGAGCCTCAAGCTGAGCCTCAAGAGTTAATGGAATGTGAACCGCCATCTGGTCACCGTCGAAGTCAGCGTTGAAAGCTGGACATACTAGAGGGTGAAGACGGATAGCCTTACCTTCAATTAAGATAGGTTCGAAAGCCTGAATACCTAAACGGTGTAAGGTCGGAGCACGGTTTAATAATACAGGATGCTCACGAATTACCTCGTCAAGTACGTCCCATACTATTGCATCCTCACGGTCTACCATCTTCTTGGCAGCCTTGATAGTAGCAGCATGACCACGGATCTCTAAACGACCATAGATGAATGGCTTGAATAACTCTAAAGCCATCTTCTTTGGAAGACCGCATTGGTGTAAACGTAAGTTAGGACCACAGGTAATTACAGAACGACCAGAGTAGTCTACACGCTTACCTAACAAGTTCTGACGGAAGCGACCTTGCTTACCCTTAATCATGTCAGCTAAGGACTTTAATGGACGCTTGTTAGAACCGCTAATAGCGCGACCACGACGACCGTTATCCATTAAAGCATCAACGGACTCTTGTAACATACGCTTTTCGTTACGTACGATAATTTCAGGAGCCACTAAGTCTAAAAGACGCTTTAAACGGTTGTTACGGTTGATCACACGACGGTATAAATCATTGAGATCGGAAGTAGCAAAACGACCGCCATCAAGTGGAACTAATGGACGTAAATCAGGTGGAAGAACTGGTAGCACAGTTAAGATCATCCACTCTGGCTTGTTGCCTGAGTGAACAAAAGCTTCCATAAGCTTTAAGCGCTTGGCATACTTCTTACGGTTGGACTCTGAGGAGGTGGTATCTAATGCCTCACGTAAGACAGAGATTTCCTCTTGTAAATCCATGTTCTGTAAGATTTCTAAGATAGCCTCAGCACCCATCTTAGCGGTAAAGTCATCACCGAAGAGCTCAAGAGCATTCATGTACTCTTCTTCGGTTAATAACTGACGGCTCTCAAGGCCAGTCATACCAGGATCGGTAACTACATAGCTCTCGAAATAAAGTACGCTTTCAATATCACGTAACTTCATATCAAGAATTAAACCGATACGAGAAGGTAAGGACTTTAAGAACCAAATATGAGCAACTGGGGAAGCAAGCTCAATGTGACCCATACGCTCACGACGTACTTTGGCCTGAGTTACTTCTACGCCACACTTATCACAAATAGTGCCACGGTGCTTTAAGCGCTTGTACTTACCGCAAAGACACTCATAATCTTTAACTGGGCCGAAAATCTTGGCACAGAATAAACCATCACGCTCTGGCTTAAAGGTACGATAGTTAATAGTCTCTGGCTTCTTAACCTCACCATAAGACCATGCACGAATCATTTCTGGGGATGCCAGACCAATCTTGATGGCGTCAAAATCCTCAAGCTTTTGCTTGAGTGCATTGTTGCTACGATTTGCAAGCTTGCCAAAAGATCCAGCAATGCTTAGATCAATGTCAAAATCGTCGTCCTTCTTAGCGGCCTCAGCTTGGTTATTTAAGCTCTCTAATAGAACTTCATCTTGACCGTTTTCTTGGATACTCACAACAGTTTCTCCTGCGAAGTGATAATCGGAGGTAATTATGCTTTGCTCAATAAACGCATTGCTAATTAACCTCTGCAAAAGAGCGCTATGACAATAGATTAATCACAGCGCCCCTAAGCCCCCTTAATCAGCTACTAAAACAGTTAACTACGAGCTAACTACAAGCTAATTAAGGGGCGGTGGCAATTAGTCTTTGCGAACTAGGTCAATATTAATACCTAGTGAGCGGATTTCACGGAGCAATACATTGAAGGACTCAGGGATGCTTGCCTCCATCTTATATGCGCCATCTACGATGTTCTTATACATCTTGGTTCTGCCGTTTACGTCGTCAGACTTAACAGTCAACATTTCACGTAAAGTATAAGCAGCACCATATGCCTCAAGAGCCCAAACTTCCATCTCACCAAAGCGCTGGCCACCAAATTGAGCCTTACCGCCTAATGGCTGCTGGGTTACTAAGCTATAAGAGCCAGTGGAACGAGCGTGCATCTTGTCATCAACTAAGTGGTTGAGCTTGAGCATGTACATGTAACCAACAGTTACCTTACGCTCGAAAGCACGACCAGTGGTACCATCAAATAAGGTCATCTGGCCAGACTTAGGAAGACCTGCAAGCTCGAGGAGCTCCTTAATAGATTCTTCAGAGGCACCGTCGAATACAGGGGTTGCTACAGTCATACCGTTACGTAAGTTCTCGGCTAAGACCATAACCTCTTCATCAGACATAGCACTAATGTCTACCTTCTGAGAGGTGTCGCCAAGGTCATAAACCTTTTGCAACATGGCTCTTAACTCACTTAAAGCACGTTGCTCGGTGAGCATCTTATCAATTACTTGACCAATGCCCTTAGCAGCTAAGCCTAAGTGAACCTCAAGAACCTGACCGATGTTCATACGTGAAGGCACACCCAATGGGTTGAGCACGATGTCAACTGGCATACCATGCTCATCAAATGGCATATCCTCGATTGGGCAAATCTTGGAAATAACACCCTTGTTACCGTGACGACCTGCCATCTTATCGCCTGGTTGAATGCGACGCTTAACAGCAAGATAAACCTTAACAATCTTAAGTACGCCAGGGGTTAACTCATCACCATCGGTTAACTTATGACGAATTACGTCATACTTTTCCTTGTACTCAGCACGGTATTCATCGATACGGTTAGCAATATCTTCTAAGTTGCGGTTGGCCTTATCGTCATCAATACGCTGGTTGAAGATTTCAGCATCAGTGAAAGTATCAACTTGCTCACGCTTGAAGCCTACCTTAACTAAGATATTACGTGCCTGGTTTAATAAACCTTCAGTTAAGTAAGAGAACTCCTCGTCAAGGTCCTTACGAGCCTTGGCAAGATGCATCTCTTCAATTTCCTTAGCACGACCGTCCTTTTCAACACCCTCACGAGTGAATACTTGAACGTCAACTACAGTACCAGATACGCCATTTGGTACACGGGTAGAGGTGTCCTTAACCTCGGAAGCCTTCTCGCCGAAAATAGCGCGTAATAACTTCTCTTCTGGGGTTAATTGAGTCTCACCCTTTGGTGTTACCTTACCAACTAAGATATCACCACCAACAACCTCAGCACCTACGTAAACAATACCGCTCTCATCTAACTTAGATAATGCAGCCTCACCTACGTTTGGAATATCAGCAGTGATTTCCTCAGGGCCAAGCTTAGTATCACGTGCAATACAAGAAATTTCTTGAATGTGGATGGTGGTTAAACGATCCTTAGCAGCAACACGCTCGGAAACTAAGATAGAGTCCTCGTAGTTGTAACCATTCCATGGCATGAAGGCGATACGTAAGTTTTGACCTAAAGCAAGCTCACCTAAATCAGTGGAGCTACCGTCGGCTAATACGTCACCAGCCTGAACACGCTCATTAATGTTGACACATGGTCTTTGGTTAATGCAGGTGTTCTGGTTAGAACGGGTGTACTTAATTAAGTTGTAGATATCTACACCTGGATCAGCTACGCCCTGAATTTCGTCCTCGTTAGCACGAACTACAATACGTAAGCCATCAACATGCTCAACTACACCACCACGGCGAGCAATAATTGCTACACCAGAGTCCACAGCTACAGCACGCTCCATACCAGTACCAACGAATGGCTTCTCAGAGCGAACAGTTGGAACAGCCTGACGTTGCATGTTAGCACCCATCAAGGCACGGTTAGCGTCATCGTGCTCCAAGAATGGAATCAAGGCAGCAGCAACGGAAATAACCTGCTGTGGTGAAACGTCCATAAACTGAACATCGCTAGCACGACGAACAGTAGACTCACCCTTGTAACGGCACTGTACGTACTCATCAATAATGTTGCCATTCTCATCTAAATCAGTGTTAGCCTGAGCAATAACATACTGACCTTCATCGATAGCTGATAAGTACTCAAAGTCCTCAGAAACGTGGTTGTTGTTAACACGACGATATGGGGTCTCTAAGAAGCCATAGTCATTGCAACGAGCAAACACAGCCAAGGAGTTAATCAAACCAATGTTTGGACCTTCTGGGGTCTCAATTGGACATAAACGACCGTAGTGAGTTGGGTGAACGTCACGTACTTCGAAGCCAGCACGCTCACGAGTTAAACCACCAGGGCCTAAAGCGGAAATACGTCTCTTATGGGTAACCTCAGATAATGGATTGTTTTGATCCATAAATTGAGATAACTGAGAAGAGCCGAAGAATTCCTTAATAGCAGCAGAAATTGGCTTGGCGTTAATTAAGTCTTGTGGAGAGATGCTATCTAAGTCACCTAAAGATAAACGCTCCTTAACAGCACGCTCAACACGTACTAAACCAATACGGAATTGGTTTTCGGCCATTTCGCCTACGCTACGGATACGACGGTTACCTAAGTGATCGATATCATCGATAGTCTCTTTACCGTTACGGATACGTACTAAGTAACGCATTACCTTAATAATGTCGTTATTAGATAAGGTACCGCGATAGAGCTCATCACGCTCACGCTCAAGAACTAAATCCTTACCCTTAGCACCAGATACGCTAGCATCAAGCTTAGCTACATTGGTGGTACGGCCTACTAAGGCATCTAAAGGTAAAATTACGCAGCGCTCAAGCTCAATAGCCTCGCCATCCTTAGGAGCAATAGTAACGTTCTTAAATACAAAACGCTCAGAGGCCTTAACCTTAGGATCTGGATTGGCCTTGTAGAGTAGACCATCTAAGAAGTCTAAGAGCTTATCACCACAGCGAGCTGGGGTAGCTGCTGGGATGCACTGAGCATCTGCAGCATCTAAATTAGAACGAATTACGCTAATGAAGTTGGCATAGTTGATATAAACATTGTCATCAACTACATAAACGCCAGTCTCATCGCTGTTAACAGCAAATGTTTCATCAGCAAAAGCACGCTCTAAAGCACTCTTAACACGACCGATCTCAACAAAGCGAGAATCGAACTTCATACGACCTACAGAAGATAAGTCGTAACGGTCTTCTGCAAAGAATAAATTGTTAAATAAGGTCTCAGCAGCCTCAGCGGTAGGTGGCTCACCTGGACGCATCATCTTGTAGATTTCAAAGAGAGCGGCCATGCGATCATCCTCATCAGAGGTAAGATCACGTGTGGTGTCATTGCGTAAGGTATCAGCAATGAATGAACCCTCATCAACCTGAGAGGTAAAGAGAATCTCAAATTGCTTTAAGCCTAAAGAAGCAATTAAAGGAAGCTTATCTAAAGTGATTTCGCTATTGGCACCTAAAACTACATTGCCCTCAGAGTCAACATAGTCCTTGGCGATAATCTTGCCAATTAAGTAATCAGCAGGAATTTCGATAAACTTCTGGCCAGCCTTATTAAGTTCACGAATATGGCGAGCAGTAATCTTCTTACCAGACTCAACTAAAACCTTATCGCCTAACTTAATTTCAAAAGAAGCAGTTTCGCCACGAAGTCTCTCTGGCACTAACTCCATAAAGAGCTTGCCATTTTGAATCTCAATAGCAACAGTATCAAAGAAGATGTCTAAGATCTGCTCGGTGTTATAGCCTAAAGCACGTAATAATACAGTGGCTGGTAACTTACGGCGACGGTCGATACGAACGAATAAGCTGTCGCGATGATCAAACTCAAAATCGAGCCATGAACCACGGTAAGGAATGATACGAGCTGAGAATAAAACACGACCTGGGTGAGTCTTACCTTTATCGTTGTCAAAGAATACACCAGGAGAACGATGTAACTGAGAAACAACAACACGCTCAGTACCGTTGATAATGAAGGTACCATTTTCGGTCATTAATGGGATTTCGCCCATGTAGACCTCTTGGTCAAACTTCTCTTTAACAGTCTTTGGAGCATCCTTCTCGTAACGGATCAGACTTAAATTAACCCTGAGAGGAGCAGAATAAGTGGTACCACGAATCATGCACTCTTGTACATTAAACTTAGGTACACCTAACTTAAAACTATTGTAGCAGAGCTCAGCATTTCCCGAGAATGACTTAATAGGGAACACACTCTTAAACGCAGCAACTAAACCATTTTCATTTTGTGGATCAGAGCTGATAAATTGTTTAAAGGAATCAAGCTGAACGGCAAGGAGATATGGAGTGTCTAGCACTTTAACTCTCTTACCAAAATCCTTACGGATGCGCTTTTGCTCAGTATACGAGTAGACCATGGAATGGGGATCCTCAGGTTGATCTTTGTCGCGGTTGAGGGGCTGATGCAGCCACCTGCCCTGCTTGCTACAAGCTAGCCAACCAAATTTACGAAATTAAGTTAGCCGTAAAGTTTCGATATTTAACTATCAAAACCTTACTCTCTACGATGGCGTTTAACACCTGTAAATATCAATATATTTGACTAATGTTCATCTGTATAAAGATGGCACAATGCAAAACATACATCCTATTTACTGCTTTTAAATCTTCTAATCAAAATTCATCAGTAACTTTTTGTCAAAGCAGGTACAACAATAGCCACAAGCTAAGCATAGTCGCTATGCTGCATTGCGGCCATATCAAAATTCTTTTGATAAATTGTCTAGTCCTACAACCATTTAGCCTTAATTAGCTTAAATATGATCTTATATTGTACACACTCTTGACTTGCTTATAATGCCCCGCCGATACTCAAGGGCAAATTTTTCATCAAAAGTAAAGGTTTTAAGGCTATTTTTGGTGCTTTTAATAAAGTTTAAAACTCTATCTTAAGCATTGGACTTAATTACGTTGAATACTATCTTAGTCTGAATAAGCCATCATTAAATGACTTATAAAATTACAAGCTCGTCAGCCTGCTAAAAATCACACGATTAACCATTAATGCGTTATACCGTATGCATTGTATAAATATGAAACTTAAGTTTAGTCAACTGTGAATGTGAAAGATTAGATGAAGGCTTTACAGCCTAGATGGACCTAGCAGCGAAAAATTAAGTATGCACGCTTTGCTTAATTTAGGTCAGAGCTGACCCGGGCATCGTCCAGATGAGTATTGATCAAATATCTGAAACCTAAAGTAACAGTGTTATTTGCATCACCTTTTTTTAAGGCACCGAACCCGAGCCTCATAAAATGAGAGCTCGGGCCTTAATAAATAGTAGACTAAAAGTCTACAGGCTAGATCGATGCTTCTAGCCTAAAGAAGCGGTTGTTATTACTCGATAACAACAGTAGCGCCAGCCTCTTCGAAGGACTTCTTGAGGGCCTCAGCGTCTTCCTTGGAGATAGCTTCCTTGATCTTAGCAGGAGCAGACTCAACTAAGTCCTTAGCTTCCTTTAAGCCTAAACCGGTAGCGCCACGAACTGCCTTAATAACAGCAATCTTGTTAGCACCAACGTCCTTTAAGGTTACGTCGAACTCGGTCTTCTCCTCAGCAGCAGCAGCGCCACCAGCAGCAGGGCCAGCAACAACAGCAGCAGCGGCAGAAACGCCGAACTTCTCTTCCATAGCCTTAACGAGCTCAACAACCTCCATTACGGACATCTGAGCAATTGCCTCAATGATTTCATCCTTAGATAAAGCCATTTTTAAACTTCCTTTAAAAATTCTGTGAAACAAGTGTCAGCTTAAACAAGCTTGACACTAAAAAACTAAGCAGCAGGTTTATAAAAACCTAAAGCATCACGACAAGGGCCTAAAATTAGGCTGCCTCGCCGCCGCCTAACTTGTCGCCTAAAGCAGCTAAAGTACGTACTAACTTGCCAGCAGCGGCTTCCTTCATAGTAGCCATTAACTGAGCAACACCTTCCTCGTAAGTTGGTAAGGAAGCTAATACGTCGACGTCCTTGCCATCATAAAGCTGGCCTTCAAAAGCTAAAGCCTTGATGGAGAACTTGTCGTTCTGCTTGGCGAAATCCTTGAATAAGCGAGCAGCAGCACCTGGGTGCTCAAGAGATAAACCAATTAAGGTTGGACCCTTGAACTGATCCTTCATGCACTCAAACTCAGTGCCTTCAACAGCACGGGCAAGGAGAGTGTTACGAACAACGTGTAAGTATACGTTGTTAGCACGGGCTTCCTTACGGAGCTTGGTCATTTGAGCTACTGGGATGCCACAAGAATCAGCGCAAACAGCTGATAATGCTTTCTTGGCGACTTCGCTAACATCAGCAACGATCTGCTTCTTGTCTTCGAGATTTAATGCCATTTTTAGCAGTGACTCCTGGAAAGTCATGATCTTTGGCTAACACTCCACCAAAAGTAAGACATACTTAAGGCACCAATGTTTACCTAAATCATGACGGTTAGTCCCAATGATTTGGGATATACCGGATATCAATTCTAAAGGAAGAATCCTATAGAGCTAATTTCCGCCTGCGCAGGATGATTAAGGATACTACCCCCTGCGGTCTTTGGTGGGAGAAAAAGCTCCCGGCCAAAATTTGATGTGCTAGTATCCGAGCACGAATTTTTTAAGGTGGTATTAAGAGCTAATTAAGAAGCTGAACCAGCACGGTCAGTCTTTAAGGTGCTCTTATCTACTACAATACCGCCACCCATGGTGGTAGAAATTGCAACCTTCTTAATGAAGGTACCCTTAGAAGCAGCTGGCTTAGCCTTAACAATAGCACCTAATAAGGCGTTTAAGTTCTCAGTAAGCTGAGCTGGGGTGAAGTTAACCTTACCGATAGAAGCCTGGATAACACCAGTCTTGTCGTTACGGTAACGAACCTGACCGGACTTGGCATTCTTAACAGCAGTAGCAACATCACGGGTAACAGTACCAACCTTAGGGTTTGGCATTAAGCCACGTGGACCTAAGATCTGACCTAACTGACCTACTACACGCATTGCATCAGGAGAAGCAATAACTACGTCAAAGTCAGACTTGCCCTGCTTGATCTCGTGAGCTAACTCGTCCATACCAACGAAGTCAGCACCAGCGGCCTTAGCCTGCTCAGCAAGCTCACCCTGGGTGAAAACAGCAACACGAACGGTGCGGCCAGTGCCGTTTGGTAAAACGGTAGCGCCACGGATGTTCTGATCAGACTTGGTAGGATCAATACCTAACTGAATAGCTACGTCAACAGACTCAACGAACTTAGCCTTAGCGGTCTTGATTAAGGTCTCAAAACCCTCAGTTACGTCGTACTCACGGTTACGGTCGATGATGGAACGGATTTCCTTCATGCGCTTAGATAACTTTGCCATCTCTTACTCCTCGACCTGAATACCCATGGAACGTGCAGTACCAGCGATAGTACGAGCGGAAGCTTCTAAATCTGCACCAGTCATATCTGGCTCTTTAACCTTAGCGATTTCTAAGCATTGAGCCATAGTGATCTTACCAGCAACTTCCTTACCTGGCTTGTGAGAAGCGGTTTGGATGTTTAAAGCCTTCTTAATTAAGAAGGATGCTGGTGGAGTCTTGGTGATGAAGGTAAAGGACTTATCAGCGTAAACAGTAATAACAACAGGAACTGGAGCGCCCTTCTCTAACTTTGCAGTGTGAGCGTTGAAGGCCTTGCAGAACTCCATGATGTTAACACCATGTTGACCTAAAGCTGGACCAACTGGTGGAGCTGGATTGGCATTACCTGCGCCAACCTGAAGCTTGATATAGGCAGAAACTTTCTTTGCCATTTTTATACTCTCAATGTGGGTATCACGCGCACTAGCTTATTCAAGCTCAGCACGCTTCCCTAAATCGATAAGACTATTCTTCATCGATTTTTTAGGAAATCTGTATTTTTACTAAGTGAAGAAAACTCAAAAAATGAGATCTCCGTCACAAAAATAGTAAATCCTAAATATTCTACAGCACTATTAAATCAAAATCAAGTCTTTTTTATAAAAACATCATAAATATGCACTAAACCAAGCACCCTGGATCTTGCTTACTTCACCGCTAGAAAGAATCATTAGTAAATAAAAAAACACACAATCATGCTCCTACTACTCATGATTGTGTGTTTTAGCTTCATCTATCTATCTATCTAATGGGTCTTATATTATGGCTTAGGGTTGAGCCATACTCGCATTTCACCTTCCTCGCGGTTGCACCAAGCATAATAAGGAATTAAGGTAATCTCTTGTGCTTCATAGTGAGCAGGTGTTGCTTTGCGATACAGAGAGCTATCAAGAGCAAAATCATTAATGCGTCTTAAACCTTGAGCCTTAATTTGGTAAATACCCTCAAGTACATCCTGCTCAAAAGAACCGCTTAAATCTTTTAACTCACCTAAGTGCAAGCATTGTAATTGAGCGCCGTTGTCGCATTGCTCTACACAATAGACCATAGGGCCTCTCATTACGGCTACCTTGCCATAGTCAGCACTAATTAGAGGATTAGCCTCAACTACATCAATAGGCATATCCAAATGAAGCTTAATGACATCACCTGAGCCTACAGGGCTGGCAAGATATAAAAATCCCTGCTCAATCTTAAAATCACTAACTAAGGTGCCATTTAACTCAACTTGGTAATTTTGTGCCCATTGAGGAATGCGCAAAGCGAAATTAAAGCCTTGCTCTGGAGCCTCTTGAACCTTAAAGGTAATATCAGCATCCCATGGATATGAGGTTTGCTCCTCAATTACTACTTTGTTGCCAGAGAGTTCAAACTCAGCTTTATTTGCCATATAGAGATCAGCAAAAATGGTATTAGTCTCATCGCTGCATTGATAAGCATAATGACCAATAGACATAACCATACGTGCTAAGTTTGGAGGGCAGCAAGCACAAGCAAACCAGTGAGCTCTTCTGGTTAAAACATGGATAAGTCCAGGGTTTTTCTTACTGTACTCAGGACGGACCTCTAATGGATTAACATAGAAATAGCCCTTGCCATCTAAATTCATTCCGCCAAGTACAGTATTGTATAGAGCACGCTCCATGACATCACCATATACGCCATCTTTATTAAGACGAAGCATATAGTTAGCAAAGAAAGTTAAGCCTACAGAGGCGCAGGTCTCACCATAAATGCTGTCATTAGGTAAATCATAATCAGCACTAAAAGCCTCACCATGGCAGGTAGAACCAATAGCGCCAGTAAGATACATACGACGGCCTACAATATTATTCCAGTAGTTGTAAGCACTTTGTTTTAACTTATCACAACCACTTAATGCAGCACCTAAAGCCAAGGCTGAGCATAAATAAACGACACGAACAGCATGTCCCTTAGCCTCAACTTGCTCATCTACAGGACGATCAGCCTGGAAGTATTGAGCATTAAAATCTTTATGTAAAATTTCCAAGCCCTGGATTAAAGACTTACGACCTAAAGCTACATCATTCTTTTGTTGCTTAAGGAAAAACTCGCTATCTTGTCCTCTAATTTCCAACAAGTATTTAGCAAGCTTTAAGTAGCGCTCTTGGGAAGTAAGTTCGTATAATCTTAATAAGGCTAACTCAATTTCTTCATGTCCATCAGAGCCGTGAATTTTGCCCTCTTCTGGACCAAAATGATTATCAATATTGTCAGCAAGCTTCTGGGCAACCTCAAGCACCAACTTATTGCCTGTAGCTTTGAAATAAGCAACCGCTGCCTCGATAAAGTGACCTGCACAATAGAGCTCATGGCTCATGTATAAGCTTTGGTACTTACGATCAGGCTCATTAACGGTAAAGTAAGTGTTCAGATAGCCATCACTCTCTTGAGCGTCAGCAATAATTTGCACTAATTCATCAGCTTTCTTTTGTAAATCACTATCAGGAAAGCACTCTAAAGAATAAGCAGCAGCCTCTAACCACTTATAAGCATCAGAATCTTGGAATACCATGCCGCCACGCTTACCTTGCTTTTTACCTGCGGCAATTAAAAAGTTTTCCACTACATAGCTTTTATCGCTATCTTGGGCTGAGGTATCACCGCCAGTATTAGTAACGGCAATATCAATCTTTTTAAGATCATTAATGACCTCCCATTGATATGGGATCATTTGATCTTTAATTACTCTTTGTCTATCGTTCCAAAACTTAGAGTTAACCTCAATATTCTTTAACATAACAAACATACCTTACAACTAACTTACAAACACTTAGATTTAAAGTGCCAATATCTTAGCTAAGCGATACAGCAATAGCCTTATGTGAAAACTTTCGCTGTTGTTCCTATCAACTTAGCTAAGAAGAACATGGCTTTTAAAATTACCAGCTCAACACGCAAATACCACCATTGCGCGGCATAGAATGAGTCTCGTAATTACCAAGCCATGATTGGCTTGCTCTTTCTTTACTACCACTTAACAATCAAGTACTAAAAAAAGAGCCACAGGCAGAAATAGCAACATCACCTTACTTTAGGACTTCTGCCTTTACCTTTAGTCACATTAAGCAGACTATGGTGCACAGTGTTTATAGCCTCTGTGCTCGGCTCATGTTTTAAGCTTTAGCACGCTCTTGAAGAGCACGAACAATATCGTGCTCCTGAGCCTCAAAACGGGCGTATAACATCATTGGCACAGCAATAAAGATACTTAACACTACAGGTACCCAAATAAAGGACATAGTAATGCCATAGAGACTTTCAGCAGTTTGAACAGCGTTAGCCTCATAGCCATAAGAACCCATAATGTAAGTTGGAATAAAGGCACCAACACCAGAGCCGCCCTTAATACATAGAGCAGAACCAATAGCTGTTAATAAGCCAGCAGCACGCACGCCACTTGAGTACTCACCATAGTCAACGGTATCAGCAAGCATGCCAAAAGGCATAGCACAAATAAGTCCCTGGCCAAAAGCACCAATAGTCCAACAAAGAATTAATAAAGCTAAGCTATCACCAGATAAGTACATACCTACATGGCTTACAATCACCATAATGGCACCTAAAATCATGGCACCAAACTTCTTAGTAAACTTAACAATGAAAGCCATGGTTAAGAAAGAAACTAAACAGGTGATAGTTAAAATACCGTTTAATAAGGCAGTAATATCTTCATTGTTAAGCACATATTTAGCGTAGAAAATTACAGTACCCTGTCTAACGCTAATACAAATCCAAACAATAAGGTTTACAGATACTAAGATGATCCATGGCCAATTGTTCTTAATAGCCTTTAAAGAATCTTTAAAAGGAATAGACTCATTGCGCTCAACATTTTGCTCACGTAAGTGACGGAAGGCAAAGAACAATAAGATTACAACTACAATGCCAAACATGCCTACAGTTAAGGAGAAGCCTAATTGATCATCTCCTTGGCCTAAGAGCTTTACTAAAGGTAAAGTAAAGGTCATGGAAATAAAGGCACCTACTGAGCCACCAGCCATGCGGAAGGTATTTAAAATCATACGCTCATCATGGTTAGAGCTTAAATTTGGCAAAATGGAGGTAATAGCTGTCTGAACACCAGAATAGACAATACCAGCAATTAAATAAGTAAAGACTGCGTAAACAATCTTACCTGTCTCTGATAAGAAAGATGGAGTGGTAAAGGTCAACCACATAGAAACGGCAAAAGGTATTGCCAACCATAAGAACCAAGGACGGCTACGACCATACTTAGAGTTTGTATGATCAACAATAGAACCCCAAATAGGAGCATCAATAGCATCTAAAATACGAGTAAGTAGTAGCAAAATACCAGTTACAGTTACTGGTAGACCAAAAACGTCAGTATAGAAATATAAAAGATAGCTACCAATAATACAGAATAATAAGTTACCGCAAAAATCAGTTAAGAAGAACGATGCACGGCCCTTAAAATCAGTCACATAGCCATTATTTTTAACAGCTGCGCCAGAAGAGATATCAGACATAGCAAACCCCTAAAAACAACATACAAAGCAAACAATAAAGACAAATCCCAATATCTACACAAACTATTTTTCGTAATTGTTTGTGAAATTTACGTAATACATCTTAAAAATTACGTTGAGCTAAATTTGTGATCTCAGACAAGAATCTCATGACAGCAGTTCAGTTAATATTAAATTGCTATAACTAATCTTGTCTTTATGTAATTATTGGGGAAAAGTGATGCTCTATGATCAGTATCTTCACGGTCTTTTTGCCGCTATCAACATTCCTATTTATCGCTTCAAAGCTACCGTTACCCGCCAGCATAATGATGGACAAGAGGAAAAAATCTTTACTCCTGATGCTGTGTTATTGGTGCTAACTCCCCATAAACAAAACCAAGATCAGCACAACAACCACATACGCAACGCTTTTAACTTTGCCAAAAATGTAAATCTCTATATAGGCGATATATTAGAAATTACAAGCGCTGATAGTTATGGCGCTGTAAGACTACCTGATAAAAGCTTAGTAGTATTAGGGCCTATTAGAGAGCCTCAGATATTAACTAAAGAACTACCATCTAGTAATGAAAGAGCAAATATTTGGGGTATGAAAATTCGCTCTGCCAATTTATGGCTCCAAATGGTAGGACAAATTGTTGTCCACGATGAAATGCCTTCAGAGGATGAAAATGAGCTTTACCAAGAAGCTGAGGCTTATATCCCTAATAATCTTAAGAAGATTGCTCAAGAGGTAAAGCTTAAAGCTCCTCACAATCAATACCGCTACGAAATTGCTATTTTAGATGCCATAGCGCAGGGCGATATAGCTAAAGTAGATCGAGCTTTTAAAATTCCCAAGCAAGGTAAATTTGGTGTATTAGGCCCTACTCCTTTGCGCTCTATGAAAAATCATGTACACAATCTTAATGCTTTAAGTTCACGTACAGCGATCAAAGCAGGCATCTTACCTGAAAAGGCTTATGCCTTATCAGATAAATTTTTCATGGCTGCCGAAGAGTGCTTAACCGTAGAGCAATGTCTTGAATTGCGTCCTTTAGTAGCTAAATCATTTGCCACTATGGTACGAGAGTACAAAGACTCTATTACCTCTACGCCGCCACCTTTGGTTAACAATGCCATAAGCTTAATCTCACGCTCGCTTTTTATTAAATGCACTGTGAAATACTTAGCAACCAACCTAAATGTTTCTCCTGAACACTTAGAGTACAGCTTTAAGAAAAGTATGGGCATTAAGCTGTCTCAATACATCATGCAAGAAAAAATAAAGCAGGCCAAAGAGCTATTGCAATACACCAACGAACCTGTCAAAGATATTGCTAATTTACTCTGCTTTGCCAATAAAAGCCATTTTTCATCAAAATTTAAAGCTATCACAGGCCTCACCCCAAGCCAATTTCGCACCACCACCACCCTATCTGCATACAGCTAATCCCAAGCAATCCCCCAAAGCTCAAAGCTACATCCTTGAGCTTTAGGCCATAGTCTGGGCTTGGGCTTGGGCTTGCTCTGCGCAGGCAAGCGCCAGCTTGCGCCAGCTAGCACCAGCTAGCGCCATGCGCTAGCATGCGCTCTCTTTTACTGCGGTGGCCTTGCTCAAAAAAAAATAAAAGGTCTATGGGCAATATTGTCCATAGACCTTGATGACTAATTAGGAAAAGCACACTATATAGGAAGTCTAGCTACTCAAAATTTGAGTAGTGTTGCATTAAGACTTCCACAGTACTCGATAGCTTAAATGGTTTTAGTATTGAGACTTGATAGCATCAAAAGAGTTGTTACCCTTAAAGAGTTGTACTTCAACAGCAAAAGAAGCCTTTTGGCCAGGATTTAAAAATTGTAATTTGCCCTCAGCACGCATCTTATCTCTGCCGTCACAGTGGCTATTACCAGGCTCTAAACCTAGAGCATAGTCACGATAGCCCATTTGCTTCCATTGGGTAAAGAAAGGTAAATTCTTAGGATCAAAGTTGATAGCTAAACCAAGATCAATCTTTGGCTGATAAATAGCAGCTACAGCCTTATCCTTGTTATCAAAACTATGATAGTAGCAACGCTCTTCATAATTGTGTTCAGGAGCGCACATCTTATTCCAATTAGCTTCATCTTGGCAGGCTAATGGAGTGCGGCCCTTATGAGAGGTAGAGTTAATGAATAATTGGGAATCCTCATCTAATAATGGATAGCCCATATTCATATGATAGAGCACCATCATTGGACAGGTAGTGGAGCCAGTATTTTCAAAAACGTCGTTAATACGAATAAAGTCTGAATTTAAGCCCACAGTAAAGTGACGCTTCATTACTACCTTATGGTAGAAAATCTGCTCAATTAAAATAGTGCACTCAATATGTAAATTACCATCATCGCCTACATAATGGCTGTGATTTTCTGATGGAGTATTATCAAGATCGCCGTGTAAATAGGTTTGTTCGCCATCATCAACACAAGGCACACCTACGTTAAAGATACCGCAAGTAGTTAAAAAGCCAGCATGGAAGTTACGTAAAAAGCCTTGAGCACCAACTTCACGATCAAAGTACTCAGGACGACGTAAACCAGATGCTGACATAAAAGAACAATTACTACCTAAATAAGATAAACGAGCAATGCCACAGCCTCTATCGAGCAAAATGGTAAATTGTAAGCCTCTGCCATTTTTTACCTCTAGTACTCTCATACCATCAGCACGTCCGCCAACTAAGCGCTGCTCTTCTACACCATATAGCTGGTAAGAATGACCACAATAAGCAAGTTTATCCATGATGACCACACACATTAAGCTTTGTTTAACTAAAATATCTGTGCAATAAATTGCAAAAATTTCAACTGTTGCAAGTTTAACTATAATTTAAACATTATTATGTGTTCTATCTCACATTTTATTGCTGCAATTTTGCATTAATAACAAATAAAAAAGGATGGCCCTAGAGGAACCATCCCTTTTTATCAATTTAAAAAGAAACTTAAAGATTAAGACTCTTTTTCTACTTGATTAAACTCTAACTCAACTGGAGTTGCACGTCCGAAAATAGCAATAGAAACAGTTAAGCGATTCTTCTCGTAGTCAACCTTTTCAACAGTACCAGAGAAGTCCTTAAAGGCACCTTCGGTCGCACGTACACACTCACCAACCTCAAATAAGGTCTTAGGACGAGCACTACCAGAGGTCTCCTTAAGACGCTCTAAAATAAGGTTTGCTTCGTGATCTTTAATTGGTAATGGACGGTCTGGAGTACCACCAATAAAACCAAGTACACGCTCGGTGTGCTTAACTAACTGCCAAGAATCAGAGGTCATCTTCATCTGAACCATTACATAGCCAGGGAAGAACTTGCGCTCGCTATCACGACGCTTACCATCCTTGATGTCCTTGACACGCTCTTTTGGCACTAAAATGTCACCAAAATACTCTTCCATTTGGTGAATCTTAATACGCTCTTGCAAAGCTTGAGCAACACGCTGTTCAAAACCAGAGAAAGCCTGAACAAAGTACCACTTCATTGGAATTTCGCTAGGATCTTTAGGCTCTGGCTTTTCAATACGAGTCTTTAAATCGATAACAGGCTTTTTCTTATCCTTTGCAGACTTCTTGCCTTTAGCTTTAGGAGCCTCTTCCTCAGGAGCATTTTGACTCTCAGGAGCATTAAGATCATCATCAGCTAAAAAAGGAGCCTCATCAGATGCTACATCATCAAGCATTGGAGCATCTAATTCCATTGGTACTTCTTGCTCTTCTACCTTGTTTTCTAAATCAGACATTAAGATCACCTTGCTCTATTTAGAGAGTAATTAAGCGCACGATTTGTAAGAAAGCTAAATCGCAGACGTATAAGAATAAACTTACTAATACTACAGCAACGAAAACAATGGCTGTAGTCTGCATAGCCTCATTACGGGCTGGCCAAACTACTTTACGTAATTCTGTATAAGAGTCTCTACCAAAAGCCAATAATTTCTTGCCTTTGTTAGTAAATAATACTACAGCTAAACCAGCTAAGATGGTTACAATTACAATAGCTACACGGCCTAAACGAGCTAAAGAGCTCTCATCAATCATGATGAATTGGGTGTAGTAGTAGTTACCGCCTACAGCAGCTGCTAATAAGGCAAAAGAAAGTAACCATAAGAGCTTATCAAATGGGTTAGCGCTTGGAACAGCCTTAACATTCTTCTTAGGCTCTACCTTCTTAACCTCATTCTTTTTAGCGTCGGCTACTTTAAGATCGGTTTTCTTATTCTTGGCAACAGCATTTGCTGTCTTTTCTTTTTTGGAATTAGCAGCGTTAACCTGCTTTCCATTCTTATTTTCGCTCATGAGAAAATCCTGACGATATCGCCACAATTGATCGCTTAGCCTAGCAAAATAACTACCGCTAATCTGAGCTACATAAAGTAACAAGATAGCCTATCTGCATCAAGGTGCCCTTGCTAGACACAAAAAGAAAGATCCAACTTTCTAAAATGTAGAAAAATACCCGATCCAATATCATTAGTCAACCTAAAAAGCTTTATTTAGGGGATAATCAGGCGACTTTAGAGTAGAGAAATTTCAATTTTATAAAAAGTGATAAAAAAACCGCAGCATCATAAAGGATGTTGCGGCTTTTTTTGTTAGCTAAGCTAACCTAATTTTTACTTAAAGTAAAAATTACTCAATGATGTTGGAAACAACACCAGCACCTACGGTACGGCCACCCTCACGGATCGCAAAGCGCTCACCAGCAGCCATAGCAACTGGGTGAATTAAGGTAACGGTCATCTTGGTGTTATCACCTGGCATAACCATCTCTACACCCTCACCTAAGTCGATAGAACCGGTGATGTCAGTGGTGCGGA
>NZ_JALKIM010000032.1 GCF_023050945.1 Anaerobiospirillum sp. NML120448 | reverse complement strand
AAAAAAGAATCTAATGAATCTATTGACTCATTAATTTTAGGTGCAACATAAGGCTCGGATTTAGGCATTCTAGCTCCTTGATTACGGTTATACTAAAATTATACAAAATTCATCTCCCCAAGTTGCGGTAAAAATAGGGATTTAGCTACATTATAGGTAATGAACTATAAGCTTACTTGGTAGCCGACTACCTATAATGAACTAACAAAGAAGCTTGATGATATTTGCTTGATCTATCCTAGTTCCGTAAGTATATAGTACGGAAGTAGGATCTATAGGGTAAAAGGCCTAACCTCAACTTTTTTAGGCTAGGCCTATGATCTTAAAAATAAGAATTAAATCTTACTTCTTTGAGTAATGAACATCATCTAAAGCACGGAGGCGATCAGCTGCCTGCTCTGGGGTAAGATCACGTTGCTTCTCAGCAAGTAACTCAAAGCCAGCCACAAACTTCTTAACGGTTGCTGAACGTAAGAGTGGTGGATAGTAGTGAGCATGCAACTGCCAGCCATCATGAGGCTTGCCATCAGAAGGTGCATTGTGCCAGCCCATAGAATATGGGAATGAGCACTCAAAGAGGTTGTCGTAACGAGTGGTAAGCTTCTTAATACATAAAGCTAAATCATCACGCTGCTCATCAGTTAACTCGTTGATAGACTTAACTAAGAACTTAGGTAAAATCATGGTCTCGAAAGGCCAGAAAGCCCAGTATGGAACTAAAGCTACAAAGTGCTCAGTTTCAACTACAATGCGCTCTTTTAACTCAAGCTCACGCTCAACGTAGTCTAATAATAATGGGCGACCATGCTTAGCAAAGTAAGCATCTTGTTGCTTTACTTCCTTGGTGATCTCATCAGGTAAGAAAGAGCAGGCCCAGATTTGGCCATGTGGGTGAGGATTAGAGCAGCCCATAATAGCGCCCTTGTTCTCAAATAATTGAACCCACTTATACTCTTGAGATAACTCAGTTAACTGAGAGGCCCATAAATCAACTACACCACGGATCTCCTTAACTTCCATTACTGGTAAAGTCTTAGAGTGATCGGAGCTAAAGCAGATAACACGAGCAGTACCACGAGCAGGCTCTAACTTGAATAAATCATCGCCCTCTGGAGCATCAAGAGGAGTATCAGGCATTAAAGCAGCAAAGTCATTGGTGAAAACGAAGTTCTGCTCATACTGAGGATTAACATCGCCATTAACACGGGTATTGCCTGGGCATAAGTAGCAAGAAGGATCGTAAGTTGGCTTTTGCTCAGCACTATTCTTCTCTACCTGGCCATTCCAAGGGCGCTTAGCACGGTGTGGAGAAACTAATAACCACTCACCAGTTAGAGCGTTATAACGACGGTGTGGATGATCGGATACGTTGAAATTACTCATAATATTATTCCTAGCACCCCAACTACCTTAGGCTTTTGATGGAGTTGGGGTGCTCTTCTTGATTATTCGGTTTAAGATCTTAATATGCTTAAAAAGTTAAGCATCAGCAAAAAAAGTAATTACTTAAGGCACTAAAGCATTAAGTGCTCAAACCTAAACTAATTGATCAAGTGGTCTTAATATCATTTAGCTTGGGAAAATAAATCTCTCAATGGCGGTTAAGAAATTTAATATGGCAACCAAACTCTACTTTAGCAGACCTAAGTATTAGCTAAGCTAATAAATTAGTCTTCGTAGCCGTTTGGATTGTTCTTTTGCCAGTTATAAGCATCACGAGTCATGTCGTCTAAGGTGTGAGTTGCAACCCAACCTAACTCGTTCTTAGCCTTAGCAGGATCAGCATAGCAGCTTACTACGTCACCTGCACGACGTG
This sequence comes from Anaerobiospirillum sp. NML120448, assembly GCF_023050945.1. Lineage (GTDB taxonomy): Bacteria > Pseudomonadota > Gammaproteobacteria > Enterobacterales > Succinivibrionaceae > Anaerobiospirillum. The sequence continues at coordinate 36,564 of NZ_JALKIM010000032.1, read as the reverse complement.
GGGCAAACTTATGTGGTAACTCACGGCCAATAGCCTTAGAGAAGGCCTTAACCATGTCTAATACGCTATAGCCATTACCAGTACCTAAGTTGTAAATGTGAACACCAGCATTGTCTAAGCAGTGCTTTAAGGCAGCTACGTGGCCTACAGCTAAGTCAACAACGTGGATGTAGTCACGAATACAGGTACCATCTGGAGTTGGGTAGTCATTACCAAAAATTGATAAGCACTCTAAACGACCTACAGCAACTTGAGTGAGGTAAGGCATGAGGTTGTTTGGAATACCACGTGGATCTTCACCAATTAAACCAGACTCATGAGCGCCTACAGGGTTAAAGTAACGTAATAAGGTAATGGAAAATTCAGGATGAGCAATTTGTAATTCTTGAGCCATGTACTCAACGTCAACCTTAGTTTGACCATAAGGGCAGTTAGCTCTCTTAACTGGGCTATCCTCAGTTAAAGGTACAGCATCAGGCTCACCGTATACGGTAGCAGAAGAAGAGAAGATAAAGTTCTTACAACCAAAATCACTCATTACCTGAAGTAAAACACGAGAACCATTTACGTTTACGTCGTAATACTCTAAAGGCTTCTTAACAGACTCACCTACAGCCTTAAGGCCAGCAAAGTGAATTACGCCATCAATCTTGTGATTTTTGAAAACTTGAGCTAATTGCTCGTAAACACGAATATCGCCTGCATAAAATGGAACAGAGCGGCCACAGATTTGCTTAATACGAGCTAAAACAGCTGGCTTCGCATTTGAAAAGTTATCAAAAATAATAGGCTCGTAACCAGCCTTAACGAGTTCAATTACAGTATGAGAACCAATATAACCTGCACCGCCAGTAACTAAAATAGTAGCCATGAACTATGTCCTAAACTTATTGCAAAACAGTAGAACTCTACCTCTAGTACTAAACGCTCCTCATGCTTTTAGTCTTAAGATTAAGCTCAACTATTTTTCATTAATGCTTGATAAAAGCATAGTGAAAGTAGCACAGCAAAAGTTAAGCTATAAACTTAGTTTTGCCTAACAATTTAGTGTAAAGCAATATGACTTTAACTAAATTGAGCCAGCTCTCAACGCTACAAATTCTCATTACAAATACTTATCTTTTTTAAGTTCTTCCTCAATTAAGCAGCAATTCAGTCCCTAAAAAAACACACAACCTAAAAACTGAAAAGCCAGCTTGAACTTTAAAAATAAAATTTATAAAAAGAAGATCCTTAAAAACTTGATTGTCAGCTGCGCTTTATTAGTGTGCCGCCTATAGCGGGGAAACCTTTAGAAATGGTTTTAGTTGGCATACTAAAAAAAATTGCTATCTCTTGTTTAAGATGCAATCTTAAGCGCACAGCGCCTGTTATGGTCAAGTTTGTGATTGTATTATAGCTAATTTATTAGCAAGCTTCACAAATAATTTCATTTGTCTCATTACTGACCAAAATAGCTATCGTTGTACCTTATTGGCTTATTTATCATGATTTTTTGTCAAAGTAGCTATGCATATTGTTCCTACAAATGGCTTAAAAACGCATATATTGTTCTAAGCTTTACTATATCTTAGAGCCTGTCATACAACCACAGATATTATTTAATTGAAATTTCCTCTACCTGTTTGGTTTACTCATGATTTTTTGATCTAAATTAAATTTTGTGATGTATATGATAGAGAGAATCATCTTTAAGGCCTTATACTGTTAAGCGACTTTCATCGTTTACATTAGTTAAACTAATAGTCACTTCTACTCTACAAAGCCGTTTGTTTACCTTGTCGCTCCCTTATTCTTTAGCCAAACTATGTGTAATACTATTACACTTAACTAATTAGAGAGTGTACAGTTTTGACAACTAACAACACAAAGCTTGCTTAAAGCTTTATGCTATACAGTATATGAGACACTCATCGCTATTATCTTTTTTAAAGTGTGTGGTGAAATGTGTTCTTGGTTACCTAAGGACAAATTGTTGTAATTCATCTAATACCTAAGCTAAGACAAGAATTTGCTGAACTTTATCTAAACTATTTTTTCTTCTAGTCTTAATCTTAGTTTATATAGATGCAGATGATTTTTTTGGGGAGTTAAAAAAGAAAGATGCCCACCATACGTGATGTAGCATTGAGAGCAAATGTATCCATTGCAACCGTCTCTCGAGTAATTAACAATTCGGCTAAGGTTAGCCCTGCTGTAAAAGAAGCTGTACTTAAAGCTCAAAAAGAGCTTAACTTTTCACCTAATGCTAATGCCCGTGCCTTAGCTCAACGTGAATCAAATACTATAGGCATGGTTGTCTCAGATGTATCTGATCCCTACTTTGCTACTGCTATTCGCTCCTGTGATGATGCTATTCAGGCCTCAGGTTTTAATCTATTAATTGCCCAAGGACATCATGACGCAGAAAGAGAAAAACGAGCCATTGACTCTTTAATTTCTTATAAGTGCCGTGGCTTAGTAGTACACGCTTTGGCTTTAAATGACGATATTATGCGCGATTATCTTGACCGTGTTGACTCTATGGTACTAATTAATCGCGTCATTAAAGGATATGAAGAGCGCTGTCTTAACTGTGATAATTATGCAGGTGAATGTTTAGCCGTAGGTGAACTGATTGAAAAAGGACATACCAAAATTGCCTTTATCAATTCATCTCACCAAATTCTTGATGCCTCTGAACGTCTTCAGGGCTATGTGGACACACTAACTAAATACCATCTTAAATTTGACCCTAATTTAGTAGCAGAAGCCCCTCCATCTATCGAAGGTGGAGCACAAGCTACTAAGAGCTTATTAGCCAAATTAAAACCTGGTAAAGACTTCACAGCTATTGCTTGTTATTCTGATGTAATGGCTATAGGTGCTATCCCAGTGCTTTACTCTAATGGCTTTACTGTTCCTGATGATATTAGTATTACAGGTTTTGATAACCTCTATTTAAGCTATTGCTCATGGCCAGCTCTAACTACTATTGATAATCCAATTAAAAGGATGGCCGAAGAGGCAGTAAATCGTGCTATCACCCTCTACAGCCGCAACCCATTAGACCCACCACACCGTTTAGATGTGTCTTTAGTAAGACGTGATTCAGTAAAAGATCTCAACGCCAAAGATACTAAAAAGAAAAAGAAAAGTACTTAACTAATAGCCGTAGTTAATACCTCTACATTAAAGCAAGGTCATATCTTTCATTATTTATGGTCTTGCTTTATCTTTTTTGAACAAAGCACCCTATTATGTTTAGAGTTAATTTTGTCCATATGCTAATATTAAGCTCACTTCCATACCACTACTAAGGGCTATACCACTACTGGTTTCCCTAATTTTAGCTGAGATTCTTTTTGTGGCATACATCTTAGCTACCGTCTCTTGTTTGATTTTTTTGGTTTGTTTTTAATGAAAAAAATGAAACTACACACCTCTTATGAAGAAAGAAAAAAAGAGGGTCGTAATGTCGAGCGCAAAATTAGTTGGGGCGAAGGAGTCACCGAAGGTGTTCCTTTTACCAAAAACATGCTTCACCCAAGATATTGGGGAACTTGGCTAGGATTTATTGTTCTATTTCTGATAGTAAATTTACTACCTTATAAATTGACCATGGCTTTAGGTCGACTTTTAGGTAGAACGATGCAGCGCATCTTAAAACCAAGGCGTTATGTAGTAAGCACTAATTTAAAGCTAGCCTTTCCTCAAATGTCTCAAGAAGAGCGAGAACAGCTGCAAACTCGTATTTTTGAAAATGCAGGTATGGCTGTCTTTGAAACAGGTATTGCCTGGTTCTGGCCTGACTGGCGTATTAAGCGCATGCTTATTATTGACGATAAAGAATTGGCTTTAGCTAAAGAACTAGCTAAAGAGAACACTCGTACCATTGCTTTTACCTGCCATATGGTAACTTTGGAAATTGGTGCTCGTCTTTACGCCTTAGCTATTAAGCCAGGTATTGGCGTTTATAGAAGCACCGATCACCCTGTAGTGGAATATGTTCAAGTAAAGGGACGTTTACGTTCTAACTTAGCATTAATTGACCGCTCTGATGTCCGCTCTATGGTTAAAGCTGTTATGAAGGGCTATCCAATTTGGTATGCTCCAGACCAGGACTATGGCTTAAGCAGCTCAGTATTTGTGCCATTTTTTGGCGTAGAAAAAACCTGCACAGTAACAGGCCTGCATGACTTAGCCCGTATTAAGGGCGTAAAAGTTCAACCATTTTGGGTGGTAAGAGAAAAAGAGGGCTATAGACTAAGAGTTTTAGCACCTTTAGAAAACTTCCCTACCGAAGATGAAGTAGCTGACACTATTACTTCTAATCAATACGTAGAGCAAATGATAAGAAGTGATTTAGCCCAGTATCTTTGGATGCATCGCCGCTTTAAAAATCGCCCCGAAGGCGAACCAAAGCGCTATCCAGAAATTGAATAGCCCTTGGCTAATCTTTATTTAAAGCTGTAGCTACCCCCATGTTAGGTTAGCTACAGCTTTAGCTTATCAACCAAATCAAAGCTTAGCCAAACAACTAATCCATCACTTGTAATTACAATCCCGCTCCTTCCCACGCCCAAGACTTACACGGTCAACAACAAAGACAACGACAAGACTAAGCCAACACCAACACCAAAGACAACACTAACGCAACGCAACTCTTAAAGGCAACAGCACCTACCACGACTAACTCCTCCGCCTCTTATTAGCTTATTATTGGCAACTTGATATCTGAGCTTTGTAAAAGCCTAACCCTATCACACTTTTAATATTAGAATGCAGTACACTAATTTTGTGAAATTTATTAATAATTTTCCGTTAATGCTTTTGCTACATATGTAGTTGTTGAAAATAAGGTTGTAATTATGCGCTCTCCCCTATTAGCTTCAGCTTTACTGTTATGCTCCTTTTCCAGCGCTATTGTTCTAAATGGTTGTACATCAGCTCAAGATGATGCTTTAGCCAATAGTGTCATCACCGCTCTACCAAATGAGGTAAGAGGCTGCGTGTTTTTAGGTAATGTTGATACTGCCCCTAGAATGACTATTGAAAATGCTCGTTTTGACCTCAAGCTTAAAGCAGGCATGATAGGCGCTACTCATGTCACTGAGTCTTATGCCTATGCACAATTATTAAACCGCCTTAGCCGTGACGTTGGCATTGCCCTGTCAGGCCGTGCCTACCGCTGCCCTCATGGCTTAGGCCCAATAATAAGTGATCCCCAGGCTAAAGCTCGTTTACCTTACAGCTTGCCTCAACCAACCTTAAACGATGACGATCCATTCTATTGGCACTAAAGCATTAAAATTAAGGCAGGTGCCTCAACAAGAACCAAGCTTGTTTTAGCTACCTGCCTTAGAAATTTTTATGAAATGCCTTGGCTATAAAGTGCCAGGAGGTAAAGCATTTGCTTTGCCATACTGCGGAGGTACAAAGCGGGCAGCTGCCTCAGCAAAAATCTCATCAAAGATTTTAGCTACATCCTCACACTGCTCTGGTCTATCCTCAATAGCAATAATACGAGGTAAATCAGCTAAGCTAATGCGGTGATAGCACTCACGTATAGCTAAGTAAGCCTGCTTGAGCTTGCTGGTAGTTTCCTCACTAAGAATATTTAAACGAGCACACTCATCAAAGATACGGACATTATCTGACCATAAAACCATATCCTGATGGTGTGGGGCTTCTCTTAGTAATAAATATTGGGCAATAAACTCAATATCCACCATACCACCACGGCCCTGCTTAAGGTCAAAGAGCTTATCTGAGCTTCTGTCTAAGAAGTTACGCATTTTCATGCGCATAGCATAAACATCATCAATGAGCTTGATCTCATCACGCTCAGTTCGTAACACCTGATCACGAATTTTATTAAAAGCATCGATAACATTAGGAGAACCAGCTACTGCACGAGCACGCACTAAGGCTTGATGCTCCCAGGTCCAGGCTCTATTTTGCTGATAATTCTGGTAAGCACTCAAATCAGTCATTAATAAGCCAGAATCACCGTCAGGACGCAAGCGCATATCCAGGTCATAAAGCACGCCGCCAGACATTCTAGTAGTACAAAGATGCATAAATCTTTGTACAAAACGCTGGTAGAACATGGAGGCTGGCACTGGGTTGCTACCAGTGGTCATCTCATCGTTAATATCACGAATGAACACCATGTCTAAATCAGACTTATAGCCCAGCTCAATGCCGCCTAGCTTGCCGTAAGCAATAATGGCATAGCCAGGATCAGTGGCATCTTTACCCTCAGGAGAACCATACTTTTGTACTGTTTGTTTCCAAGACAATACCGCAATCTCACGTAATATAGCCTCAGCCAGCCAAGTTAAGGAGTCAGAAATTTTCATCAAAGGTAAGCTTTGAGACTGATCTGACATAGCAATACGTAAGACCATGGTTTTCTTAAAGAGACGCAACTCCTCCATTTGCTCCTCAAGGTCATCAGGATCAATTCTTAAGAGTCGCTCGTTAAGCCAAGCTAAGTACTCCTCAGTATGAGGTGGCTGCTTAAAATAGCGTGGGGCAATTAACTCATCTAGCAAAATAGGATGAGCACTAATTAAAGCACCCGCAAAGTTATTACCATTGAGCAAGTTTAATAGCTTTTCTCTAGTGCCATCATTTTCAGCTAACAGCTGTAAATAAGTAGTACGTAGCGCTACCTTTTCAATCAGCAATGATACTTTATTAAATAAAGCAGGAGCATTCTTATATTTTGCTACTCCCTTAATAATTTTCGGCATTAAGCGCACTAAAGTATCACGGCCAATAGGGCCTACAGGTAATCTACCTAAAGTATGGTGTAAGTTAATAATACCCTGAGCCAATGCATGGGCATTGGTTACCTTACTGTTAGAGGCAGTATAGGAGCTCTTGTTATCGTTGTTGGCACTTGGAATGCCAGGCTCAGCCATTAGTGGAATTAAGACAGGTTCTAGTTCCTCTGCTGATAAACTAGCCTCCCATAACTCAACATTTTCAGAACTTTGAGCCTCCCTATCATCATCAGAATCTCTCATAATAGAGACAAACTCTTGATGCACCATATGACGAATTTGCTCTAATTCGTCAGTAAGCTCAGCAAAGCTACCCTTATTCATACCAATAGCCACACGCATTTGCTCTTTAGGGGATACTGGTAAAGTCTGGGTTTGCTTATCGGCCAGCATTTGAGAGATGTTCTCTAAGCGGCGCAAGTAAATGTAACATTCATCTAAGCGTACGCATACCTCATCAGGCAACAGCTGTAACTTACTAATATTGCGTAAGGTTTTACGCAAGCTACGCTCTACCATCTCAGGAATACGCCCGCCCCTCATTAACTCAAATACCTGAGCAATGAACTCAATTTCACGAATGCCACCTGAGCCAAGTTTGAAGTTGTCGCCCAAATTACGACGGCGCACTTCCGATTCAATCATGCGCTTAAGCTTACGCAAAGACTCAATAGCACCATAATCTAGGTAACGACGATAAACAAAAGGACGAAGCAGCTCAATTAGCTCATCGCCATAAGATCCCCAGTTATGATAGTCGCCAATAAGCTTGGCTTTTACTAAAGCATAGCGCTCCCAGGTACGGCCTTGAGTTTCATAATAGGAAGAAAGGGCATCAAAAGAAGATACCAATGGACCTGCATCACCAAAAGGACGTAAACGTAAATCGATACGATAACAAAACGAATCAGCAGTAACTTCACTGAGCAAATTAGAAAGACGCTGTACTACTTTAGTAAAGTACTCTTGAAAAGTTATTGAGCGAGTGCCACCTTCAGTTTGACCATCGTAAGGATAGCAGCACATCAGATCGATATCTGAGCTAAAGTTAAGCTCACCACCACCTAATTTGCCCATGCCTAAAATCAATAAAGGCATTTGCTTGCCATCTTTATCATAGGCATCGCCAAATACCTGTTTTAGACCATCTCGGACTACATAAACAGTTCTATCTACTATGCTCTCAGCTAAGTTAGATAAAGAGACAAAAACTTCCTCAATATCTGCACTTCCAGTTAAGTCACGCCATGCAATAATTACCATACGGCAACGACGTATGACTCTCAGACGCTTTTTTAAGTCGGCATCACTAAGGCCTGGCACAATCTGCTCATGAATACATTCAGTAGCATCTAAGGAAAAGCAATGGTCATCCAAAGCACCTTGGGCAATAAGATCCGCACACTCTTTAGGATATTGAATCAATGTCTTAGCTACAAACTCAGACATGGATAAGACATACATAAGCTCTGTACGTCTTTCAAAAACATCCATTTGCTCAGCACTAGCTCGTTGCTTAAGACGCTCATAATAATTTTTGCCGTCCGCTAACAACTCCTCTGGTAGCTGAGGCAATTGCTTAGGGTTAGGAAAAATAGCATAAGGATAATTACCCAAAACTAGCATAAGCATTTCCTTAACAGAATAATCAGTGATGACCCAGAATAAGAATTTAGCTCCAGATCAAACTCAAGAGTTAACTTATGCTTCCATAATATCAGTCTTAGAGCCACTTAAGCGCAACTGTAATTAAAATTAGTGATTCACTCTCCAAAGAAACTCGCTAAACCGCCCGCTCCCCAGCCCCAGCACACCATCGTACTATCGCTCCATTGCGCCATCGCACCAGCACGCCTTTGCTAAATCACGCCCTCACAACCTCCACTTACACGAGCACTTAAGCTACGATGCTACAGGAATGTTCACCTAATTATTGGAACAACAAGATGCATTAAATCGTGTATTAACGCTAATGCACTAGGCATAAAATTTTGGATTGATTAGCAGTGTGCTGAAAATTAGTTTTCCAAAAATTAGATAAAACTTTCCCTACGATGCCACGCAGCCAACCAAAAGCCCATCAGTCCGTCAGCCCGTCACTCTCAATGAACTCTACATCACTGCTATGTACTGTACTGCTCAGCACTACAATGCAAAGCCATGCTATGCATGGCAAGTGCCTGCTATGCGCTACCCTAGCTTATAGATGTTCTAATAGGAATTACCATGCGCTGCGCCAAGAGTGCAATAAGCAAAAAAGCTGGGATACGTACTGTAAGCCCAGCTTTTGTTGGTAATTCAATAAGTATTAGTGAGTGCTATTTTTTAAAGCCTAAACCACCATCTTTTTGCTCAAAGTAATCAGGAACAAAAATGACGTTCATAAAACCTGCCTCTTCATCTTTTTGAGGATTCTTAAGTCTCTCGTAAGCTTCGTCCAAATAAGCACCATCTACAAGCTTTAGCTGAGCACTAGTTTGAGTTTCATCAAATACAATTACATACACCTGATAGCCATAATTGTTGATTAAATTATGATAAAAGTCAGGTTTGCCACGTAAAGCCATTAAATTAGGAGCAAACTCACTAACAATTAAAGGCTTAAAGCCACGTTCAAAAAGATTCTTTGCACCATCTAATACAAATTGCTCATGGCCCTCAGTGTCCATTAAGATGACATTTGGCCACTCTTTAGGATCTAATGCGCCATAAACATTGTCCATAGTGTCTGTAGCAATCTGAATTTGCTCCAGCTTAGTTTGATCAAGAGATTCTAAGTTTTCATTATGAACTAATGAGCTACTACCATCATTATGCTTGTTAACAAAGAAATCACTCTTGCTCTTTTCATTGGATAATGCAAAGCCAAAGACCTTAATCTGACGTTCAAGCTGATTAAGCTCAACATTGCTATTTAGAATTTCAATAGTCTTTGGATTAGGCTCAAAAGCATCAACACTTACTTTATGGGTAAGCTTAGCAGCCACAATAGAGTACCAACCAATGTTAGCTCCAATGTTAGCAAACTTAAACTTGCTGTATTGCTGAGCAAACATGTTAATTATCTGGCTAACTAATAAGCTCTCGCCAGGTTCCCAAGAGCCAATATAGTGTAAGCTTTGAGCGATATAGCTATGGTACACATCAGGATCATAAGTGCGCATGACAAATGGACTGAGATCGCCTGCATGACGTTGACCTTGTGGCAAACTGTCATTAAATTCTTGCTCTGCGGCGAGGTCTAATGTAGCAATTTCTTTTGGCATGTTAATTAAGGCAAAGAAATCACCCTCTTGTTTTACGCATACCAAATGAAAAGTGTAGCCCAAGCAATGCTTTGGATTAGCAGCAATTAATGCCTCTAACTGCTCTTTAGTTTCAAAGTTGTTTTGCTGTACTGCCTGAATTAATACAGGGCTTAGCTCATAATTGGTCTTTAATAGCTTAAAGTTAATATTGGCTTGATCAAAAGCCTTACAGGTCAAATAGCTACGCTTATCTTGAGCAAGAACCTTACGCTGCTGAGCATCAAAGAACTTAACAGCATCTACAGCAATATTGCGCACAATAGCTGGATCGCTAAAAGCATTATTGTAAATTGGTGCAGCAGTAGTAATTTTAATGTAGGCACCATGGGCACAAATACGATAGAGTTCCTTTAAGATCTGTAGTAATGATAGGTTTTCCTTACCACCATTAATTCTTTCTAAAGTATAGTCAAACTTAGCGCTACATACGCTATTGTCTTTAATAGAGCTTAAGTCTGCCCAAGCCCAAGGTTCAAAGACGGCACTCTTATTATTTGCCTGCTCTTGTGCAAGATCAAAAGTGTTGATATATCCCTTGCTCGCATCCAAGCCGTCGCCAAAGTTTAAACAAATCATTTTACTATTCAATACTCTAATCTAAATGGAACTCTTGTTCCTTATGGGCCGTATCTTTAAATATGTGTTTGATTATGACACTTGTAAACTAAACAGCCAGTAATATAGATATTGCGCAAAGAGCTTACCGATTTTGTTCTCTGCTAAAAACTTTCTATTATCTCACAACTATGCTTAACATTTATTACTACTTCGGCTTATAATTGCCTGTCACAAAATAATATGTGCTGGTGTTTACATGCTTGTAGCAAAGCTCACTTCCTAATTATTTTGTATTGCTTATGTAAGCTGATCTTTTGTTTAGTTAATATAGGATTATTTAAGTGCGCATTAATAAGACTTTTCCTTTTGCTCTGGCTTTTAGCCTATGTTTTGGTATTGGTTTAGCCAGTGCAGAACCAACAGCTAATGCTGCACCAGCTACTAACAATGTAGAGCAGGCAACCACAGACACTACTCAAACTCCTGCCCCTAAGCCAAAGCCTGATGCTAATGGCTATTATGTTGGCGGCCCTGTTTATGTAGCTGATAATGTTAAAGTGTGGACTCGTTCAGGCCCTTCTGAGGGTTATAGAGTAACTGGCAGCCGTTCTATTGGCGATGAGCTTACTTTTTTACGTTACTCAGATAATGGCCGTTGGGCTCAATTAAAAAAAGATGAAGATACTTTCTGGATTCAATTAGAGAGCTTAACCCCACAAATGTGTGGTGCTCCATTAGTTGATAAGCTTAATGGTGAAATTAAGGATCTTGAGTATCGCTTAGCTAACTACGATAACGAACTATCTCGTGAGCTTAAAACAGCCCAAGAACAACTAGCTATCCTTACTAAAGAGAATGCTAACCTTAAGAATACTCTTAGCACCAAAGATGCCACTATCAATGAGCTTGATGAGCTCTACCGTGAATATGCAGACCGCTTAGAGACTAAAGAGCTTGATATGCAAATGCGTTGGTGGATGCAGGGTGCCATTATTGCTTTATGCGGCGCTGTAGCTGGCGTAATCTTTGTCTTTATTCCACGTCCAACTCGCAAGCAAAGACGCGATCGCTATTAGTACAAAATAGCCCTCCACATTTTTAAATAAGAGCTGCTAAGCACCTTTGTTTAGCAGCTCTTATTTTTTGCCCTACCAATAAGTCCCTAAGTATGGTCTCAATATTTAAGCCAATCTCCTAAAAATAGCTGTTGCTCCATTACTTGCGCAAACTGATGCACATGATTATTTTAGATGGCGTACTATGCAACTTTGCGCAGAAATGATTGCCTCTGATAGCACTTTAGCTAATAGTGATGCCTGTGTTGCTGAGGCTGGCGTTTGGCGTGGCTATTTTTCATCTTTGATTAATGCAGCCTTTAAAGATCGTACCATTCACTTGTTTGATACTTTTGAGGGCTTTAACAAAGAGCAGGTCAATCATGATTTTGATAAGGGACTAATCGACAACTTCTTTAAAGATCAGCAAGACTTTAACTCTACAAGTATCGATTTAGTTAAGAACAATCTTCCTTTTAAAGACAAAGCTTGCTTTCACAAAGGCCTATTTGAAGACACTTGCCAGGAAGTTAAAGATCTTAAATTTGTCTTTACCTCTTTAGACATGGATCTTAAGCAACCAATGGCAGCAGCTTTAGAGTTTTTCTATGAGCGCACCCTACCTGGCGACTTTATCTTTATGCACGACCACAATCACAGCATGATTCGTGGCATTAAAGAAGTAGTAGCCGAATACAGGCAAAAACATGGCCGTCTTGCCAAATTGCCAATTGCTGATGAAGGCAGCTCTATTATTATCGTTAAGTCTTAACCACTAGCTATCACAATAGGTATTTCAAAAGTTTAGAACTTGCATTTAAGCACAAAGCAATCATCAGGAAATGCAAGTTTCAATAATAAGGGCTATTGATAGAGCACTTAAGACTTTTGCCATCGAATTTACAAATAGACTGACACATATCACTAGTAAGCACAGGAGAAGTGTCAGTCTTGCTCCTATAAGAACAACATACATCAGTTAACGCTGGTCACAATCTTTTCCTAACTTAGGAATCATTAATACTGCATCAGGTACTTCTTTCCCTATGTTTTCTTTGCCAATGTACCTTTTAACTTTCTCAAGCAACTTATTACGGCGAATTTTAAAGTAGACCTCTGCACGATCAAAACTGCAATGAGTTCTTAATACAAAGTTATAAATGCCAAGAATTTGCGCTTTTGAATAAGATGGCCGTCCAATGCCTTCGTTGTACAAGCGTAGCTCATATTCACCATGAACGTTTAAAAATGCCAGATGCCAAGAAACAATTCCTTTGCTTTGGCCAATTGCCCTACAGATCCTAACGGCACCTTGGCCCTCTTTGTGTAGCTCGATCAGCTGTTCTAATTTCGCCTTATCCATTTCTCAACACAAACAATATAAAGAAGCTATTTCATAATATATTCTCAGCCTATACAGACATAAGCTTTGTAACCGACATAAGCATATGTGCCTTCCACAATCAAAGACAATTGAACATTAAATGCCAGTGTTTAGCTGGCCTTAAAAGACAGCTACCAAAAAGAGCTCAATTCAGTTTTGCCCAATTAATCCATCTGACACTATCACTGATAAGGGCCACAAGAGTTTAAATGGTCACAAACCCTATTATTACCTGGTTTTTGTTCAGCTTTTATTTTGTCTGTACAGGTAGTCTATTATATTACTTTTAGGCTCTCCCCCCCCCCCTATTTTTTGATATTGAAATACCGTTTCGCTAGTATTACTTACATAGAATTTAACATGGCTTTGATTGCAACAAGGTCTCAGATTTAGGCTATACAACAAGCTCTAGAGCACTCATCTTACTTCTCATTTTCTTATAATTATGTCAAACAACCTTTCTCACTCAAGCAGCAACAATAATGCAATAGTTGCTAATATTATTGAAAACAACCAAAAGATTAGTCTTAATGCCGAGCAATTTGGTAATTATGTTGTCAGCCATTACGAGACTTTTAACTTTCCTTTGCTAAAAAACTTTGTTGATTACCGTGAAAACCAGGTAATGGCTCAAAGACTTGCCAGCTTGAAAGCAGGCATGGATGAAGTTTCTTGCGCCTACATCGATCATCACGAGCGTCTATTAGACTTAGCTAAATGCACTGATGCAGTACTGGTGAAAAAAGACTTTTTATGGACTGCAGAAGACCAAAAGCTTTTTAAAAACTACCATACCATTAAAGAGCAAGGCACTATTCCCTTAGTTAACGAAGTTAACCTTGAGTGGGGCTCAAGCATTACTAATCGTTATGGCATGTATGATGTGCCTACCGAAAAGCTATCTACTGTTAACGGCAATGCAGTCATTGATGTTGGTGGCTATGTAGGTGATAGCCTTTCATTATTTAGAGCACTTTTCCCAGAGTCTAAGATTTACACTTTTGAGCCAAGCAAGGCTTCTTTTGACACTTTAACCAACCTTTTCAAGCAAGATATCAATCAGGGTAATATTATTCCTGTCCAAAAAGGCTTAGGCGATGAAAAAGGCATCTTAAAGCTTAGTAAAGGCCAAGGCTTACAAAGTGATGCTACTGCAAGTATGGCAATGGACTATGGCTTAGGCCCTGACTCCTATGAGGAAGCTGAGGTAATTACTTTAGATGAGTACGTCCAGGAGCATAATTTATCTGTAGGCTTAATTAAAGTTGACGTTGAAGGCTTTGAGCCTCAAGTGCTAAAGGGTGCTCTTAATACCATTAAAACCCAACGCCCAGTACTGGTTTTGGCCACCTATCATAATGGCTACGAGTTCTATGAGCTAAAAAGCGTAATTGAGGCTTTAAATCTGAACTATAGTTTCCAATTACGTCGTAGTACCCTATGCCACCCATTAGTAGATTTAGCACTTATTGCAATTCCTAACTAATACAACTAGCCCCATTAATGAAGAATTAATGGGGCTATCTAATTAAGGTATCTTAAGCATATGCTTAAGCTTTAATAATCTAGAACCGACTGAGTCTTGGCTTTGCGACTCAATGAGGCATGGCAACTATTCTTGGCTTTGCGACTCATCGTGGCATGGCGACTCTTCCTATCTTGGCTCCTCATCCTGAGGTTGCTCGCTATCTGGTAGTTCAATTTGGATGAAGTCCATGAACATGTCTTTTTGACCAGGGGTGAGTTGAACCCTATTTTGATTAATGATGGACAATAAGCGCCAATCATCAGGAATCATTAAGAACTTGCTCAAGTCCTCATTTTTCATAAATGAGATAAAGTCTTTAATATCCTCATAAGGAACATCTACTCCTTGAGCCATCATTTTAGGCAAATCATAGTCCCACCAGTTGAGCTCTAAGAGATCACTAATTACCTCATCAGCAAAGCGATATTTTTGAATCTTTGGCTTGCCATTAGAACTTCCACTTATTACAGCATATGGAGGAACATCCTTGGTGATCACAGCGCCCGCACCAATTACGGCACCATGACCAATAGTCACATCGCCAGGAATAATAGCATGTGCACCTACCCACACGTCATTGCCAATGTTAACTTGAGCTGTATTTTGCCAGTTTCTTTGTTCTAGCCATTTAGGCATATTGGGAATCTTGTCGGTAATACCAGGGAAGTCATCGCTATGGAAAAAAGCCCCAGAAGTTGAAGCTGCTTTGTAATTATGATATCCCAAGCCTAAGTCTACTTGATGGCCTATAGAGCAATAGCGTCCAATCTTAGTAGTTACTACTGTAGATTGAGGCATGATATAGCTATAGGCATCAATTTGAACACGATAGAGCGTTGTTTGTGGCTTAATGTTTACTGGACCATTAAACAAAAAATTACGAGCAATGGTAGTCGATGGCGAAATATATAAGCCCAAAGGCGCTAATTGGCCGCAGACTAGTTCACTTAAAGTACTTGGGCCAGCAATTTTAACAATCACAATACTTCCTATTAATGGCAAACAATTAAAACAAATAAACCAATAGGCCTTATCTTAACAAAATTAAGTTCTTATCTCTTCTATATGATGAAACATAATCTAAGTTAGCTAAAAACTAGAGCTCCCTGCCACCACCTTTTCGTTTTAGCTGTTTAATTAAACAAAAAGGGAAGTTGTTGGCAATGTATAAGCTTGCACAACTGCTTCCCCTTTGTATTAAATTACTTTCACCACTGCTAGACAAACTTATTGAAGCTTAGCGGGCTAAAGACTTCTTTAACATTCAAGAAAAAGTCTGGATTGACATCTTTAATTAAGGTTCCTGAACCAAACAATAAGAAGAATCCCTGAGCTAAAGTCATAAGAAGCATTACGATTAAGGTAATGTAAATCATTGCTTTAAAACTAGCACTCTCCCTAGTATCATGAATGTTGTTCTGGATTGGCTGTAAATTAGCTTGCATAAAGCACAATACAGCTACTACCATCATTACATCGGTGATATAGCGCTGAATCAGACCTGCATTGCCTCCAATTAAAATTAAAAATGGAGGAATTAGCACAATAATCACCATAGTGATTACTGACCATAGATAGTTGATTTGCTCTTTTACGCTCAAATCACTAAAGCGCACTATAAAGCCTTGAGCATTTAATGGTTTAAAGAGGCCTGTTCGGCTAATACTCATTCCTACTAAGAAAATACTCCAAGTAAAGACATAAGCCAAAATACCCGATCTTGCAGGCACAAAGCTAAAATTGCCCATATTAGGTTCTACATCAGAGTTAGAGAGCACATATGGAAATTGTGAGACATAGTTAAAGCTTGACCATAAGAAGTGAGTCAAAATAGTCCAGGCACGCTCTATACTTAAGTTTGCCATATGGAAGTTAGTATCAAAGACGGTCAACTGCATAAATTGGCCAAACTCGAATACTGAATCAAAGCGTAAATAGTTGTAGCTCATAAGAGCAACAGCACCTATTACTACAGGCACAGCCACTACAACAAACGACTTTACTTTATCCGCCACTAAACTCCTGGAGAGTAATAAATGAATAAAGAAAGGCACCATAAAGCACAATAAGAACAATAAGTCTAAAGGTCTTGAGGCTACTAGTCCTACCAAAGATACTCCTGCTAAAAATAGCTGCAAGAAAGCTTTGTTATTAGTTAGTTTTTTGAGCCAGACACAGCTTAAAGAACCATCTTTAGGAATAAATTGTAAATATGATAATGACCATGCTATGGCTAGGCAGAAAAATCCAATAGCACTTAAATAAGCAATGTTGTAGAAGGTAAAACCATAAGTAACAAAGAAAGCCTGAGTCATTAATAAAGCACCAAGCTTACTTAACAAGAACAATAATGGATTGACCTTAGTCATAAAGAGACTAGTTAAGCGAGTTAACAAGTAATTAAAGGCTACTACGACAAGCAATAAATTAATAAATAAAACTAGTGAACTGCAAGGCAGCTTGCCTGTAATGAGATAAACAGGCAAATAAGTGGTAATAATAGGAGCTATACCAAAATATGAATAATAATGCCCCTCATAGTAGGCTCTATCCCATAAGTAAGGTACTTCTTTAAAATTACGCTCAGATGGGTCATAGACATTATCCAAGTACTGTAGACGAGCATCAGGTTTGAAATCTAAAGCTAGTTGACCTTTAAGCCAAGCATCCAGTTGCTGGGCAAAGGCATCTAAAGTAATAAATTCCTCATCATTTTTAGGTAAGTCCACTAATACACTACCATCAGCAGTAGAGTAAGGTAAGATTCCTAAAGCAATAGGCTTAAAACCACTAGCACTAGCAGACCAAGGAGCCATCACATGGAAAGTTAGAGCACTAGCTAAAACACCAACTACTAAAATGGCTCTGTTAACCCTTTTGTATAAAGTACCATCTACAGCAATCGAACGATTACGAGCACAACCACAAGCTAAGACGCTGATGACCATCAACAGCCCCAGCATCAGGCCTACACGTATAAATGAAAAATTAAAAGGAATAGCTTGATTAATGACCACTTTGGTAATTAAAAAAGCACTATTACCTTTTAAGTTAAAGGCCACTTGCAGTGCTTTAGCCTTGCCGCTAGATGATACCTTAACTAAAGCTGAGCTATGTTCATTAGCGCCTAAAGTTAACACCTGACCTGTAGCTACTCTAGCCCATTGGTAGCTTAAGCCTTGATCTTTAATAGCAACTTCAAAATCTGTAATTAAGGGTGAGCCATACTTAGTGGTAAAGTAAATACTACCCACATCAATATTAGGCAAATTAATCTCTAAGGCCTTATTTTTCTGGTTTATTAAAAAGCCATCTTTTTGCTCTCCCTTGATATTAACCTTTGGCAAAGTAAGCTCAATCTCTTGATATTTGTCCTTATCAAAAAACAAAGCTGAGCTATTAAATACTAATACCTCAATCATAAGAGCTATCACAGCGAGTACCACTAATAGCCATGGCCTGCGCTTAAAAATAGGCTCTACTGAGCAAGTTACGCCAGCGTAATTTGAGTTTTGAGCCGCAGCTTTTTGTTCGCTACTTAAAGTATTGGTTGTTGATTCCATAAAACACTGTCTAAAAAATTTACAAATTACCAACTACAAAGAACCATCAAAATTGAGATCCCAAAGCGAGCCGTGGTACTTATTAGCAATCTTATGAGCAGCTAAAATACCCATATGAATTGAGTGATCCATATTGTTGTACTTAAAGCTACCATTGCGGCCAATAAAATAAAGACCTGCAATTTTATCTAACTCATTCGTGATGGACTTCATGACCTGAGCATAGTCGTCAACATACATAGGATAGCTTTTAAATAGCCTATGAACGAAGCCTTCCTTAATGGATCCTGCTTTAAAAATTCCTGAGGCAATAGCATCAGCTTTGGCTTGCTCTATGAGAGCTTCATTATCTTTTTGCCATAAAGCATCAATTTCTTGTGCCCAGTACTCAAAGCAAACAATGTGCTCTTTTTGGCCCAGCTGCATATCTTTAGACCAATTAGCATAATCACACATACGTCCAGATAAGACCTCAGGTGAGTGAATATAAAGCCAATTGTCTTTTAGGTTTGCGCCCGCACTCTCATCTACTTTTAGATAAACCAAGATAGTATTTCTAAATTTAAGCTTGGAGCTTAACTCTCTGGTTTCCAGTGGTAAGCACTTAATAGTAGGCACTAAATCAGTAAAAATACCTGAAGATACCACGTAGTCGTACTCCAAAAACTCACTATCACCTACTTTAGTAAAATGAGCATTAGAGGACTCATTATCTTGGTGAGGCTCAACTTTGCTAACTGAGATTCCAGTTACCTTATTATTGTTGACCACAATCTCATCGACTTGGTGATTGAAAAAGCAACGGCCACCGCTCTTAATTACTTGCTCTAATGCTTGATCATATACTTGACCAATACCCAGCTTAGGGTAGATAAACTCTGCCTTTAGAGATCGTACCTTATGCCCAGTCTTATCAGGCACTAAAGCATTTTTAATGGCTTTTGAAAGATTGAGAGTTTTAATGCGCTCTTTGGCAAATTGATCGCTTAATTGACTACACTTCACTCCCCATAGCTTTTCAGAATAAGTTTTAAAGAAAATATTGTAAAGTCGATAGCCAAAAGCATTCGATACCCAGTCCTCAAAGGTATTGCCCTTGTGTGGCAAAACTATGCTTCTTAAATAGCTAAGCACACATAATACAGACTCAAAGAAGCCTAATTTAAATAAAGCCTCAAAACCCTTGAGAGGATAAGAGAAGAGCTTACCTTGATATAAGATATGGGAAACACGCTCAACCTTATGCATAGCAATACCTTGAGTACATTGATCCCAATATTGTTGTACCTGTGGTACCTGAGTGCGAAAGTAATGAGGCCCTAAGTCAACTAGTTGTCCCATTACTTCAATGGTTCTACTAAGACCACCAGCTTTGCTGTTTACTTCAAAAATATCGACTTGATAGCCCAAATCTAATAGTGTTTGCGCACAAGACAAACCTGCTGGGCCAGCTCCAATTACAGCTACCTTAGCTTTGGTTTTAAGTTCAATATTCATTATGATTTATACCTACGTTCAGAAGGTAATTCATGAAAATGGTAATTGCACATCAGCTCAAACATACGTCTGTGATTGTTATGCAAGATTTGTAAAATCACACCTGTAAAAAAGCTAAAGGTCGACAACATTAAAAACACTACTGACGCAATAAAAGTAGGCACTTTGCTAACATAGCTAGTAGCAAAATACTCATATAATACTGGTGCTAAGAACAAACAAGCCAATATAAAGAGCATCAAAGATAAAGTGCCAAAGAATAAGAGCGGCTTGACCTCACTTAATAGCTTAAAAATTAAAGAAACAACCTTGGCTCCATCATAGTAAGTTCTAAGCTTTGAACTGCTACCCTCAGGTCTATCTTGATAATTAATAGGAATAGCAGCGACCAAAAAGTTATGCTCCAAGGCATGAATGGTCATTTCCGTTTCAATCTCAAAGCCCTTAGAGAGCACAGGCATGGTCTTTACAAAACTACGACTCATGGCTCGATAGCCAGTCATAATGTCAGTAATCTTTTCTGCCTTTTTAGAGCGGTTAAAAAACATGTTAACCAGTTTTCTAACCAAGACATTACCAAAATTATGGAAAGGACGCTTATTTTCTTGAAAGTAGGTTGATGACAGTCTATCGCCGATTACCATATCGTACTTTTCACAGACCACTTTTTTAATAAGCTCAGGAGCAACAGTTGGATCGTAAGTGCAATCGCCATCGACCATTAAATAGACATCGGCTTCTACCTGTCTAAACATAGAGCGCACTACATTGCCCTTACCCTGCCTTCTTTCATGGTAAAGGTGAATCTGTTTTCCTAAAGAGTGCTCTTTTTGTAATTTCTCTACCAGCTCTACACTATTATCTTGTGAATTATTGTCAAAGACATATACCTGAGCCTTAGGTAAAACAGCTAAAAAATCACAAACTACTTTACTAATAGTTAAACCCTCATTGTAGCAAGGGATCAGTATAGCCACCTGACAGCTATCTAACTCTTGTTCCTTAGCGCTCACCCATATCTCCTCATCTTTGGCTAATCTACAAACAAAATGAAAGCTCACTATAAAACCTTATTTTTGAGCCTATTATATTAGTTTATGACCTAAAGTTGTAACACTATCCACAAGCAGCAGCCTCCTCCAAACAGCAACCACAAGCTTATTTGGCACTCATTGCCCCTGTAAACACAAAGACATCTTATCAAGAAGAATGCTTCTTTTGAGAGCAAATGCCGCCCAGCTTTTAAGTCTAACATTCACCCCTCAACATTCTCCCACCTCAAGGCCACTTACCTTGCTCCACTTCATAGCAGCTTAGCCGCAGCCAAATAAAACCAAGGCACCACTTCTGGCCAAGCAAAGGGCATGGCCATGCCATGGCCGTAGGCCAGGTCTACGACAGAGCCGTGGGCCTGTGCAAGTGGTTTTGCCTGGGGGTATGGGCTTGGGAGTTGGCTGATGCTCTCATGGAGCTAAATAATGACCGCCTTAACCTGAACTTGAGGGTTAGCTTGGTTAAGGAGGTCTTAATTATGCTTTTTGGGGACTTAGCTCTTTAAGGGGGCTAAAGAGTGTCTCATGTTAATAATATGTTGGTGGTAGCTTTCATTTTTTATGATGGCTACCTTAGAGAAAAGCAAGTCTACAATAGCCAAATAAACAAAGCGTGTTACTGTTGATTCGGCTAGCAGTCTAATTTCAGGACCAATACCCACCAATACCTCATCAGCCAGAGAGGCTAAAGGAGAGCGCTTGTGAGAGGTAATAAGAATAATTTTGGCTCCATTTTGCTTGGCACTCTTTACTGGCTCAATAAGGTTTACTGAACTACCAGATAAAGACACTACCATAATGACGGTATTGTAAAGCTCACACATATCAGCAATGGTTGCTTGTTGGTGTGGATCATGTACCACTTCGGTACAAATACCGAATCTTACAAAGCGAATACCAATATCACGACAGATAGTGCCAGAGGTGCCATAGCCAAAAGAAATAAGACGATTGCAATTGGCTATTAAATTAGCAGCTCTATCTACTGCCTGATAATCTAAGACCTGATCAGTCATACTAAGGCCTGTCTGGATATTATGAAAAATCTTGGAGGCTAAAGTAGGAGTATCATCACCCATATCTAGCTCGACCTCATCTACAGTCTGCACTGTACTAGAGGCTAAATTTACTTTTAAATCCTGAAAACCTGATAAATCTAATTTTTTACAAAAGCGTGAAATAGTAATTTCTGAGATACCCGTATTGAGAGACAAATCAGAAATGGTCATTTGAAGCACTTTCTTTACATGCTCAGCAATGTAATTAGCAATTACAGTATCCGACTTGGTAAATTTTGAGGAAAATTCAGCAAATAAAGGAATTGATTGTGCTTTTGCATCTAATTTATCGTTTGCGATGGCCAAGGCATTCTCCTCATTAAAACTATTTAGCTGGCAACTTATTAATCATTACACTAACGACCTTAATAATCACTTTAGTGTTCTCTAGACTTCTACTTACCTAGTACAAAGATTATGGACTATTTTTAGTGTTAGTAGAATAGTACTTGCTTAATAGTGCATTATAAGTACACTGGTATACAAGTAATTAGGTTAGCTATCACTATTTCAACTGGCAAATACAACTATTAATCTTAACAGCTATCAGAATAAGCATGCTATGGCCCTATTATTGCCATTAGACAAAATTTAAGCAATAAAAAAGGCCAGACTAAAATAGCCTGGCCCTAGCTAGTTAAATTAAGAACCGATATTATAGCTTTAGTTTAGTTGGCATTGGGGTGCCTTCTAAGAAAGCTTTAAAATTGGCGTTGACAATATCAGCCATTTGTTTACGAGTTTCTACTGTACCGCTAGCAATATGAGCTGTCACAATTACATTATTGCGATTTAATAATGCTTCTGGAACATGAGGTTCACTAGCAAATACATCTAATGCTGCACCCTTAATCACTCCCTTTTCTATTGCCTGACAAAGAGCTTCCTCATCAACTAAAGAACCACGGGCAATATTAATGAGACAGCCTTTAGAGCCTAAAGCCTCAAGCACCTGAGCATTAACCATATTACGGTTTTCCTCGGTGGCTGCAGCGCACACAACCAAGTAGTCTACAGCTTTGGCCAGATCAAGCAATGAATCTACTTTGGTATAGCGCTCATCTTGTGAGAAGCGATCGTAATAGTAAATTGGCATATCAAAACCGCTAGCACGAGCAGCAACAGCCTTACCAATACGACCTAAACCTAAAATACCTAATTTTTTACCTGATACCTTAGATCCTAGAGGGAACTTTAAACCATGAGCCCACTTACCCTCATGAATGAAGTTATGGGCCATTGTAACCTGGCGTGAAAGTCCTAATAATAAGGCCATAGCTAAATCTGCTACATCCTCTGTTAGAACTCCTGGAGTGGTACATAAAGCAATATTACGCTTAGCACACTCTTTAACATCAACGCCATCATAACCTACGCCAAAATTATCGATCATTTTGACATTAGGTAATTTATCAAGCAGCTCCTTGCTAATTTTACCAGTACCATTAGACATAATCACTTCGATATAAGGAGCATTCTCACTAGTAAGCTCATCTTGAGTGATTACTTCATAGCCCTGATCTTTAATAAATTGAGCAACATCCGCATTGAGAGCTACTACGGTTAGTAAAACCTTCATGCTATAACCTCGGATTATTGACGAGCTTCATCGATTAACTTAACGAAGTGGTCGCCGTTTGCCTTGATATACTCATCACGAATGAACTTGGTCTTTTCTGCAAATAATTCCTTCTTAACATTGTCGTTTACTACAATGCCAGACTCAGTGTTCATCTGATCGATCATGGCCTGCTCAGACTGAGCATTTAACTCACGTTGGAAAGTAGAGGCTTCTTTTGCGCACTCTTTAATAAGCTTTTGCTGCTCTGGGCTTAACTTATCAAACTTTTTCTTGTTGATAATTACAGTTACTGCGGTGTAGGCGTGGTTAGTTAAAGATAAGTACTTTTGAACCTCATAGAACTTACCAGAGAATAAGGCTGGCATTGGGTGATCTTGAGAGTCGATAGCACCAGTCTCCATTGCAGTGTAAAGCTCACCAAAGGCCATTGGTACAGGGTTAGCGCCTAAGGCCTCAAAGGTTTGTACCAATACTTGGCTTTGTGGTACACGAATCTTTAAGCCCTTAACATCATCTGGAGTCTCAATTGGCTTTCTATTGTTGGTAATGTTTCTAAAGCCATTCTCAAAGAAAGCTAAACCTACAATACCTTTGCTCTCAATACCAGCAAAGAGTTCTTGACCACCTTGACCGTCTAAGAAGCGATAGGCATGAGCCTTATCTTGGAACATGAAAGGTAAGTCTAATACAGCAAAATCCTTAGACAAGCCACTTAAAGCGTGTGCGCCCACCATACCAATATCGATAGTACCGCCACGAGTACCAGATACAATAGCTGGGGTATTACCTAAAGTGCTATCTGGATAGAACTTAATTTCGATCTCACCGTTAGAGCGCTCAGACACTAAATTAATAAAGTGCTCTGCACCCTGACCTTGAGTATCAGCACGAGACACGTCAGTAGCAAAACGTAATACTGTTTTAGCTTCGGCACTAGCAGTAACAGCAATAGATAAAGCAATAGCTAAAGCAGAGGCAACTAACTTTTTCATAATAGACTCCAAAATTTAAAGCATTTTTATTAGGCAGCTTTTTAAAAAAGCTGCCCTGAGGTGTTAAGCATGTAAGAGCAAAGTGAATACGGAAGTTAAGCTACTTTCCAGTTAAGAACTCCATTGGAGCAATCACGATTGATGGGAACAATAGCATTAACAACATAAGACCAAATAAGACACCAGCGTAAGGTAAGACACCTAAAACAGCTCGTTCAAAAGGAACCTTGGTAACTCCTGATACTACGTTTAATACGTTACCAACTGGAGGGGTGATAAGACCTACTGAGCAACAGAAAATGAACATTACGCAGAAGTAAATCTCATTAATACCAGCCTCACGAATAATTGGCATTAATACAGGCACCATGATAAGAACGATTGGGATTAAATCGAGCACCATACCCATAGCCATGAGCAATACTAAGATCAAGGCCATTAATAAAGTTGGGCTAGAGGCCAATGGCTTTAATACTTCGGCAACCATTAAAGGTAAGTCAGCAACAGTCATTAACCAAGCACTAACTTGAGCTGAGGCGACCATTAGCATAATCACAGCTGTGGTCTTAGCAGTGGCTAGTAAAGCTTGATAAATAGCCTTAAAGGTGATCTCACGATAAACAAAGATTGAGATAAATAAGGCATATACAGAAGCAACTGCACCAGCCTCAGTTGGGGTAAAGATACCTAGGCGGAAACCACCAATTACAATTACAGGCAACATCAAGGCTAAGATAGAGCTCTTAAAGGCAGCAAAAATTTCAGCGCCTGTAGCCTTTTTGCTGGTCTCTAGTTTGCGAGATTGGAAGTACCACATCATGCATAGAGCCACGCCCATTAAAATACCAGGAACAATACCAGCCATAAAGAGCTGAGAAATTGATACTGAGGCGGTCACACCAATAACAATGAAAGGAATTGATGGTGGAATAATTGGGGCAATAATACCGCCTGCTGCAATTAAGCCAGTAGAGCGTGCAGGGTCATATTTAGCCTTCATCATCATAGGGAACATGATGGCAGCAATAGCAGCAGTATCAGCAGCAGGAGAGCCAGATAAAGAGGCCATAATCACAGCAGCAATAATTACTACAAAGCCTAAACCGCCAGCCTTATGACCTACTAACTTCATAGGCAAGTCAATCAAGCGCTTAGCTAAACCACCTACATTCATGACCTCGCCAGCAAAAACGAAGAAAGGAATAGCAAGTAAGGTAAAGTTATCTGCACCATTGATTAAGCTTTGAGCCATAATTTGAGGATCAACCATATCAAGGTGAATCATCAAGCCTAAACTACATAAGAACAAAGAGAAAGCAATAGGAATACCTATGGCAACAGAGGTAAGCAGAATAATTAAGAAAATTGCAATGGTCATGGCCTATTTCTCCCAATTCTTGCTAACAATATTTTTGAAAGTTGAGGCTATCTTAAAGAGTAAGATAATGCCCATGCCAGCAGCGCCTACTGAGCCAGAGATATAAATATAGCCCATTGGAATTTGAGCTACAGGAGATAAATCCTCCATATTGAACTCGTAAAGCTCATAGCTACCAACGAACAATAAGTAGCAGCAATAGAGCATGGCACAATAGCAAAATAGCTTAACGAATGACTGGATAGGGCCAGGTAGCGCTTTGCGCATGAAATCAACGTAGATATGACTTTCTTCTTTCATAGCCAAGATGGCACCAATAAATACCACCCAAATAAACATAAAACGAGAAAGCTCTTCTGAAACCACAATGCCTGAATCGGCAATAAAACGTAAAGCTACGTTAATAATTACTAAAAGCGACATACCAGCAAGGATGAGAACAACTAAAATCTCAAGACCTTTGGTAATTAGATTGGAAAGCTGTTGCATAAGATTGCTCCTATGATTAATTAATGTCATTAATCATAGTGAAATGTGATAAATGCTTATCAAACAAAGATCACATTTTGAGCGATTTTGATAAAGAATTATCAAGTTTTTGTTAAACAGATCTCATTTATGCTTAAGTTCTATCAAATTTAAAAAGCAATTTTTTTAGCTCTAACTAAAAAATTAATACTTATAAATACGATAAACATCGCTTTCTAGGGATAGTTCCAGCCTATTCTACAGACCAAAGTCCATTTAGCAAAAATGATTGTTTCCCATCATTTTTTGATAGTAATCTATCAAAATTACCAACACCCTAACTTATCTAAATGAGACATCATTTTTCCTGCCTACCTACCTAAGCCACTGCCATATTATGCAGCTCTTGCCTATATCAGTCCCTACACCAAAACATACACCTAAAACTGCAAGTACGGATACATATAGAGATGCTGGTGTAGCTTTAGGTGTTGGTAAAGGTACAGCAGCACCAGCACCTATTAAATGAGCTATTACACGATTGCCTGTTATTTTGTTTGTTTTGCCTTGTGTTGCAAAGATATGGGCTTAGGGTAAGCAAGAAATAGCATTAGCGCTGAGGCTAACAAGAGGGCTAAGGCCAAGGCCAGAACTTAGCCTTGGCAAGGCTATGTAAATAGCCTTGGCCCTTGCTTGAGCTCAGCTCCAGGCCGTGGTTCTCCCCCTGATAGAGAGGTACTGTGGTACTGGTATACCAAGGTGCAAGGATCGGCAAGGGTAATGGCGAGGATGAGGGGCAAGGGCAATGGAAAGCTGGGGTTTAGGTTTGGGGTTTGCAGGTGGTTGTGATGCCTGCTGCTTGCAGCTTGATGCCCAAAAAGAACAAGGCCCTGAGCTTTTAAGATCAGGGCCTGTGGTCTTACTGCATTACCTCAAATGGGGTGGCAGGAATATCTGATTTTACAAAACGTATTTGATAAACACCTTGAGCTACAGCTCTTTTCTGTCCGTGGACAGCATTGATATTGAGCTCTTTTTGGAAGTTATCCTCTAAAGTTTGCACTAGTCTTACATTATCAAAGTCAGCCTTACCACGATATAGGACTACACCTTCATAAAGATCGGTACTGGCTTCAATTTTGTTATCAACAATGCTTTTATCAAAATCTGATAGTAGCTGTTGTGTCAGTGCATTAAGTCTTTGTTCATATTGGTAATCTAAAGTCCAAAACAAAGCACTTAGACCGACAATAAAGGCAGCAAAGGTAAAAGAAAATAGCTTTAGTGCTTTATAGCGGTTAAAAGAAACTTCAAAAAGAGCCTCTTTTTTCTCCTGCTCACTAATATTGATAGCTCTCATAATGCCCCCTTATCCTCATTAGTTAGCTGTAGGAACAACATTAATTAAGCGTGGGCCATCATAGGCCGATAAGGTTAACAAAGCTGCTGCTCTAGGTGAAACATCATTAAGACGTTGCTCTTGTAAGAATAAACTCATAGCACGGGAATAGCCATCATCAAGCTTTAGTGAGATAGTACGAATTTCATCAGCTCGCACCTCTTTTTGTGAGCTTAATTGTTCTAAGCGCAATAACACTCCTAAAGCATCTTGATACTCTTGATTATCCTCTAACGCCTTAGCTAAAGAGCGATCAAGCTCTTTTTCTAATTGAGCGTCAGTCTTATTGGACGAATCAATGGTACTTAACACTTGCTGTCTAATGGCTTGTCGTAATTTAGCCAACTCATCTTTTTGGCGCTCGTAATTGATAAGAGCGGTATTAGCCTCTCTATTAGCAGCTTCTAAAGCGCGATTACGATAATTGCTCAAATAAGGACGCAAGCGATTTTCTGCCGCCTTTCTGGTATCAGTCATACGTGATTTAAGCTCAGTTAAATCACCTACATAAGGATGCAAAATAGTATATTGACCTAAAAAGCGCTCTTTTAAATAAGAGAGTTTTACATCAAACAAATAGCTACCGATGATAATTTGGCCAACATCCTCATTTAACTGATAAAGCACGCCATAAAATGGAGTGAGGTTATCATCCATTAAGCCAATTAATACAGGAGTATTGTAGGAAATAGCCTCTGCAAAAGTGCCTGTTTGATGGAAACTTTGTAAATTAACCGAGCGTAATACTTCATTAGTAAGGCCCTGCTCAGAATCTGCCACCTCATAACCATGAACTTTAAATAAAGTAGCAAAAGCCTCAGATTTAAAATAAGACTCACTAATAGCTTGATTAAAGAAAAAGAGCTGACGTGATGAGGCATTACGGCCTTTAAGAAGGTAATCAGAAACACGCTCATAGCGCTCTTGTACCACCTCATCAGAGAGCAAAGCTCCCTCTAGAGATCGTACAGGGTAATATTCTTTCATTATCCATAAAGCACCGCTAAAAGCTAAGGCCGCAGCACATGCAGCAGTAGCGATAATAGCTATACGAGCATATAAAGATCCTGACAATACCTCACGGGCTAATTGCTTAATTAATGAGCCAAAGCCAGCTTGTTGATTATGTAAAACTAAATGAGCTGCCTTTTTAGCGATTAAGGAATTTACTTGCTCTTTTTTCTTTTGAGCTGCCAAGGTAAGGCACATATCAGCGATAGCATTGATAAGTCTTGGCATGCCGCCACTTTTTTTAGTGATAATGGCAATAGCTTTGTTAGTAAAGACAGGCTTAACGCAAGAAACTTGTTGTAGGCGATAGGTTAAATATGCAGCTACCTCATCTTCCTTAAAACATGGCAGATTAGCAAAAATCTTAATACGATTTTTGAGCATCTCATGTTCGCTTTTATTTAAGTGCTCTAACAAGTCCTCACGGCCTACAAGCAAGAAGTTAATCATCTTGCCAGCTTCACCTTCAATATTGGAAATTAGGCGAATTTGTTCTAGCACATCATCAGATAAGCCCTGAGCTTCATCGCAAATTACTGTAGTAATAATGCCTAAAGCAATGGACTTTTCTAGCATTTGACGTAGCTTTAAGGTCAGCTCAGCAATAGACTCAAAGGAAGTAGCAACAATACCAGAGGCTCGCAAAATAGTTGCGATCAGCATTTGGGGATCGGTTCTAGGATCGTCAATGGTAATAATGCGCATACGACGAGGCAAAGAGCGCATTAACATACGCACTAAGGTCGTTTTACCAGCTCCTGATGAGCCAGTAAGTACGCAAATACTTCCTGAGCGTGATAAGGCAGTGGTTAAAAGTCCTAGAGATTGGTGTTGAGAGCTACCAACATAATAAAAGCGGCGATCTGGCAAGCCATCAAAAGGGTAGTCATCTAAGCCAAAATGCTCCAAGTACATGAGCTAATCCTTAATCTCTATCAGCTGCTTAGCTGAGCATTTAAGCCCCAGCAAAAAAGTCTGGCACTTAACAAAACCTTACCTAGATCTAGGCTCTAACCAAAGCAACCACAAGCAAAAACAAAACAACTAAATATCAAAAGCCTTATTATAGCGCCATAGCCAAAAAGTAAAAAATATCTAGATCGCACATAAGCTAATTTTTGCCACCTAAAAAGCATAACGCCTAGATCATCTCTTGATAATCTAGGCGCTAATTTAAATGCTTATGCTATGGCATTTAATCTTAATTACCTCGGGCACGAGCAGCCTGCATAGCTCTTTCACGAGCTTTGGCTAAGGCACGAGCTTTAGCAGGTGGCATATGCTTCATCTTTTCTGCTAGCTCAAAATCCTTTTCGTTTTGAGGTACAAAGTACTGGTTAGTATCATTAGCTACGCCACCAAATTCCACCATATCGTCATTAATATCCATAAAGGAGCCCATAGCGCGGGCCTGCTGCATTTGAGCTGGGGACATTTGACCCTGGCGAGCAGCCATTTGCTGTTGCATTTGCTGCTGTTGTGCTTGTTGTTGCTGCATAGCTTTTTGCTGACGAGCACGGGCCTCTTGTTCGGCCTTAGCTTTAGCAGCTGCTGCCTCGTTGGCCTGAGCTTGTGCAGCTTGAGCCTTAGCCTGAGCCTCACGCTCACGAGCAGCCTTCTCCTCCTCCTCGATACGACGACGAGCGTAAATTAAGCCTTCCTCAAGATCATTTAAAGTACTTAATACTACTGATGGCTCATAACCTGCTAATACGCCTGTCT
Source organism: Anaerobiospirillum sp. NML120448 (assembly GCF_023050945.1). Lineage (GTDB taxonomy): Bacteria > Pseudomonadota > Gammaproteobacteria > Enterobacterales > Succinivibrionaceae > Anaerobiospirillum. Next base: position 6,236 of record NZ_JALKIM010000032.1, on the reverse strand, counting down.
GAGAACGATTGATATAAGCAGTTAACCAACGCATACGAGTGGCTGGTAAAATATCTTGGAAGTAAGAAGATGATACGTGGAAGTGATCGGCTGTACGTAGCTTAAACTTCTCTGCTGCGGCCTTAAAGAAATTAGGGTTTGGCTTATAGCAACGAACTTCATCTGCCAAAATAATATTCTTTTCGCTAAAGAAACCACCTAAGTTATCAAATTGCTTTTGCACCATTTGAATATTGGCATTAGCAATTAAATAAAGCTCATAACCAGAGTTCTTTAATTTTTGTAATGAAGGCACCACATCAGGGTGAGGGCGCATATCACCATATACTAATAACAACTCACCAGAAGCCTGAGAGAAGACTTTGGTATTAAAGGTCATATCCAACAAAGCCATGGTTTGATTGAGCACATCAGTATAGGTCATGAAGTCCATTGCATACTTGACGCGATCTAAATAAAGCTGGAAATAACGCTCGGTTAGCTCAGGGTTGATATTATTTTCACGACCAATTTGACCCACAAAGTGAGTGATCATTCTATGGTTGATTAAGCATCCAAAAAGGTCAAAAGTTAGAGCACGGCGACCATTACCAAAATAGCGTTTGCGTTCTTCTTCGGTAGAGGTAAATCCTGAGGCAACTACATTACTAACCTTATTGATCATGTCTGAAATTTGCATGTCGTATCCGCCTTATCTAAATAAGTAAGCAGCTCAACTATTTAAGGCCGTCTCACCAACTTTAATAAAATTCTTTCACCTAACATTTAAGTGATTAATAAAAAAAAAAAAAAAAAAAACCAACCCCAGTTAAAAATAACCTAACTTAGCTTGGCCTTATATGTTGTAATTGATTATTGCTATAGGAAACAAAATTCTTAATATAAAGACAATCACCAACCTAAAGACAAAACAGTAAACTAATGTCTAATAATGATTGCTTTGTTTTAAACCAAAAATACCAGTGATTAAGCGCTGAAAAATACCAGCAATAAGCAAATGATTATGTGAGAAGCATAATTTGTACATGGACTTACAGCCTAAAACAGCACCATTAAGGCAAATTATCATGGCTTAATTCTAATATCGGCAATGAACTAAAAAATTTTAAATCTTCAAAAACATTAACTGACAACAAATTGTATCAATACAAGCTTACTACTTTGTTTCATAAAGATGTGAGAGCAAATTCAGATAGTAAGAACTTATTGTTTATTTTAGTGAACCACCTCACAAAATTTTTAATTTTCATAAATAATTTATGCATCTATGTAAGTGCTAATAAACCATATAAACAGCCAATTTATGTAGGGGTCTATAGCTTAAAAACCAAGTACCAAAAAATGTCTATTTCCAAACGTAGATCACTTTTTCCCTCACCAACCACCCCCAATAAAAAAATAACCTCCCCAATATCACCTCCACTCACCATAGCAATCGCAGCTACAGATGCAGTTCCAGCTGCCGTTGCAGCTACTGGCGCAACCGCAGCAACAGCAAGTTGCATCACTACTTTCTACAGTAGCTCCCTCAAAAGTGTCGCAATAAACCATAAGCCATACTGCTGCTAAGAAGACTGCGCCTGCACTAGCGCTAAACAAACTAACGTTTCTGTATTAGCACAACACTATTAGCGACTAAAGATGCCAGTATAGAAGGCGATGCAACTCCTTACCGCTACCCCTACCCTTAATCCTACCATTTAGCCTCCATCCAAGATGGGAGATGACAGGGTTAAGCCAGCTTTGGACTATCTTTAGCTTCATTAATCTAGGCAAAGAATGGCACAGCTCAATGCAGCGCAATGCAAATCAACGTAGCACAACTCAACTTAGATCAGCGCAGCACGACAGGACAGACTATGGTTTTGGGGCTTGGCTTAGCTTGGCTATAAATGAGTGATTGCAGTGTACTTAGCACAACTTTTTAGGACTTAGCGAGCGCTCATGAGTTCAGTATGCAAGATGGTGAAGTTAGGATTAGTGTAAGTGCTGGGAAAAATGCGGCAGCGAGGCGAGGCGAGGCGGGCAGAGCTGGGCTGGTCGAGGTAGGGCATGCTTTAGGAGTAAGGAGGGTAAAAATTGAGGCCCTAAAAAGGCAAAAGGCAGGAATCCTAAAGGAAACCTGCCTCTTGTAGCTTTTAGGCTAGTTTATAAACTTTAAAAGTTTACAAACTCGTCTAACACAGCTCAGTCTAAATGACAGCGCGATTAGTAGAGTCTAGTACGACGTGCATTCTCGCGGGCCATCTTCTTGGCGTGACGCTTAATAGCAGAAGCCTTTGCACGCTTACGTACAGTAGTTGGCTTCTCGTAGAACTCACGAGCTCTAACGTCTGCGAGGATACCTGCCTTTTCACATGAACGCTTGAAGCGTCTTAAGGCTACATCGAATGGCTCATTCTCACGTACTCTGATGACTGGCATGTGTAAAACCACCTTCCTTAAAAGTTAAGTTAAAAATTGATCCACCATGGATCTAAAAAAAGATTACCAGAATCACCCAATGAGAAACTGGAGATCGAAAAATTCGGCTTATTTTACTTATTCAAAAGAGCAATGTAAATAGCCAAATAGCTTTAAATCGATCTTTTCTTTACTCATTGCCCCAAAATCTCCCAAACTGACCACCTGATATAAAAATTAAATATGGCGCTAATAGGCTTTTCTTGGCTATTTTTAGCCACCCTACTAGCTAGCACCGCTTTGTAAGGCGGTGATTTTACAGTTGCAAAATGATAATATTAATGTTTTGTGCATTTGCCTTAACAAGGGATGTTTGTTAACACTTCTATGGCTTATTGCACATCCAAATTAGCACCAAATTGACTATTAAATAATATGCTCTTTGGTGTCATGGTTTATCAGACATATTTGATTGTTACATTGAGGTTTAGCCATGCTGGTATTGGGTGTTGAGAGCTCTTGTGATGAAACTGGAGTTGCAGTTTATGATGACCAAAGAGGTTTATTAGCTCATGCTCTACATACGCAAATCCCAATTCATGCTCAATATGGCGGCGTGGTACCTGAGCTTGCTGGTCGTGACCACATTAAAAGAGTGGTTCCTTTAATCCGTAAAGTTATCAGCGATGCTAAGATTAGCCTTAAAGATTTAGATGCCGTTGCTTATACTGCTGGCCCTGGCTTAATTGGTGCTCTATTAGTTGGTGCTATGGAGGCTCGCTCATTAGCTTTTGCGCTCAATATTCCAGCTATTCCAGTTCATCATATGGAAGGTCACCTTTTAGCCCCAATGCTTGAGGATGAGCCACCATCATTTCCTTTTGTAGCCTTATTAGTATCAGGTGGTCACACCATGCTAATTAAAGTTGCTAGCCCAGGCTCCTACGAAATCTTAGGTGAGTCTGTAGATGATGCTGCTGGAGAAGCTTTTGATAAGACCGCTAAGCTCTTAGGCCTACCATACCCTGGTGGCCCTAAATTAGAAGCCTTAGCCAATGGTGGTGATAGCAAAGCTTATAAATTCCCTCGCCCAATGATTGATCGCCCTAATTGCGACTTTTCATTTGCAGGTTTAAAGACTTCTGTTCTAAATGCTGTGCATAAGAGCACTGATTTAGAAAATGATAAGGCCAATATTGCTCGTTGCTTTGAAGATGCTGTAGCAGACACTTTAGTGGCCAAATGCCAAAGAGCTTTAGAACAAGCTCACATGAACACTTTAGTAGTAGCAGGCGGCGTGAGCGCTAATAGTGCTATTAGAGATTCTTTAAGTGCCTTAATGCAAAAGCGTAAGGGCAAGATTTTCTTTGCTCGTCGTGAGTTTTGTACTGATAACGGAGCCATGATTGCCTTAGCTGGCATGTTACGTTTCAAAGCTGGAGTTAAAGCTGATTTAGGGGTTAATGTTTTCCCACGCTGGCATATTAGCTCTTTAAGCCCTTTAAATTCATAAGATTTCAAAAGCAAAGCTTAGCAGGTTAAATATGGACAAAATCTTAATTCAAGGCCTTAAAATCGATGCCATTATTGGTATCTTGCCTCACGAAAGAGAATTTGAACAACCATTAATTTTGGATATTACTTTACAACATCCGCTGCAAGAGTGCGCCACCACTGGCGATTTAAATCTTTCAATTAACTATGCTCAAGTTTGTGCTCAAGTAACAGCCTTTGTTAAAGAGCGTAAGGCACAACTAATTGAAACTCTTGCTGAGGATATTTGTCGTTTTATCTTGGATACTTTCCATCCTACAGCGGTAACGCTCAAAATTCTAAAGACTCATGCAGTGTTAAACACTCAAGGAGTCGGCGTAGAAATAACTAGAACTAATGAGGACTAGGACATGGGTACTGAGGTTTATTTAGGTATTGGCTCTAACCTTAACCGTGATAATGCAATTTTGTTTGCTATTGAAAAATTAAAACCTTTATTCAAGGATTTTAAGATCTCTCCTGTTTATGAGTCTAAGGCTGTGCGTGCTGCTGAGCCAGACTTTTTAAACTTAGTAGTAGGTGGCAACACTGAGCTTTCTTTTGTTGAGCTTTACCAAGCCCTACAAGATATTGAGGCCCAAGCTGGTAGTGAGCTTATGATGCATAACTCTACCAATTTCGGTCTCAAGCACCGCTTAGATATTGATATTTTAGTGTTTGGCAACGAAGTTGAAAGCGAGCCTTGCAAAGTTCCACGCCACGACATTCAGGACTACCCATTTGTTACCATTCCTTTAAATGATATTGCTCCTGAGTTAGTGCACCCAATTTTAGGCCTGCCAGTAAGCGAGATTTGTGAGCAAATGGTACCTCACATTCCTGAGGATCGTCAGGTTAAGAAGGTTGACTTTGACTTTAACCGTCCTGCTCCACAGTGGAACAATCAAGACGCACAAAACTAATCTAAAGCCCTAGCCTACGTTTGTGCGTACCTATGCGCCTACATATTAGTTAAGATTGAAATAGCTTAATAGGCAAAATAGAAGCCCAACTTAATGATATTAAGTTGGGCTTTGCTTATTTTCTAGCTACCCAATGAACAGCTTATTCCATAAGCTCAAGATTTTAAGTAAGTCGTTTTTAGGACTCTAAATCTCTTATGGGCTTACCAATAGCAATCATATTTGCTCCAGGTCGAGATACCCTAACTACCGAGCCAACAAAATCAATATCCTTCATCAACTCGTCAAGGCAGCGTATCGTCTGTTCAAAATTGAAAGATAAGATATCGATATATATGTAGTTATAGCCAATTGCGAGACCTAAAAAGACATTCTGATTGGGAAACCTGGAGTTTAAAAAACCAAAAATAGAGCCAACGATTTTATTAATGGCCTCATCTAAACTTGGATTTTCATTAATTAGCTCTCTTAATAAAATAAGCTGGAATGCTACTGAGCCATCACTTTCCCAAACATCCTCAAGCTTTGGTAGCTGTCGATCAAAATCGAATAACCAGTAAGGGAAAATACAATAGCCCTCCTCAATGTCCTGTCGCAAGGGTTCTTTCATTTCCTTATCAATATTAGTGCTACCGTAGTAAATGGTTTGTTGATCGTTAACCTCATCGACACTATTGAGTGAAGCAGCACCATAGGCCTCTAAAAACTTAAAATCAGCAATTTCACTTAAAGCCGTGCCTTTAAATATTAGCTCACCATCTAAGGCCCTTTCATCCAAATTATCCATGTCCTCTGGTGATTTTAATAAGTTAAAATCAACGATATAGCCTAAATAGTTGTACTCGCCAATTACTCCACAACAAAAAGCCTCCAAATAATTGGATAACTCTTCGCTACCTTGTTCATAAAACTTACTAAGCTTAGGACAAAAAACATTCAAACTTAATAAGCATTTTCTGGTATTAGACCGCTTAATGAGCCATACCATAATGTCCTCAGCGCCAAAGGTACAACCCTTTATCCTACCGATGCCATCATATGTTGGCTTTATACCTGCAATAATGTTCCAACGAGGCAAATAAATTTTAGGTAAAGACTTAGCAAGATAATCAAGCTCAAAACGACGACAAGACTCTCCTACTGCTAAGGACATATGAATGCCAAACTCATCTGTATCAGTGTCTACAGAAAGACGATAATCAACCTTAAAACCTAAACAGGCAAAACAATTGTCTACGAGATTTTTATCGCTATTGATTTGAGTCACATTTTTTATGTTACACGGTAACATTAATTTTGTAATATATGAGCTATGCTGTATTTTAATATTAATTCTGTCTAAAGTTTTAGTTAAAGGTCGAATATGTCTCCATCTTC
>NZ_JALKIM010000031.1 GCF_023050945.1 Anaerobiospirillum sp. NML120448 | reverse complement strand
AGTCAATTTCGATCGATTGAATTTAGTATTTGACGGCATACTATGTCTCCTGTATTATAGGCGGTCGCAGCATAAAAGCTGCTCCCGCCATGTTTTTCTATGAAGACAAGTATACCCCATCATTTAAGGAAGAAACGTTAGTATTTACGTAAACTGCCATTTTTATTACCTCTATATACTCGTTCTATTTGTCAAAAGAACTATTCTTAATCTGTAAAGAATCCCTTAAGACCACATATTTGGCTTAAGGGATTTATTATCTAAAAATTAGATAATTAGTAATTAGCCAAGCATAGAGAGGGCTAATTGTGGACGGCTGTTAGCCTGCATTAACATAGAAGTAGCAGCCTGTTGAATAATGGACTGCTGGCTTAAGTTTGCAGACTCCTCAGCAAAGTCAGCATCGCGAATACGAGAACGAGCATCGGACTGGTTAGCAGCAACGTTAGATTGGTTGCGGATAGAGGACTCAAGTCGATTTTGGATGGCACCTAAGCCTGAACGCTGAGAATCTACCTTAGCAATCATAGCGTCCATTAAAGCGATTGCAGCTTTTGCAGAAGAGGCAGCGCTTAAAATAATAGCTGTATTGGTTGCAGCCTTGGTTACATCGCCTGGGGTGCCTTTTACAGCAGATAAAATATCTTTGAAGGTGAATGCAGCCACATCAAAGGAGATCTCATCACCCTTATTAGCACCAACTTGTAAAGTGAGCTTAGCGCCTTTACCTCTATCAGCAGTAGCTACTTGTGAACCATAAATAGTTTCAGCACCTGTAGCACCATTTAATACAGTCTTGCCGCCAAACTTAGTTTGCTGAGCAATACGAGTAATTTCAGCAACTAAGGCATTACCTTCGGTTGTTAAAGCCTTACGATCCTCAGCGGTGTTGGTACCGTTGGCTGATTGTACGGCTAAGGTACGAATCTTTTGGAGCATTGAGGAGGTCTCATCAAGAGCACCTTCAATGGTCTGGGCTAAAGCGATACCGTCATTGGTGTTACGGTTACCTTGATTTAAACCGTTGATTTGAGTGGTTAAACGATCTGCGATTTGTAAGCCAGCTGCGTCGTCCTTAGCAGAGTTAATACGCATACCAGAGCTTAAGCGCTGATAAGTAGTGGTTAACTGGTTCTGAACGTTATTTAAATAGCGACGGCCATTTAATGAAGAAACGTTAGTATTTACATAAACTGCCATTTTTATTACCTCTATATACCCTTTTAATTTGTGAAATGATCCCTTAAGACTATAAATTTTGCTTAAGGGATAAAGTTATCTGAGAGTCAGATAATTAGTAATTAGCCAAGCATAGAGAGGGCTAATTGTGGACGGCTGTTAGCCTGCATGAGCATAGAGGTAGCAGCCTGCTGAATAATGGATTGCTGGCTTAAGTTTGCAGACTCCTCAGCAAAGTCAGCATCGCGAATACGGCTACGTGCATCAGACTGGTTAGCTGCAACGTTAGACTGATTGCGGATAGAGGACTCGAGTCGATTTTGGATGGCACCCAAGCCAGAGCGCTGTGAATCTACTACAGCAATCATCTTGTCCATAAGCTCGATAGCTGCCTTAGCAGCAGAGGCAGTACCTAATACAATTTTGCCATTTGAGAAGCCAGCATTAGCATTCTTACCTGCTGCAACAGATGCAACAAAGCTGAAAGTAAATTTGCCTACATCAAAAGAAATTTCATCACCTTTATTAGCGCCAACTTGTAGGGTAAGCTTGCCAGCAGCAGAGCCAGTACCATTTTGTGCACCATAAATTGTATCAGCAGAGGTTGCACCATTAAGAACGGTCTTGCCACCAAACTTAGTTTGCTGAGCAATACGGGTAATTTCAGCTTGAAGAGATTTTGCTTCAGTATCAAGAGCCTTACGATCATCAGCTGTGTTTGTGCCGTTTGCAGATTGTACGGCTAAGGTACGGATCTTTTGGAGCATTGAGGAGGTCTCATCAAGAGCACCTTCAATGGTCTGGGCTAAAGCGATACCGTCATTGGTGTTGCGGTTGCCTTGGTTTAAGCCGTTGATTTGGGTGGTTAAACGATCTGCGATTTGTAAGCCAGCTGCGTCGTCCTTGGCAGAGTTAATACGCATACCAGAGCTTAAGCGCTGATAAGTAGTGGTTAACTGGTTCTGAACGTTATTTAAATAGCGACGGCCATTTAATGAAGATACGTTGGTATTTACGTAAACTGCCATTTCTCTATACCTCTATAATCTCAAAAAATTCTTTTAGCTGACTGTGTTACGTACTTATTAACAGTCTCTTTCTTTTTCTGTTTTTCACAAGAATGAACAGAAATTTGTGCTTACATACCACTTAACGGTATATGATTGTAATAGTTTAAATATTTTAGCAAATAGCGTAAATTAGCCTTATAAGAGCAAACATAGATACAAACGCTAGATAATAATCTATAGCGTTGTTGTAGCATTTGTTCGTTATAGGTCATTCTACTGGTGTTTAGATAGGGTGGTTAGGCTTACTTTGAAATGGAAAGGGCAGCTTCTTTGTTTATGTTCAGACTAATTAGGGCAAAATATTTTCATGGCAGCTGATATATGTGCTTACGTGGTGACACTGTGACACTATCCCTATCAAAAGTATGTTTTACTTTTTGGGGTTGCTACGTGGAAAGGATGATTGGGGAGTGGTTTGGCAAACTGCGTTGGGCTGAGTGAGGGATTTGGATGGCTGGTGGCGGTATTGAAATTTTGGTCATTATGGAGGATGAGATAAAAAGCTAAGCAAGAGCTGTGTTTATTTTGCTAAAATAGAGAACTGGGTTTAAGTAGCCTTTATGATTAAAGGTGTTGGGCTCAATATTTTGCTTGTTTATCTGTTTATTATGGATGGCAGCAGGATATAAGCGTTTGTTGCATATAAGGTCTTACTCAAAAGAGTAAGTTTGTTTTAGTAGAATGTATAGAGGCTAGGAATCAACTTAAGAAGGCTAGGTAGCTTTGTTTAAGTAGTCTTAGCTATTATTTTGGCCAATAGTTTCATATCAAGGCTAAATTTTACTTTCCATCATGCAGCTAAAACAGTTTAAAAGAGCTATTTGTAAAAAGCTCTTTACTATCACTAACATGCTTTAAAAACTCACTATGTTGAGCACCTTTATTTAGGTGAGGAATACTTGTTTAAACAAGATAAAGCGCAAACTTATTGTAAATAGCAATGGGGCTAGGCCAGTTTGGTTTTATTTTACGGACGTAAAGTCTTAAGACTTGGTTGCTAAGAGTAATACTATGTGTGCGCTTGTTTGTAAGGACAGCTACGCTTTGCTTTGTTTAGCGCTAAAGAGCGTTACATGGAGTTAGTTGGCTTGGCTTGGCTTGGCTTGGTAAAGGTTGTGGGCATAGTGTAGTGATGAGCTTATAGGGCTGATGAGTGGTGGTGGGTGAAAGTTAGCTTGAGGTGGCTATTACCATGCTTGACAATGGCATTTAATTGGGCTTTGGCATGATGAGGAGCCTAATTAAATGTCATTTAAGGTTGGGGTGCGAGCACTTATTTTAGTGTGCGGCCAGAGGCAAATACAGGAGATTTTTCAAGTGCAAGTTAAAACTTGGTTATCAATGAGCTCCTTGGCTAGTGCAGTGATGTTATTAGTTAGTGCTCCTGCTTGGGCTGATGAGGCAGCTTTGCAAAGACAAATTGAAGCCCAACAGCGAGCTTTAGCTAGTCAACAAAATCAGATTTATCAGCTTCAAAATGATATTGCTACTTTACGTGGTGAGTTAGAGCAATTACGCTATTTAAGTAGCCGTCAAGGTGGTAGTACTTCATCTGGAAGTAGTTCAAGTGGCTCAACCATTGTGTCTTTACCAATGGGTAATGTAGCTGCTAATAACAATGCTTCATCAGCCTCTACTGGTGCTAAGGGTGGTGCTGGGGCTGGCCCTGTAACCCCTATGGGTAATGATAACTTAGCTGCACATAATGCAGGCCCTACTACTAATAACAATAATGCTGCTTCCTCCCAAGGTAGTTCAGTAACCTTAAAGGGTGTAGATGCCAAGGCTAAGGCTGCTTATGAAAGTGCCTATGCTAAAGTGCAGCAAAATGATCTTCAGGGAGCACAAACTGCCTTTAAGAATTATTTAGATACTTATCCAGATAATGCACTTACTCCAAATGCTTGGTATTGGTTAGGACAAGTACAGTACTCACAGGCTTCATATGAGCAGGCACGTTTAAGCTTCTTAAATGTAGCTCGTTACAGTGACTCACAAAAGCGTCCTGACTCTTTATACAAGCTAGGTATGATTAGCAAGTTTTTAGGTGATACTGATAAGGCCGTGCGCTATTACCAATTGGTAATTCAAAGTTATCCTAATGATGCTGCTGCTACTTTAGCCAGTCGTGAGCTTCAGCGTCTACAAAACTAGAATTGTTAATTGATATAGAGCTCCTAGTGAAATATTTTCTAGGAGCTTAATAGACAATAATACTGACAACACTAGTACTTAAGGTTTAAGCTTAGCTTTAGCTAGTCTTATCCTCATATTTACCTGATATAAGAGCGCTTGTGGCATTTATTAAGCTCTTTGCCTAAATATATTAAGGTAGTACTTTACCCAAGTACATTCACATGCCTTATAGGGCATTTACTCTTAGATTATTAATTAAGTAACTGTTGCTTGAAGCTAGCTAAAAGTTAGCCTGGGGCTCTTAATTTGGGGTATTTAATTTTTAAATAGCCTACAAATGCTCTTGCTGTTATTACTCTATGGGTAATTGATGTGTGCTTCATAGAATTGTGATTAAAGCTTAGTTTTACTTAGCGTAGCTATTAGGGCTTTTTGGTGCTTAGCGGTCATTGGCTAGGCCTTGATTGGCGGTGCCGTTTCATGCAGTGCCGTTTTATGCAATGCGCTACTGTGCTGTTCTTTTCTGTCTTGTGCAGGGTAGGGCAGGGCAGGGCATGGCATGGCAAGGTAGGGCAAGGCAGGGCGCTGTTATGCAGAGCATGGCAGAGCGCTGCGAGGCGGGGTTGCTTTGATGGGCTTGGTAGGATGTTTGCTGAGCGGGCGATTAGTAGATAATTTACTCTTTTTCTAATAGGACAAAGATAATGCTCAAGGGCGTATTACTAACTATAAACAAGAGATTGGGTAGACTTAGCTCACCTGATGAGTCTTTGTTATCCTCTAGTCTTGTTTTAGGTAAATTAATAGCAGCTAAGAGCAAAGTAGTAAATCAATCTAAGCAATGCTTAAAGGCCATATCTGTTAGTTGTTGCTTATCTTTAGCCTATCTTGGTGCTGCTGGGGCTATTTCTGGTTGCTCGAGCTCTGATTTGCCAGAGCATGAGGTCTTAGTTAAAGATCCTGTTGATTTTAAGGTTGAGGGCGTTAGTGGAGAATTACTTGCTAATGTTGAGGCTCACTTAAACTCTATGGCTGTGATCTCTAAAAAGCGAGCTTTCTTTTATGTTCGTGAAATAGAGGAAGTATCTCGTAAAGCGCTAAGAGCTTATGGTTATTACCATCCTAAGATTAAAGTTACCTTGCCTAATAAGGATGACGACAAGGCTCGTACTGTTTTAGTCAATATTGATCAAGGCAAGCCTTTATTTATTCGTAACTGTACAGTAGAGATTTTAGGTGAGGGTTTAGAGTATCAGGTTTTCCAAGATATTTTAGACAGCAGTAAATTACATCCTTACGAAAAGCTCAACCATGGCTATTATGAGCAGCTAAAAAAAGATATTCACCAGACAGCTTTATCCTTGGGATTTTTCGACGGTAAGTTTACTTCATCTCGCATTTTGGTTTACCAAGACCAAAATGCTGCCGATATTGAATTGCTCTACGATTCAGGCAAGCGCTATAAATTTGGCAAGCTTCTTATGGATGAGGCTACTGCTAAATTATTTATACCATCAGAAAAATTACAAAAATTCCATCAAGGCGATGATTTTTCAACCTTAGATATTAATAATTTCACCTCTTATTTAAATCAAACTGGTTATTACAACTCAGTTGATGTGCGACCAGCGCTAGATCAAGCACAAAATTATGAAGTGCCACTAGAGTTAAGATTAGACCGCCGTCCTAATAATAATGTTCGCTTGGGTGTTGGCTTTTCTACTGACGAAGGCCCTCGTGTCTTAATGGAGTGGAATAAGCCTTTATTAAACGATCGAGGTGACTCTTTTAGCTCTTTGACTACCTTAACTAAGGTTACTCAAGAGGCGCAATTCATTTATAAAATTCCACGTAATAATCCTAATTTAGATTATTACACTATCAATGCGTCACAAATGCATGTGGACTTAAATGACACCTTATCAGATCGCTCTCAATTGGCTCTACACTATGTGGCTAATGAGACAGGCGTGTGGCGACGTGATTATGCATTACGCTTAGAGTATGAAGATTACAGTCAGGGCAGTGAAGATGGTTATGCTTTAAATTTAATTCCTGCTTTGAAGTTATCACGTCGTGAAAGCTCAGGTGGCTTTGATCCTAGTAGAGGCTATTCCTTATCCTTAGAGGTATTAGGTGGTTCTCGTGCTGTTACCGATCATAGCTTTGTCCAAGCTAATATTTCTTATAAGGGTGTGATTTCTCCTAGTGAGAATACGAGATTTTTATTTAAGGTCAACCAAGGTGCTACCTTTGGCCCTGATTCAACCAATGTGCCACCAAGTTTGAGATATTTTGCAGGTGGCGATAACTCTATTCGTGGCTTTGGTTATCGTGATCGTGCCCCTATGCAACCTTACGGTACAGGATTAAAAGGTGCAAGATACTTAACCACTGGTACAGCTGAGTTTCAATTTCCTTTTGGTGTCTCTAGTTCACGTTTGGCTTTATTCTTAGATGCAGGTTTGGCCACCGATGAATACGATAGAGAAAATGAGATTTTATATGGTCCAGGTATTGGCTATCGCTTCTTATCTCCTTATGGCATTGTCCGAGTTGATATAGCAGCAGGTATTCAAGAAGAGCACGAAAACCAATACCATTTACATTTTGCCTTTGGCCCAGAGTTCTAATCATGGCACAACAAGATAAAGAACAAAGTAAAGCTACCTCAGTAGCAGCCAACCTAACAGGAGCTGTCAATAAGCATCCTGAGCATGATCATGGGCAAAATGACAGCTATGACAAGCTCAATGGAGTAAAGCCACGTCGCTCCTTATGCTATCGTATTTTCCGTAGCTTAGTAGTGCTGTTTTTAAGTCTCTTGGTAGTACTAGGTGGCGTTTTATATTATTTCTTAGGTACCTTAAGTGGTGCTCGCCAGGGCTTGGAGCTGGCTAATAATTTCATTCCTGATTTTATTTTTATTGATACTACTATTAAGTCAGGCTCGGTACTGGAGGGCTTGCAATTAGGTGAAACCCTGGTTGATATCAAGGATATTGTCGCTATTAATGCCGATAGTCTGACCCTAGACTATGATTTATGGCAATTAACCGATGGCCTATTTGCAGTGCAAACCTTAGAGGCCACAAATCTTGGTGTGTCTTTGTATGATCAACTTTTCGTTACCGATCCTAATAAAGTTGATCCACCAAAAGACCCTAATGAGCCGCCTTTTAGACTTTCTTTCCCTGTAGAAATTGCTATTGATAATTTCCACGTCAGTGATTTTAACTTCCGTAGCCAAATTGTGGATGTGCAAGTGGATGATTTGCAATCTCAGTTATGGGCACGCAAGGATAATGTAGGTACTAAAAATACCAAAGTTGATACTATTAATGTCCATTTAAAGAATTTATCTGATGTAGCCTCTCAAGAGGAGCAAGCCCTTGCAGCTGCTCAAACTGATAAGAGCCTTGCTATTGTGCTTGATGGCCAAATGGTAAAGCTTGATGATGTTGGTGCTTCCGTTGATGCTTTAGTGCAAGCAGCACAACGTGGTGAGTCTGTAGAGGTGGTGCTTTTAGATAGACATAACCAAGAGCAAGCTGCCAAAACAGAACAAGAACTCTTTAGCTCTTTAAAAGAAGGTACTCAATACTATGATACCCATCATAAGAGCGCACCTGGGTCTACTCGTGTAGTACATGATTCTTTATCTTTAGTACAGCCAGGCATGGTGTACTCTGACATAGAGCTTTTTGCCGATGCTCTTGAGTCTGCCTTGTTAAATCGAATGCCTGTGCCTACTTTAATCAATGTCAGACCATCTATTGCTGATCCCTATGTAAGTCAGCTTGATTATAAGTCTAAGGTTAATAAGAAAAATTCTGACGACTTTGAGAGCACTTTGCTCAACAAGGTCGATTATAACGATCCAGATTTGGCCAATTATCTAGCATTGGATAAAGCAGGTAATGCCTACTTAATGGCAGAGGGCTACCACTTAACTAGTGGTGCAGCCCATAATGGCGCTATGGCAGAGAGTCAGCCTAACCATAACCAAGTGGCCTCATCCCAATCTGAGGTTAAAGATAGTACCACAGCAGCTGCTAGCGCTACTCAAGGATCTCAAACAGCTACAGCCACGACAGCTCATAATGTTACTGCTACGGCTGCTACATCGGCTGCCGCTGCCGCTGCCACTGCCACTGGTGCTGCTGCTGCTGCTACTACAACTACTACACCAGTTCCAAGCTATGAGGTGAACAATGATGGGCTTAGTGGTGCTACTAGTGTGGATGGTATTACTAGGGCTACTGCCTCGGCTGTGGCTAATCAGGCTAAGGTGGCTCAGTCACAAAAATCTCAGGATGTGGCAGCTAAGATCACCTCGGGTGAGCATCCCAAAGTTTTAGTTAAAGAATTTGGCTCAGGTAATGGCTTAATTGCTACTTTGCCTAAGATTATTTTGCCTTTTAATATTGAGGTGGATAATTTTGTTGCCAAGAAAGTTCGCTACTATCAAGAGGGCTTTGATACTAAGCAAGCTGATATTGTGATTAATGCTTCTTGGTATGGTACCAATTTAAAGATTTTTGATATTACTTTAGACCATGAGTTTGGTAATTTATTTGCCGTAGGTGATCTAGATTTTAATGAGTACTTTGATCTGAACTTTGTACTAGAGGGAGAGGGCTATAAGAATGATGCTACTCATGACTTTATGCAAGGTTTACTCTATGGTCTTAGTGGTGACTTTAAGGTTTCTGGTGATTTAACTGATTTAAAGCTTAAGAGTACTTTAAATTTAGGAGGCACTTCTAATTTAGATGTGCATGCTAATGTGCTCTCGGGAGCTTTGCCTATTAGCGTTAAATTAGAAACGAGAAATATCACCTATCCTATTTTTGGTAAGCCATTGGTTAATGCTAAGGCTATTGATTTACAAACTAGCGGTAATTTAATCGATGGTGTTAATGTCTCTTTAGACGCTAATATCTCAGGTTTTGATTTTAAAGATGTAGTTTCAACTCTCAGAGCTCAAATTTCTTATGAAAAAAGCCATGTAGACAAGTTTGAGGTAAAAGGCTCCTATATGAATGAGCCTATGCAAGCTTCGGTAGTGGGTGACTTTTTCTATGGTAAGGTCATAGGTGCTGATGCCAAGATCCTTGCTAAGGTAAAGGATGCTGGCTTCTTATCTCCTATGCTAAAAGGTGAGCTTAATTTAGATGGTGATTTTGTTGCCATTTTAAACCAAAAAGAATTAGCTAAAAGTGCCGTATCCATTGCTAGTGAGCCTGTATATTTAGAAAAGCGTATCCCTAAGACCTCAGTAATGGTCGAGGACTTTGATGCTGATACTATTGAGCAGCGCTTATTATCTCAAGTAAAGAGTGGTGGCTTTACTAAGGGTCAAACTACCTTATTAAGTTCTGCTGCTCGCTTAGCTAAGAATCAAGATAAGAGCAAGGCTAATACTAGTGGTGAGCAGGTAGATGCCAATAAGAGCGCCATTGATCCTCTGGTAGCAGCTGCGGCAGATACTGCTGAGGAACAATTGCTCTCAGGTGCTAACTTAGTAGAATCGACCTTCCATGTTCCAAGCTCCAAGGCTTTAGCAGCGGTCAATTCAGGACAAGCGCTAGCCTCAGTGCGTCCAATTTTAAAGCCTAACTTGCTATCAGATGGTGTGCCTGATGGCCCATATGACATGCTCATCTCACAACAAGAGTACTTAGATGCAGTACGCTTTGTTAATGAAAGTGGTGATTATGAAAAATGCGCAGCACTTGCCAACGGTGCGGACAAGGAAAATTGCGTTAAGGCTAATAAAGATAATTTCTTAAAGACTATCTTTAGTGAAGATTTACCTGAGATTATGACTAATATTCGTCATATTAAGGGAGATCTCTTTATTAATGGCTATAAGGCTAAGCTTGATATTAGTGATGTAGTAGGTGATATACATCAGGGCTTTAGAGTAGAGCTTATTAAGTTTACTCAAGCTGATAATGTCATCTTAGCTGAGGGTCAAGTTACTGGTCGTGGTGCTGACTTAAATCTTATTATCGACTTAAAAGATCTCTCTACCTTGGTTCCAAGTGTAGAGGGCTCAGTATCAGCCTATGTCTCTAGCACAGGTAATTTATCAGATCTTAACTTTGAGCTCTCTGGTTCTTCACCTTTAATTAAAACAGGTGATATGCGTATTAGAAAGTTAGTGTTTAACTCTGCTTTTAATATGCAAACCCGTGCTATTAACTTTACTGCTCTGGCCGATAGAATACGTTGGTCTAAGAGCTTGGCCGCCTCACGACAATGTTTTATTGATGTCTCAGGTACCGCACTGCGTCACAATATTTCAGCTAACTGCTCAGGATTGGCCGCTGCTTATATTAATTTAGATGGCAGCCTTGATTTTGTTAATAAGATTTACAACTCTAATTTATTAGAAATTTATCTTAATACTGAATCAGCAGGCTCATTGTCCTTGTTAAATCCAGTGTATGTACATGTTGATTATGGCAAGATGGAAGGTGAAATTACGCCTATTGACCTTAAAGGCGAAGTGGGTAATTTAAAGGTAGCCCATACTACTTTCTCTTCGGGCAATGTTAAGAGTCATGTCAGCTTGCAAGAGTTTAATTTAAACTCCTTAAAGGACTTTATACCAGATAGCATTAAGATGCAGGTACCACTTAATGTCGATGCCAATATTTTGGTTAAAAATGGTGATCCTGATATTAAGCTTGCTGTCCAAAGTGATAAGGGTGTGGTCTTTAGCACTGTAGGTGCTGGTTTTGTATATGACCACTTTACCTTTAACTCTCACCTTACTAAGAGTCTCATGCATAATGTCTTAGATATTAATTTGCGTGATGGTAGGGGTAATATTGATAGTGTGGTAGATATTAAAGATCCTATGGGTAGGGGCTTACTCTCAGGTTACTTTAAGATTGACCAATTTGATTTACAAACTATCTCTAATATTGGCCAAAGCTTTAGTGAGCTTAAGGGCTTTACTAATGTTGATGCGCAATTAGGTGGTGATTTAAGCAAGCCTCTCATTACAGGTTTAATTTCCTCCAAGGGCTCAGCTGTACCTCGCTATGATGTAGGTCAGGTTAATGACTTTGATATTAAGCTCAAACTACTAGGACAGCAAGGTGAATTAGATGGCTCTATTGTGCTCAATGGTGGCAAACTTGATTTAGGTGGTAACCTTGATTGGTCAGAGGGGGCTAATGGTAATATTTTTGCCAAAGCTAAGTCCTTACCTATTTTCTTAGTAGGTTATGGTATTGCTCGTGCTGATATTGATACTCAAGTAACCCTAGGTGAAGTGTTAGATATTAAGGGCAATATTAATATTCCAAAGGCCGCTATTAGTGTTGGTGCCGTAGGCTCAAGTGGTGTATCGGTAAGCTCAGATGAAATTGTAGTACCTGCTACTGGTACTCAAGCACTAATGAGCAAAGCTCCAAGTAACTTTAAGAGCACTATGGATGTCAATGTAGGCTTTGGCAAAGATGTCCAATTTAAGGCTATGGGCATGGTTAAGGGTAGATTAGCTGGTGGTATTCACATTACCAAGAAAGAAAAGGAGGTTATGCCTCGTGCTACAGGTGAAATTAATGTAGTTGATGGTGATGCTGATATTTATGGCCGCAAGTTTAACTTTGAGCAGGCACGTGTAATTTTCTACGATGACATTACTAATCCAAACCTCAATATTGAGGTCGTAGCCGATCGTGACTATATTGAAAGTGATGTTATGGTAGGTGCTCGAGTATTAGGCACAGCACAAAGCCCTGAAATTAAGCTCTTCTCTAAGCCAACCATGTCAGAAAATGAGATCCTCTCATATATTCTCTATGGTCACGGCTTGGATAAGAATGCTATTAACCAAGACTCAAATAACTCCAACATGCTCTTAGGCTTGGGTGTATCTGGCTTATCAGGTATTGCTCAGTCCATTGTAGGCTCCTTTGGTGTACAAGATGTGCAATTAGGTACTCAAGGCAGTGGCGATGAAATGCAAGTAGAAGTACAAGGCTATATCAATAGGCGACTGAGACTGTCCTATGGCTATGGTGTCTTCTCTACTGTAGGTGAATTTAAGGTGCGCTACGAGCTGGTGCGTAACCTCTATGCCGAATTTGTCTCCTCCATCGACAAAGCCGTAGACCTCGTCTACTCCTTCGAGTTTGACTAAGGTAGCCATACTCCTGTAAATCTTGGAGGATGGTTTAGTCTTGGGACAGCAAAGCTGCCCCAAGGCCTTGGCCCTCCTTGCCAGGTATAAGAAAGCAGAGCAAGCACCAGGGAGCTACCAAATTAAGCTATGTTTATAGAGTTTAACGGGAGGTAATTGTAAAATAGCTTGATGAAAGTAAGCTTTTAGCTCTAACTATTGGTTAGCTAAAAGGGCTTTGCTAAGCTTTTTCAGTTCTAAGCCTAAAGTTAAAGGCAATTAGAGCGATATTAAAATTAAAGTTGACAATCAACATCATACTAGCAAGAGATCTATGCTCTATTACCAAGATCAAACTGATATACTAGGTTAAGAAACATAATGAGCATTTAGTCTTAATGATGAAATTTGCACAAGTATGTCCCCTAAAGACCATCATAGAGCTTACGCACTAACATGCGTAGGTATTGTTATTTTTAAAGGAGAAGACCATGCGCAGCTTGGATAGCAGTTCTGATCCCAAGATTAATCGTATCTTGGCCCAGAGCAAGAATTGGACAATTCCTCACAAGGCTGCGTTCAAAGCATCCTTAATAGGTATGGGCCTTCCTTTACTAGTAAGTGCTGCTATGGCCCAAGAGCCTAACAATAGCACCATGATGAATACCCAAAGTGCTCTTGAGCAAGCTCGTGCCATGCAAATGGCCAGTCAGGCCCCAGCCCAAGCACCAGCCCCAGCCCAAGCTCCAGTTGCTAGTTCAGCTCCCAATAACATGGTCTCAGCAGGGCAGACTATGTCTGCCTTGGAGGCTGCTCGTGCTGCCGCCTCAGCTAGTGCACGCACCCAAGTTGCCGTTCCAGCCCCTGCTCAGGCCCAAGCTCCTGTTCCTGTGGCCACAAGGGCTGCTCCTATTACCAATCAAAATGCTCAGGCAATGCCAAGTATGCAAAATAGTGGTGCGCCTGTAGCGCCCGTAGCCCATGGAGCTCCTGCTACTAATAGGGCTAATTCTATGGCTGTGCAGGGTAGCGGTCAGATGGGCAATGGGGCTGCTAGCATGGTTCCTATGCTTAATGTTTCTACTGAGCCAACCTCGCCTGCTGCTGCGGTGGCTGCATCCTTGGCTAGCAAGCAAGCTGCTTATGAAAATAGAATGACTCCGCCAAGTGCTAGAGAAAATCAAGGCGGTGGTATTATGTTTAATCATAAGCATCATTGGTTCTACGATGAGCAATTACAAGAAGAGGATGTCATTAATCTCAATGTACAAATGGGAGGTATGACTGTTCCTCGTCCTAATATGAATACTGATTACTCAGCCAATAAAAGCTTTATTGGTCATGGTAATGCTCATTATGATGCCCCAAATATAAAGACCAATGCTAATAACACTGGTGCTAACGCTAAAGAGGATCCTTTAGCTTCTCCTTATTATGATCCTTTTACAGGTGAGGTTAATGTTCCTGAGAGTGTTAAAGCTCAGCAACGCTTAGACCGTATTGCCGCTGAACAGCAAAAGAAGTTAACCGAAGAGGAAGATCGTTTAGCCCAATATGATATCGATCGTGCTAAGCAATTAACTGAAGATCCTAATTACAAGCCTTTTGGTGATTTTGCCGCTCACGATCGTATGTACCGCCGTATGCCTTTGGGCAAGGATGTTTTCTATGTGGCCTCAGGTAAGGATATCAAATGGTTGCATAATCAAATTGCGCCTATTGAGCGTGATTTAGGTGCTGATATTGGCTTTGTCTTATTAGACCAAAATGGCTTGGTGGCCTTAAAAGATAATTCTCCTTTCCCTTTATATGGCTTAAGTAAGTTCCACTTATCTTATGCTGTAGGCGCATTAATGTCTGTGCGTGCTGAGAACTCATCTCATCAAGTAAAATTTGATGCTGGCCGTTTAAGCCGTAATATTGTGTCTCCTTTATTAGAGTCCTTAACTGGTGCTAATAGAGCGGCTATTGAAGAGTCAGTAACTGGAGGCTATGGTGCTCGTCGCTCTAAATCTGAGCGTAATCGTATGCTTGCTAGTGCTGCTAAGAAAGTACAATCTGGTACTGCCGCTAAAGATCGTGCCGAGGCTCGAGCCAACTCTGTACCTATCAATCAACAAGCCACAGCCTATACTACTGAAACTCATGGCAATAATATGACCATTAGCTTAGGCGAGTTAATGTTCTATAACTTGGCTTTGGGCGATGCTAATGCCAGCTCTATCTTGCTTGATTATTTAGGTACAATTAAGACCTTGGAAGTTTTCGATAAGACTAAAGGCTTAGAGCATGTACAGTATAAGACTAGTGAACTTGATACTGCTATTAGTCCTGTATTAATTGAAAATAACCATGCTCCTTTATATGAAAGTGCTAAGTTATTTGCTTCTTACTCCCAAGATAAGGATATCTCTCTTGAGGTAAGACAAGCCATTAATGATATGCTCTATAACAATCAAGCTACCCGTAATACCATTCAAAAGGGTGTACGAGAGTCTATAGAAGGTGAAAGTGTTGAGGTGCTCAACAATTTTAATATCTACTCTCAAGGACAGTCTGCTGATTATATTGAAGCCCGCCGCTCACGCCCTGTAGTGAGTGATATGGCCTTAATTGAATACCGAGGACAGCGTATTGTTATGGTAATTGCTTGTCGCAATATTAAAGGCCAGCTCAATCGTACTCAAGTAAACGCCGAGGATGCTATTGCCTCAGTTGCTCGTGTGCTCTTTGAGTACGAAAAGTACCGCATTAATTCTCGAAACTTTAAATAATCCTCAGGCCCAAATGGACAACCATTTGGGCTTGTTCATTTTAAGAGGGGAAGCAGCGCAAGTGCTGTTCTTGAAAAGGCAGAACAAAAAGCCCAGCTTGGTTAAGCTGGGCTAATGCATAAAAGCTGGTGTTCTAGTACTTACTATCTTATTAGTAGTTTAAGTGGCGGTTAAAGTAGCCAAAGAGGTTGCGGTAGTACTCTTGGGTACGCTCGGCTTGAGGGTTAGCACGATCAAACCAGTGGAAGAGACCTTCGGCTAAAGTGAGTTCTACTGGGACATTAGCGTTTAAAAGGTCGTTGGCATAAGCTAAGGACTCTTGGGCAAAGAGGTCAATATCACCTACAAAGATATAGGCTGGAGGTAAGTTGGACTTATCTTTAGCAAAGCTTGGAGAGAAGTAGCCTAAATAATCAGTTTTGGAGATCATCTTGAGGCGTGGATCTGGGCCCATTTTCTCAACTTCTGAGACATCACCTAATAGGCTCCAGGCAAAAACATTAGACTTTGGAGTCCAAGTAAGTTCGCCTGCTACTTGAGACTTGTATGGGCTTTGCTCGCTACCAGTACGATAGTCAAGCATAGGGGCAAACATGATTTGAGCTGCAATAGGGAAGTCGTAATGATCACGGTTATAAAGAGCTAAAGCAGCAGTAAGGTTGCCACCAGCACTTTCACCCCATAAGAAGATACGATCTTGGTCGATCTTGTATTCCTGAGCATTGTTAAACAAGTAATTTAAGGCGCTGTAATTATCTTGTAGTGCAGCAGGGAATGGCTTTTCGTGGCTTAAGCGATAGCGAGGAACAGCTACTAAAGATTGAGTAGTGTTAGCAATTAATTGGAAATGCTGGGCCTCATAGTAGGCATCACGGAACAGATAGCCACCAGCATAGGAGAATAAGATTAAAGGACGATCTGCTCGTCTAATGCCCTTGCGCTCACCTTCTTTAAAGACTGGGCAGGACTCACTATTAGTCTCACAAAATTGTGGCTCATATAAGGCAACTTCAATCTCAAAGCCATCTTGTTCATTTTTAACAGTAATAAGCTTTGGCTTAATAGTGGTGAATTTGTAGTTAGCTTTAGCCTTATCAATATAAGACTTAACTTGGTCCAGGGAGGTAAATTCAGCAATAAAGTTCACGGCTGCCTCTTGGTATTCAGAATTAATGCGATCGGCGTGTTTTAAGGAAGATAGAGGATCTTGAGCTAAAACAGCACTTGAAGTAAGGGCTGATCCTAAAATTAAACCTAAGAAGGTAGTTTTGAGTGCTTTACTAAGCTTAGAGTGCTTAGCAGACAAGCTAAAAGACATAAAAGCTCCTTATACGACAAAACAACTAAACGATATCAAAAGCACGGCATAGTAAAAAAGCTAGTAGACATCATTACAAAGGGTTAGCCTATCGCAAATTCACTAAGGTTTAATACCACTAAAGCCCCATACAAGATGCATGGGGTAATTGTGATGTGTTGTGTTGTAAGAAATTATAGTGGGCTTAACTTAGCTAGAACTTGGGGCAAAAAAAATACACCCCAAAGACTTAAGTGTTAGGCCTGGGGGTGTATTAAGATTAATTCTTATTAAGTAATTAGATGCGACCTAACTCGTTATAGTAGCGACGGAAGGTAGACATACCCATGTTGTAAGCATCTTGATCCTTGTTAGTATGGAAGAAGTTGCTAAAGAAATTGTCGTTTTGATAGCGAATCACAGAGCCATTGAGCTGCTGGTTTTGCTCAAAGCTATTCTTTACTAAATCAAAACCATTAACCATGGCATCTTTAGCATTGCCTGTGAGCTCATAAACAGAGGTGGTGGCTTTAAAGGCATTGAGTACTACGCTAGAGTCAAACTCTTTGTAAGCCTCAGGATTAGAGGTAGAAAATTCCTCAGCATCCTTTTGTTTGTCCTTAAGGTACTCATTAATGTCCTTTACTTTACCATCCACAAAATTCTCAAAATTCTTGGTAAAGAGATTAGATAAGTAATCTGAGGCACCATTTTGCTTAAGGATTTCTTGGCCCTTAATCATGGTAAGGCCTAATTGATAGCCCAGCTCCTCCTCAGACTTGCTCTTATCTTCGGTCACAAAGCTGCTTAAAGTAGATTGTAATTTGCCTAAGCTATTAAGGTCATTTAAGGTAAAGGAAGCATTAGTATTTTGAGCCTCAGTATTGGCATCTGCCTTCTTGAGGTTAAGAACAGTAGAGTTCTCTTTGGTAGCAGTAGCGCCATCAGCAGCGTTAGCTGCTTTTAGTTTGGCTTGTTCTTGAGCTTGGGCTTCTTTGAGCTTTTCTTGCTCATCTTTTTGCTCGGCGGCATGATAGACCAAAGCCTTGGTAAGAGCTACGTCGTCAAAAAGGAAATTATTTTCCTCGTCTTTTAACTGGGCTTTTTTGAGATACTCCTTACCCTCATCAGACTTCATGAAAGATAGCATTTCATCTTTCTTTTCATGGACAAACTCGGTTAAGGCTTTGCCAATTTCATGCTTTTGGCTACTAATACCTAAGGAATCAAATAAAGAAGAGGCGCTATCTCCATAGTACTCAGCTAAATCTTTTAAGCCAGCTTCTAATTGCAGATCAAGCTCTTGTTGCATCTTTTGCTTAGAGCTCTCAGAGAAATGACCTTCCTCAATTTGATGGCTTAAAGAGGCATATTTGGCTGCAATGGTGGTAACAATACCCTCGGCATCATAATCAGAGAGGTTTTTCATCATGCCGCCATCTAAGGCAAAAGCACGAATATAGTTAGCAAAGTCCTCGCTATCGCCGTTAGTTTCTACCTTATAGGAGAGCTTAGAGAGCAAGTTAACATTGCCCATGGAGTTGTCTTCGTAGAGATTTTCAAAAATCTTATCTACGCTAGTGCGGGAACTAGCAGCGGCCTTTTGTGCTTGTAAGTTGCTAGGTAGCTCTTGTACTGAGGCTAAGGAAGCATTTTGATTAACTTTAACATTGAGGTTAAAGCCGTAACCTGAGTTAGTTTTGCCAGATAGGATCTGACCTCCAACATTGAGATTTAGCATAGTACTCATCCTTATCATCGACCCCTAAGGAGGCACTTATTCTAAGCCTTATGCACCTAAAACTATCAGAGCACGCCTTGAGGTAAGAAAAAACTTATAGGATAAATAAGCACGAGTAGTGCCAAATTTGCTTTAGTTGACAGGGCCAGAAGCAAAATATCTTTCTCTAGATAGCAATCTAGCTATTACCAAAAAGTTAGCCAAAGCTTATTCAAACATGCTTTTTAAGCAAACTAGTAAAATAATCATAATCACATGTTTTAAATTGGTGCATTGAAAGCCATAAAAGTAAAGCTCCACCACCAAAAGTTCCATCCTTGCCGCTTTAACCCATACGGCAAACTTCCAATGCCATCGCCCCTCTAAATGGCAAGGATAGTGGCAAGGGCAAGGCCAATAGAAATGGCAATGGCAAGGGCAAGGGCTATGACCTATGCCAAGGGCAATGGGCCTATGCTCTCATGACTGCCTTTGCTTCCTGGCTACCATTAGCTCAACAAGAGCTCTCATTAAGAAGCATAAAGCAGCTCTAGAGAAAAACTCAGCATCATTCCCTAATTACATTCAATACACTGTTGCTGTAAAACACCTTATAGCAAAAGCTTCACCTTGCTGCTCTTGTGCCTTTTAGAGCAGAGTAAGTTGTTGCCTAAAGCTACAGCTACAGCTACAGCTACAGCTAAAGCTAAAGTTAATGGCACTAAATAAAACACGGTAAAGTTCTAGCTAAGAGTTCATAGCTAAGACCTAAGGTATTACTTATACGCTGTAGCTAAAAGGACTTGGCTATGCTGTAGCCAGAGCAACTAAAAGAGTTTATGAAGCTTTTGCTAAAGCCAGAGCTAAAGCTGTAGTTTAAGTAAGCTCTGGCTCTTGTGGTCTGTGGCTGCTTGCTGCTCATGGCTTGTTGCTGCTCGTATCTTGTGGCTTATCGCTTTTTGCTCATGGTCATGAGGGCTATTTGGTGCTGTTAGAGGAGCTTTATGAGAGCTAAGAGATAGGGGATTGGGCGTTGGTGTGGGAAATATGGTGGTAGGAGATTGGGTGGCTTATATGTTTTTTTGTAGGGTAAGTTCAATTGTTGAGCCAATTGTAATGACTTAATAGTGTATTACGATCTATAATTACGCAATTTACACTTATGTTTAGTATGTCAGAAGGTCTTGCTATTAAAGCTTAAGTTAAGAGTGCTTTTAAGGGACTGGCCTGACATTTACAGGTAAATTCAGAAAAATAGTTAGTTATTTTTTTTTCTGATTTTGCTTGTATGGTGTCCACTGCGAGGATTAAATCTCGCGCTTGTTAAGGATCATTTTTCCATGGATAACGTCAAAGTTAAAGAGCTAATTCCGCTATTTACCAAAGAACAGTTGCAAGAGCGCGTGATCGCAATGGGCAAGGAAATCTCACAAGATTATCGTGATAAAAATCTTTGTGCTGTATGTATCCTTAAGGGTGCTATTCCGTTTTTCTCTGATTTAATTCGCACTATTGATAATGAGAATATGTGCATTGATACTTTACGTGCCTCTTCTTATGGTCAAGGCACCTCAAGCTCTGGCAAGGTTAAATTTATTAAGGATGTAGAGCTTGATGTTAAGGGCAAGGACATTCTTTTAATTGAAGACGTGGTTGATACTGGTTTAACCATGAAAGAAATTGTTGCCCATATGTATGAATTAGGTGCTAATAGTGTAAAGATTGCAGTATGCATTGATAAGCATGAGCGTCGTACTGTCCAAATCGATATTGACTATCGTGCTTTTGAACTCACAGAGGGCTTTATCGTAGGCTATGGCTTAGATTTAGCAGAGCGCTATCGTCAATTAGATGGTATTTACGAGGTGGTACTTGCAAACAGTTAAATTCAAACTTAAAGATGGTTCTACCTCAGGCATCATTAAAGGAGTAATGATGCTTGAAGAGTCCGATCTTTATCCTACTTTTCCTGAGTATCTGTTAGAAAAGAGCAAGGAAGATAGCAACAAAGAGTCTAAGGTAGATGCAGAGGCTCAAGCTGAGGCAGATGCTGAGGCAGTGGCAGCAGCTGCTGCAGGTAATGACTCCCATGCTCAAGAGCTTGATGCCACTGTTAAAGGTATTGATTCTTTAACTGATGAGCAAATCGAGCAATTAGCAGAGTGCTTAGAAAACGAAGATACTTTAGCTGTAGAGCCTAAAGAAGAGCTTTGCGATACCGTTTTTGACGCTATTGAGGATATGACCACTAAAGATGATGTGGAATTATCCAATTTAGTAAAACCTCGCTCTTTTGCCTCTTTACAGTTACGTGCTAAAAACGCTATGAAGGGCCTGTTTGCGCTTAAAAGAGAGCGCATGTTGGTCTTATGTGGTGATAGCCGCATTGATACCATAGCCACAGCTTGTGATATGGTGCGTGAGCTTAGTGGCCTTGATCCTACTGTAGCTTATGCTCCTACTAAGTTCGAGCTTTTTGGCAATGATAAAGAAGATGGTATTTTAACTGTCAGTGCCACTTTAGAGGATGAAAATCTTGACGGCGTAAAGCCTCGTGCTTTTAGCTTCAATGGCACTATACAGAGCCTAGCAGCCCCACAAACTGGTCAAGTTAACAACGCAACTGGCGCTAATAACAAAGGTGGTCGTGATAGCTTAACTGGTGAGAGTGGTGCTTATGCTGCTGGTGTGGGTACCAAATATAATGTGGTTATCATGCCATGCATGCACTTAATTGAGCATCCAAAGTGGCTGGGTATGGTTGAGGCTTGTTTAGCTCAAAATGAGAGCCTTAAGCTTATCTTAGTAGGTGATGCTACAGAAATTGCCCAACTTAGCATGTTCTGGGGCAAATTAGATAATGCTATTCATGCTGATATTGTTCTTGAGTTTACCGCAGTAGGTGCCTTAAGTACTTTAGCAGGCTTAATTAGTCATTATCAGCAAAACGATCGTGATGGTGCTTCCTTATGGTCATTCTCACGTGATGCCTTAGCTGTTTTGGCCTCTTATGCTTGTCGTTTGAGCGGCGATCGTCGTTATATTGGCTTACCTGAGTTGCCTTTAAAGTCTCTTATTTATGAGGCTAATCGTTATGCTTGGCTCGATGCTCAGCAACGCATCATGAAGTCATTAGCTAATGTAGATTTAGCAAATCAAAGTCAATTAGGTCTTAAGCTACCACCAGAATTTATCAAAGAGCTAGATCGTGAGCTTAGCGCCAGCTTGGGCTTAGGTCGCAGTGAAAATGATGAATTATGGGGGCAGAGTGAGGCTGATAATGGCGCTCAAATGATGGTGAGCGAGGATTTAGGCGATTTGAGCGATCGCACTAAATTAGTTTCTGCCAACGAAATTGATGAGCCGTTAGAACAGAGCGAAACTGAGTCTAAGCTTGAGGCAGTGCCTGAGTCTGAACTAGAGCTTAAGCCACTTAATGAGTTGGAAAATATTGGCCAAGACCATGCTCTTGCTGATTCTGATGAGCAAGTAGTGAGTGTTGAGCTTAGTGACCATGGTATGCCTGTAGCGCAAGTTCCTACTGGTAAGGTTAAGCTTTATGTTGACCGCCGCCATGTACTCAAGGCTTTAGGCTCTAACGATTTTCGTAATAACTTCTTAGCTGAATCAAGCTTACGTGAACATAGAGACCGCCAATTATTAGTAGCCACCCAAGGCGCTGTAGTGGGTCAGATTAATGGTCTATCAGTAATTGAGACCTTAGGTACCAATTATGAATATGGCGAGCCTGTACGTATTACTGCCACTTTACGAGCTGGTGGTGAGGGTGATGTCATTGATATTGAGCGTAAGGCTGAATTAGCAGGTCAAATCCATGCTAAAGCTATGATGATTATTAATGGCTTCTTAACCAAGGAATTTGGTGCTGAGCAGCCTTTACCTGTATCTGCAAGCTTAGTATTTGAGCAAAGCTATAGTGAAGTTGATGGCGATAGTGCTAGCTTAACTGGTTTATGTGCCGTTATTTCTGTACTAGCTGGAGTCCCAATTCGTCAAGACTTAGCTGTGACTGGTGCTGTAGACCAATTTGGTGATGTGCAGGCAGTAGGAGGTGTCAATGAAAAGATTGAGGGCTTCTATCGTGTATGTCGCTTACATGGCTTTACTGGTACCCAAGGTGTAATTATTCCAAGCTCTTGCGTTAACCAATTAGTATTACGTCCTGCTGTTATCAAAGCTGTTGCTGATGGTAAGTTCCATATCTTTACTGTATCTCATGTAACAGAAGCAGTAAAAATGCTAACTACCATGGACTGGGGCGATAGCGAAACTGAGAATACTATTTGTTATCGTATTAGTGAGCGTCTCAATGCCATTATTGCTGGCAATGAGGAAGAAACTTGGTTAGAACAAATCAAGGGTCGCTCAGTTGAGCTTTATCAAAAACTAAAAGAGCTCTTTAATTCTTACAAAGAGCAACTTAAGGGAAAGGATAAAGACAAAAATAATGAAAAAAGCTCAAATGCTTAAACTTTGAGCTTCTTTCAAGCCCCGTCTAGCAAAATCAACTGCTAAACGGGGCTTTGTTTTTTTTGTGCCTAAGACCAAGAAGTCTGGCTTTTAACTCTAAGCTCTAGGCTCAGAGCTTATAGCTCTGAGCTTAGGGGGTAGAGCTCTGGGATTAGAGCTTTTAGCTTCTTAGAGCTTGGCGTGGCGGTACTTATAGAAGAATAATGGAGGAACGGCCAGGCCAATAGCAATAGCAAAGATGATAGCCAAGGCTCTCATGCCATGAGTAAAGAGTATGGTGATAGAGTTGTTAAAGCTATCAGGGCTTACACTATGTAAGATATTAACTAAGGACAATAAGGACTGATAAGCATCTACTCCTGGGATCAGAGAAATAATGCATGGTACCGTGAAAATAGGGCGAGGTACTTTAAATTTTGGGCCAAAGTAAATAAAGATTAACGAACACACTGCACAGGCAAGAAAAGTTGCTGCCACAATGTCTATGGAGGAATACACTAAATAAGCTCTAATAGCACGGGTGATAGCCGAGGCTAGAGAAATTAGTAATAAGTGGCGAGCTGGCACAGTAAACAGCATGGCAAAGGAAGGGCCAATAATAGCAGCAGCTAGGGCTTGGTAGGCAACTAAGAGCCATTGATCAGAACTTATCAAGAGGTTCATATTATCAATCTAACTTATCAAGAATTAAATATAGGCTATAGCTTGCTTATGGTAAAACAAGCGCATCTAAGTCAAAGACTAAGACTGGGTCTAGGGTGGTCAATTAAAATATATTTATGTATTTGGCGGCACTTAGGCAATAAGTGGTCATTAATAGGCCAATAGCAGCAGAAATAACTAAAACAGCTGCAATAATAAGTCTGGTCAGTCCAATAGGAACATAGCCTTTAAAGATATCTAAAAAGCCATTAATCAGTGGGAAGCCTGGTACTAATAATAAGGTAGTAGCGGTAGCTGATAAAATGACTTGATCATGAGGTAAAACAAAGCAATATTGTGCACACATTGCCGCTACGAGACTACCGAAAAAGGCTGAGAGCATAAAGGTAAAAGACTCAAAGAAGCCCTTTTTAATAAAGCTAAAACGAGCATACATTAGTACGAGGCCACCTAAGAGTGCACAGACACATATAGGTAGGTTGCCACCATTTAAGTAGGCAAAAGCAGAGCCTGCAATAGCTTCAATAAAGATAAGGTGATTGTGGTTATAGTGACGAGGTCTGACCGCTCTTATGGCTAAAAAGATTTTGTAAGGATCTTTTAAACTGCCCTCAGAAACAGCTAAGCAGATATAGTTAAGGCGCTCTAGTGAGTCCATATTAATGGCAAAGTGCTTAATTTCTTTAAACTCAACACTAATCATACGGCCACGCTTAAGCTTTACTATAATGCCATCACGAGTAATATTAAGATCAATTTGATGGCAGTTTAAATCGTGAGCCATTTTCTTTACTGACTGTACAATCAATCTGGTCTCAGCACCTACAGAGGCCATACGCCAGCCTAAGGTAGCTAATAATTTAGCTTTTAGAGCTAAGTCTTCATGATCTGTGCCTGGACTTACTATAGTATCGGCATAGAGAAGCTCTTCTCCTAATTCATAATGAGCATCAACACTAGTATATGGAGCTCTTAAGTCCCAAGGGCTAGTATGATTATCAAGTCCTGGCTGCATATTCATTATTATTCCTTTGTATAAAATTAATATTGCCCTCAAAGGGGGCTAGTAAGTTATTAGTTTTTTTTGCAAAAAACAAGAACCCTAGGAAAGTAATGATAGTTGTCTAGGGTTCTTACCTTGCGTTGGTGATCGTCATAAGTAAGAGCAAACCTTACTTAAAAAAGCTTTTATTCCTAGAATAGCCATGTGCTCTAGGTGATTTAAGCACATGGCAACACTTTGGTGTATTAGGTAAAACAGTCTTTAACAACTTACAATAAGTAATACCTTGATTACTGCTGTATCACTACCAAAAAAGCCAATCATTCCCTCACATTAGCAGCCTGTTGAGACTGCTGAGCCTACTGCGCATGCTTGGCAGGCTGAGCCAGCTAAGCTTAGCCTGCTAAGCTGGCTGCGCTGCATCTGCGCTGGCTTTGCCTGCTGTGAGTGCTGCCCACTTTATTTAGGTAGGCAGTCAATATGGGATTGATATCCAACTAATAAAGCTAGCAAAAATTCGTTTAGCCATCTTTTAAGCTTTTTAGCTATTAGGCTCTCCTGCAAGCTCGGTATGCTCTTAGGCAAAAAGCAAGAGACTTCACTGCCATCATGATTGCAATACCTAAATCCCTCACGCCATTGCGTGTTGGCTGTTACAGGCTAACTAGCAAGCTATAGCCATGTGTAGGCATATTCGGTCTTTTATTCAACTTTTCAAGCTTCTACTTTACTCTCACCTAGTTAGCTATTTAGTTTGCCTTAGATAGGCAAAAGACTGGGCGGTTGTGAGTGCATTGTTTTTTGGTCTTTGGTTAAACTGCTAAAGATGTAAGCTAACTTAGAGCAAGCACTTAAGGGGTGGTGCCTATTAGTAGCAGTCACAACTTAGTTACATAAAGTATTAGTACTGGCTGCTAAGTTAGCTAGTATTGGCCTCTAGGAGCTAAGCTTTAGTAATTGCTCTTAGGCGTGCTTCTTGGCTGGTTGATGCTTATGCATGCTAAAGAGCTTGGATATAAGCAAATGGTTAGAACCATGAGCGCTGCTTTTATCATGGCTATGTCTAAAAGAAAAGCTGTAATGCTCTGGTTCGTAGCAGTAACGGCGGGTTTTAGTGCGCTTAACTGATGATAAGTTATAAGAATTATTGTTAGTAGAATTAAGGCTTAATGAAGAAACGTCTTGAGGATAAAGACTAGTTAAATTGTCATTTACTAAAGAAGCTTGATTAGTGTTTGCTAGTGAACTGTTAGGCAGTACGCTTGAAGTTAATTCATCTAAAGTAGGACTGGAGAGTTGCTTTAAATCCTGTGAGCTCGCATCTTGTGGAGCTTGTGCTTGTTGGTATTCAGGAGAAGCATTAATAGGGTAGGACTTGGTAAAAGTAAAATCTAAAGCATCAAGTTGATTAAATTCTTGGTTTACAGGTTCTGCATCTTCGCTTTCGTAGGTTTGGTAATCTTGGTTAAGATTGTGTAAAGCCCATTCATAAGCTTCGGCAGAGGATAAAGGGGTTGCAGGTAATTCCTCATAAGCTGAGAGGTTAGAGGAAAGTTGCTCCTTAGAGTGGTGGGATGCTAACAAGTTAAAATGAAGCATAGCTTTATCCTTTTATATATTAGAGCTCAAAATGAGCTCTTAACAACAGCTTATTTCCTAAGCTAAAAATAGTGTCTGTATGCTTTTAAAGGCCTTTGTTGTATTAGTGTAATCACTGTGATTACTATGATTGTTGTTAGTGGTATTCATCCATACAGTCCTGCAAGGCTTTGGCAGTCGGTCTTTAAAAGCGAGGCTATTGTGGCGCTAGAGAGTATGAATAGCAAACAAGTAAGTGAGCTTAAGCACAATTTTAATAAGAGCGCTCAATGTTAAGAAGGGCATAAAATAGCCATTTTTAGGCTTTTGAAAATTAAAATCTACTAGAAATAATTTATTTTTTAAGAGCTTTTAACTAAAAAGGCGCATTTTGCTGTTTCTTGTTGCTTAAAAATCGAAAATAAACAGACAAGATAAGGGGGAATGATCAATGGGGCTGTGCCTGTTAAAAGTGTGATCTAATTCAAATTTCTTATAAACATGCTGTTAGATAGTGAAAATATTCATTCAAACCTATCAATCTTAGACGAAAAGTACTATTCAAAAATTGCGCGTCTAAAATAGTGCAATCTTGCTAAAATTGCTAATATTTGCATTTCTTGTATGTAATTACAGGATAATTGCACTGTAATATCTATAAGATTAGCTCTAAAAGTACTAAAATGCCACCGAAAAGTACCATATTTTTTTACTACTTTTAACCAACAATTGGTACTTTTAGGAGTTAGCAATAAAAAACAATACCCCCAAAACTGACCCAATCATACTATCAAAAAATTGCCCTCTTTAACATTACTAACAGCCCATCAGACACCCCATCAGGTGTAAAGATAAGATAAGATAAGATAAGAAAAACAAATTCACAAAGCCATAAAAATTTCTTGGCTCCCCCAAACACGCTCTCAACTAACTCAAGCTACCAAACTCCCAAGGCCCCAAAACTTTTGTCCCCACGAACAGAATCTTAAGTGCGGCGGCACTGCTATCCTTTTAGCCTCTTACTCGGCCATGGCCATGGCCATCACATGCCATAGAAAAAGCTAGAGGCTTTTTTCTAGCAATATTGCTGTCCACAAAATGTACGTCCACTATCAACATAAGCACCTAAGCAAGTGAGTAGTGTTACTAATGCCCTTATCGGAATTGCTATCTGCATGTTAATCTCTGTACAGGAGCATATTGCCGCAGGCTAAGGCCATAATCCTGAGCCTGAGCCTTGGCATTGGCATTGGCGAGTACTTCTTACTACTGTTAAGAGCCCTGGTTCTGGCTTTAACTATGACAAGAGCAATCAACCGGGGTAGTGCCCTTGAGTGGCCATGGCTATTGCCCTTGCCATGGCCAGGGCCCAAGCTTGTGCTCTGGCCACGGCCTGTGCCCAGGCCACGGCTTGGGCAAGGGCTGTGGCTAGGGTAGCGATAGCTTTAAGGTAAGAATGAGCGTGGGGAGGTAAGTATTAAGCTTTTTGGTATTAGCACCGATGTAGAGTGTGCTAGGCTATTATTAGTTAATCAATAATTAGGTTCTGGGAGTTAATGTGTATGTCTGCTAAGGTAAACAAAGTAATTGCTATTAGTGGTGGTGCTACTGGTATTGGTAGAGCTACAGTGGAGCTCTTTTTAAAAGAGGGCTATAGGGTTTCCTTTGGTGATATTAATGAAGAGGCATCTTTTGCTTTACTTAAAGAGCTAAAAGAGCAGGGTTTTGGGGATGATAAGGTAATTTTTACCAAGGTTAATACTACTTTACCTGAGGATATTACAGCTTGGCGTAATGCAATTATGGAGCACTTTGGTAGATTAGATGCTATTTTTGCTAATGCTGGTATTCATAGATCTAATACTATGCTCAATATCGATCCTCAAGAGCTTAAGCTTATGATTGATACTAATATTTATGGAACTGTTTATACCTTACAAGAGCTGGTGCCTTATTTACAGCAAAATGGTGGTGGCTCAGTAGTAATTAACTGCTCAGATCAATTCTTTATTGGTAAGGGCAATAACTTTGGTTATGGTTTAACTAAAGGTGCTCTAGGACAAATTACCCGCTCCTTAGCTGTTGATTTAGCCAAAGATCATATCAGAGTAAATGCTGTCTGCCCTGGCACTATTCGTACTCCACTAGCCGATGAGGCTCTTGGTCGCTATGCTCACAGAGCAGGTATTTCACTTGAGCAAGCATGGGCTGAGGAAGATGCTTTATTTACCTTAGGTCGCTGTGGCACTGCCGATGAGGTAGCCCAAATGGTTTATTTCTTAACTGAAAAAGCTACTTTCTCAACAGGTGCTCATTATTTAGTTGATGGTGGTATTGTTGCCTCTTAATTCTTAATTAGGAGATAAAAACTTTTACCCCCAAGAGGCGAGTGCAAACTCGCCTTTCTTGTTTGCGTCTAAAACTTACTAACTAACTAAGTCATTAAGCGTAGTCGCTATAGTTGCAAACAAGTAAGTAGGCAAATAAGTAAGAGCCTCAGTAGAGGCTGTAATTGTCTTGGTAGGAGATCCAAGCGCAAGCTTTAGGTGGGCTTGCGCTTTTAGAGGATGGCTAAGAGATAGGGCTATTGGACATTTTGAATGTTAGGGGTGTGGAAGACAAAGCCCATATCTAATAGCACTTTAGGCACCACATTCTGATTGGTGGTTAAAAGCTGAATACGGCGATCACCCAAACGCAAAAATCCTGTAATAATTGGGATTTGCGGTAGCTTAGAGTGCTTGTAGCAGCAATGGAGCAACTCTTGTAAAGTAGCACTCTTTGGTGAGGTGAGATTTACTGGGCCTGATGGTACATCCTTTTCGCATAAGAACTGTAGCGCATTAATGGCATCATTAAGCTCAATAAATGGAACTTTATTGTAGCCATGAATTACCGTAAATGGTGGAGTCATAGAGGCCTTTTTAATAAAGCCACCATTACGGGATAATACAATGCCTAAGCGAGCTATATAGAAGCGCTTGAAATGGAATTGCTCATTGAGCTGATTGGCTCGCTCTTCAAGTTTAATGGCAATCTGAGCAATTTCACTTGTACCCATATCAGTAGAGGTCTCATCTACCTCTTCATTACAATCTTCATTGTAATAGGCAACAGCACTGGCTTGAATAAATACTGGTGGCAATACCATTTGAGTGCTCAGAGCATCTAAAACTTCAATGCGAGAGGATAGTAAGACCTTTAAGCGGCGCTTACTAATTGCTTTAGCTCCCAAGCTTTCGCCAGCTAGATTAACTAGAACATCGCCCTCGCCATTGTAATCATGGTAGTTAATGATATCTACCTTACCTGAGAGTTTATGATGCTTGTCTAGGCGAGCTGCCACTTGATTGATATCGGAGTGGGTAAGAATGGTTACTTGGTTATGTTGCTCTACCAGATTGTGAGCGAGGTAACCTCCTACATATCCTGAACCACCCGCGATAATAACGTGCATCTTGAATCCTCCTAAGTGCTTAGCCCTTGATGATTGGGTATTTTTAAGCTATTAGGCTAACACTTGGCAAAGGTATATATTTGGCAAGTGTAAATGGTCTTGTCCTACTCTAATAGCTAAATGAGTAATTGTTGTACTGATGATATGCTGCTCCATTAATTTGTTGTTAATAAGATAGCAAAGCAAAAGTTGATTAGTGAGGTTGCGAAACTATCAATAAAAGCTCTTCAAGCTTAGGCAGATATACACACACTAAAAAAGAGTAATGCTCAAACACACAAATTATCCTAACCAACTTGTTAGGAGATTAATAAGAGTAAGCATGCTCAAAGTCATCAAGCAACTAAAAGCATTATAACCTAAGCACTAGCTTTTAGCTTGTATCAAAGCTAGTACTATAGCGCCATTGTGAGCATGGCCTCATAAGTACCAAGATAATGCCCATTACATTTAAAACTACTGATAAAACCTTATTTTTAAGCGTATAAGGGCTAATTTATCGGTTTTTACCCTTAGTAGTATATCCTTGATAGGTGCTAGAGAGATTAAGATAAGTGCTTAATGAGCTTAGAAAAATAATGGTGAAAAAATAGCCAAAACTCCAACTTTTATTCAAAAAATTACCTAAAATGCAGCCAAATTTACTAAAAATCAGCCCTCGTCACAGATAATAATTTGAGCTTTAAAGTTCAAAAGAGTTGCTAATAAAATTCATGAAAATTGTGCGCCTGAACATGCATTTGTGCCAATAAAGAGCAATAGCTCGGCGATAGTCTCCCTAAAAGTGCGCTAGCAACATGTAAAAACTAGTGAACTAAAGCAGGATAGGCAGGATGTTATAAGATTAATCTGTTTGTTGAAAAATAAGTAGCAGTGTCTGTATCAGTATTCAAAGCTAGTTAATACTAAACCTAGCATCTGGCAAAATTTGCTGGCTAATTTTCTAGCTCTCTAGCTATGCTGCGCTCTAGCGCTAGAGCGTTAGAGCGATCTGGGAATTTATTTTTGCCAAAAGTAAAAAGGCAGCTAGTCCAAATGTGGTCTAGCTGCCTTTTGTTAGGCTAAATCAACAATATTACTGCTGATCTTGTTGGCCTGCCTGAATAGCGGTGATAGCTACGGTATAAACGATATCGTCAACTAAAGCACCACGGGAGAGGTCGTTAACTGGCTTACGTAAGCCTTGTAACATAGGGCCAATAGCAACAACGTTAGCAGAACGTTGAACTGCCTTGTAAACAGTGTTACCAGTGGAGAGGCTTGGGAAGATGAATACAGTTGCCTTACCTGCTACCTTAGAACCTGGAGCCTTTTGAGCAGCAACGTCAGCCATTACAGAAGCGTCGTACTGGAGTGGGCCGTCGATTACTAAGTCTGGACGTAACTCTTGAGCCTTCTTAGTAGCCTCGGTTACTAAATCAACATCAGGGCCCTTACCAGAAGTGCCAGTTGAGTAGGTGATCATAGCAACACGTGGGTCAATACCAAAAGCCTTAGCAGTGTCAGCAGACTGAATAGCAATCTGAGCTAACTCATCAGCATTTGGATTGAGGTTCAAGGCGCAATCACCAAATACGTAAACCTGCTCTTCCATAAGCATGAAGAAGATAGCAGATACTAAAGAAGCGCCTGGAGCGGTCTTAATAACCTGAAGAGCTGGACGAATGGTGTTAGCAGTGGTGTGAACGGCACCAGATACTAAGCCGTGAACTTCGTTACGCTCAAGCATCATAGTGGCTAAGAATACATTGTCCTTTAAGAGGTCACGAGCCTGATCCTCAGTTAAGCCCTTGGACTTACGTAACTCAACTAAACGAGCAACATAGTTCTCACGGATCTCATCAGGATCGATAAACTCAACACCCTCATCTAAGGAAACGCCTTGCTCCTTAGCAACAGCTAAGATAGCGTCTTTCTTACCGTAGAGTACTGGAACAGCAATCTTGGAAGCAGCAACACGAGCAGCAGCACATACAGTACGTGGCTCATCACCCTCAGGAAGAGCAATGCGCTTGTTAGCAGCACGAGCAAGCTCAGTTAACTTGTAACGGAAAGCAGCTGGGCTTAATAATGGGAACTCCTTGTTGTAAGGAGTTGCTAAGTAGTCTAATAAAGAGTTATCAAATAATGGAGCAGCAAAGTCAGCAGCACGTTGTGCACGCTCAGTGTCGTCCTTTAATAACATTGGAGGTAAGCTTGAGAAGGTCTCAGCTACAGCCCAAACAGAAGCCTTGGTGCAAATAGTAGCCTTGCCTACAGTGCCCTCAGCGCCATCGCATAATACTACGATGCCAGCCTTGGTGCAGCATGGAACCTTAGCGGTTAATAAAACATCGTTCTCACAAGCAGATTCTGCGTCAAATACGATATTGCAGCCACGAACGTTAGCATCACCAACTAAAGTGCCGTCGATAAAGGAAGCTAAATCGCTAGCACGGAAAGCGTAGTTCTGGCAATTGTATGGAATCATAGCATATGGAGTGCAGCCACATGAACCGCCCTCACCGCCAGCAGAGCAAGCATCAGCCTTTGGAGCGGAGCAAGTGCAGCATTGAGCCTCTTGCTTACCTGCTAATACTAACTTCTTTTGACCCTTAGCATCACGTGGAGCATCGTGATTTAATAAGATACCACCAATGAAACGCTCTTGGCCAGCCTTACCAAAGTAAGATAAAGCGATATGAACTAAAGCCATAGCCTTCTTGCACTTGCCCATAGAAACGATGCAGATATCAGCATCTAAAGCGTGGCAAACAGCGGCATTTAAGGAGTTCTGATCAAACTTGTCAGTAACTACACCCTCAACAACGATCACGTCAGCTTGGGTGTCCTTTAATAAACGGTTGTAGTTGGCTAAGATAGCCTCTACTAACTCGCTCTTTTGGTTCTGTGATAAGTACTTAACAGCATCACAGTTAGAAATTGAATAGTTAGAGCAGCAGTCCTTGGCAGTATTCTTACATGCATCTAATGGACGGAAAATGGCAGCTTTTACGCCCTTATCGTTAAGAGCCTTTACTAAACCTAAAGAGGCAACAAATAAACCATTTGCTTTACCAGCTGGAACAAGCATTAGTGAACGTGGCACTTTATTTATCTCCATTTAAAAAAGCAGCGCATTAAACTGTCAATTGTTTTTAATTCATTAACCTAGAATGAGCCTTCATAAATTAAAGCCAGCCATATATTTAGTATGGTAGTTTTAATGTATGACAACTCAATAGGGCACTAACCAATACCAAAACAATCAAAGTTAGCCTAAAAGCTATGCGCCTCAATTTTGAGTTTCTAATCAAATAATATAGATCGTATCGGTAAAACTAACTTTGATAGCGATCAAAATGCATTAAAAACTCTCCAAAATCCTAATGAGAGAATTTGGCAATTAGTTTAAAACAAATCTGAAAAAAAGTCGCTCTACAAAAGGCTTTACAAGCAAGCCAAAAGCAAAAACAAGCATGCTTACCTTATTATTTTAATAAAAAGACTTTATAAACTCATTTTAATAAAACCATGGCTCATTAACAAGCATGATTAAGTTCAATGAGTACTATATCAGTGGTGGGATGAAATATTTTTTTACGCTAAAACACGCTCTAGCAGGTTAAGCAAAACTTATAAGTGAAAAAGAGGAAGCTTTAACAAACTTCCTCTTAATAAAGAGCTTTTTTACTGCGAATATAATGAGCAAGGCCAGCTACGCTAGCTTTAGGCCAGCTACGCTAGCTTTACGTCAGCTGCGCTAGCCTTGCACGGCATTATAATCATTACTCGGTGGCAAACTTCTTATTTGGATAAGAAGTCTAATAGTGAATTATCAAAGAGTGGAGCGCTAAAGGCAGCAATTTGCTCAGCACGCTCAGTATCATCAGCAAATAAAACTACAGATAAAGATAAGAGGGCTTCTACTACAGCTAATGGAGAGTGGGTAGTATTAATAGTTGCCTTGCCAGCTAAGCCTTGAGTGCCATTGCATAGAATTACTAAGTTAGCCTCAGTATTCTCTGGAAGTACACTGGTCACTAAAATATCGCTAGAGGTAGCACTCTTAGCACAGAAAGAAATGCCGCTGACACGAGCACAGCCTTGACCTTGGAGCTCTGCGCCTAAAAGCTTAGCAACATCGCTAGCACGTAGAGCATAGTTAGCACTCTCAAATGGAATCATTGCAAATGGAGTGCAAGAGCAAGAGGCTCCGCCCTCTTCGTGGCCAACATCCTTGGCCTCATCCATAGAGCAGCCAAATTGAGCATTAGGATCCTTAGGGCCGCTTAATTGAATCTTCTTAATATTGTTAGCATCTAATGGGGCATCGTGATTGTAAAGAACGCCACCAATGAAACGCTCTTGAGCAGCTTGTCCAAAAGCACCTAAAGCTACTTTTACCAAGGCCATAGCACTAGGGCACATGCCCATAGAAGCCATACAGATATCAGCATTAAGAGCTTCACGGATAGCTGCATTAATAGCATGCTGATCAAACATTTGTGTGACTGCACCCTCAACAACGATCACATCAGCTTGAGTATCCTTTACTAAGCGCTCGTAATTAGCTACGATGGCAGCAATTAACTCTGGTACTTGATTGGCGCTTAAGTACTTTAAAGCTTGCATATAGGTCAGAGAGTAGTTCTTTGGACAATCCTTATTGCAGTTTTGGCCTACTTCAAATGGCTTAAATACTGCGGCCTTTACGCCCTTATCATTAAGAGCTTTAACTAAACCTAAAGAAACTACGAATAAGCCAGTGGCGCGACCAGCTGGAACGAGCATGAGTGAACGTGGCATTATAATCTCCAAATATGTAGTAGTGCTAATAGCCAAATATACTAGTGCAAGAAAAGACAAGTTACTTTGACTAGCTCTTGCTATTAACAGCCTAAAAGCTGAGCACCCTATCTTAAGTTTGTAGTTAATTTCACTCTAAAAAGTGCTAATCAGCTACCAACTTAATTAGGAAAAAATAGTTGTAAAAATTGATATTAATCAGTTTTAACTGTAGAACAGTAAAACAATTTAGAAATTTTTAAAAACTTGTCTTTGTAAGTTGTGATTAGCATACCCTAACTTTTCTAAAATTGCTCAACTTTTTTACTAAAAATAATAGCAATTTATGCAAAGTTTGCTTTGTTAGTGTTGACAAAAATTGCACTCCTGCCGCATATCTAAGCCTTTTACCCACCTTAAAACACCATTATTGCGTTTTTTTATCACAGCCCCACTTTTTGACCCAATTTCCTCAAAATTGCCTCTCAAACCAACCATTGCCCACAAACAACTGCCATAAAACCCCAAAATCACCAAAACTTAAGTAAGTCGCATCCCATTGCTCTCTACCCATAAGTACCTGACCAGTAGCATGAGCATGAGCCTAAACAAGACGAGTGCCAAGGCCAATAGCAATAACTAGAGCAAAAGCAATAAAAAGAACTAGAACTAGCTCCTCAATGCAATCAGTGTGTACTGTACCTTCAATGCTATCTTTAAGACCACATGACAATATAGAGACAGCAAAAGCTCTATGAAAATGGCCGCCAAGGCATTATAAATAGGGTGGGAAGGTAGCTAAGTAAGCATATGGAATTTCTATTTAGCTCAAGTAAAAGAAAATCTAACCAGTCCTGTTGCATGCATACAAGAAAACACATCAACACTTGCGCCCTGGCATATGCTCATATGCATACATCACTCGTACCTGCAACCCCATGCAATCTGATTGCATTTTTAGTGAGCGCTGTTAACTAATAATATTTAAGGCAGAACCGCAGTAGTAAGTTGTTGAGTCTTGAGAGGCAACAGCTACTGGCAATTAGGCAGGTAGGCAATTGCTCTTAATAAACAGGCATCAAGGGACTAGCAATTTTGAAGAAGACTTAAGTTGCTAAGTGGCTAACCAAAACTTTTAGAGCAACTTAATTGGGGTAAGCTAATGTAATACAAAGAAAGCTTAGATAAACTAGAAGTATTTATTTTGTTTTCAAAGAGGCTACTAAGCAGTGCTTAATTTCCAGTATGCCTTTATGTAAGGTAGCACTAAACTTATAGAGCTAGAAAAATCAGTTGAGCAGTAGCTTTGGTAAGGCAGCTGCAAGCTTATGCTTGTACTCTAGGCTTCTTAACATAGATCCTAGATGAAAGAGGCTGATATAATTTATGGCCAATTTTGGCTAACTGATGATGAGGGTAAAGAATGTCGCTATTTAGCAAGCTTAAAATAGGTTCTGAGTATATGGAATTATGGCCTGATGAAAAGGTGCTACGTATGATTTTTATGGAGCCACGTTTAAAAGAGGTCTATAGCTTTGCTAAAAAAGCACTTCCACCTTTTATTGCTCTTATTCTAGTTTGGATGTATTACACCTGTGGTGGCTTTCAGGGTATTTACGTACTACTTACTCATCCTTCAGCGGGCTTTATGCATATGTATTTAGCCTTGACCTCGCTTATTATGATGACACTGGTGCTCTTATCAAGCCCATTTTTCATGCTGCTATGGTTCTATTACCACTCCCAAAAGCCTTTAGAGCCTAAGCAAAGAGCTTTTTACCAAGATCTATGCTCAAAATTACAAAAACAGCCTAGCAGCGCTCCAATCATGTATGACTTTGTTAAAACTCTCAATGAAGCCTGCAAAACCCTAAAAGACAAAGAGTTCCTAAACAAGCTCTAATAGCTTATTTCCCTGTCTCAACACCTTCCATGGGTAAGCTGACAAGCAAACTATGATGGGCAGGTAAACAATGCAATGCAATGCAATGCAATACAATGCATTGCTATCAGTGCGAACTATAGTGTAGTTAGGCAATTTAATGTAAGGCAGGGTAGGTAGGTAGGTAGAGTGCTCTCAATCGTTCTGTAAACAGTACGTACTTGCACGGTCTTCAAACTTAGAGCCATTTCTTTTGCTAATTGCTAATTAATAGCCATCAATCTACAAAAAAGGCGGACTTGCGCCCGCCTATTAAGAACTAACTAACAGTCTTAGTTAGATTGGTAAACATTACTGTTTGACTACCAGATTAAGTTCTTTCATGTATTTTTTAACGGTTCCAGCAGAGACGTTAAAACGGTATTTAGGATCAGGGCTGGTTCTCATGAACTTCGTAATTCTTAGATGGCCCCAGGTTCCTTTACCTATGTCATGGAAAATCTCACAAATAATCTGTTTTAGCAAATCACGACTATTATCTTCTTTGGGAGCCTTATTTTGGACGCTTCTAAGGTAGGTAATATCGTTGGCTTTTATGCCTAAAAACTCGCATAGTTTGGCTTGAGATATTTGGTCATCATTAGCGGCAGTAATAGCTTGAACAGCTTTAAATTTAGAAAGCTTGCTTACACTTGGTAGTCTGTTGGCATCCTTTTTCTTAGGGCCTGCCTTAGTTTGAGAGGTAGAGGTCTGTGCATCAAGCTCAAATTCATAAGCCATGGTTGTAGCAATTAGCTGATACATAGCTGAGTTGAGAGCAGTGTGTAGCGATTTAATTTGCACTTCACGAGGAAGCTTATCAAAGCCAACAGAAAAGACATCAATATCTCGAGGTCTGCCTATCTTTGAACCATTCTTCTTACTCCAATCTTTAGCACTTAAGTTAGCTCTAACTAAGAAATCAACAGGATTATTCTTAAGCTGCTTTTGCATTTGCTCTAAAGTGGAGATTTGCTCAGAAGCTTCTAACTCCTTGGTCTTTTGAGTTGCCTTGGCGCTACCCTTGCCGCTGCCTCTGTATTTTTTAACAGGTGCTTTAGCAATACCTCTAAAATTACCATACTGGTCAAAGCCC
Organism: Anaerobiospirillum sp. NML120448; assembly: GCF_023050945.1. Taxonomy (GTDB): domain Bacteria; phylum Pseudomonadota; class Gammaproteobacteria; order Enterobacterales; family Succinivibrionaceae; genus Anaerobiospirillum. The sequence continues at coordinate 1,095 of NZ_JALKIM010000031.1, read as the reverse complement.
TTCTCATCGACCACGATAGCAGCTGGCTCAGCAGGAACCTCATTTACAGGTATATCATTAGCTGCGGCCTTTGCAGTGGTGTCTTTAGTAGCAGGCTCTTTCTTAGCTGTGCTTTTAGTTTTGCGAGTAGGTGCAGTGTATTTCTTAGCTGCCTTCTTATTAGCGCCATTAAGGTCTTGAGCTTTTCCTTCCTTAGACCTAAAGCCAAGATGCATAAATTCAGAGTCAGTGCTTGCTGGAATTTCAGCAGGTATTACTCCAGCAAAAGGAGTATCGCCTCGCTTTGCTAAGCGTTGCTTAATCGGATCTTTATGGATGCGGAACATGGCACAAATTGCAGTTAGAGATAGATTATGCTTAATCATGCACTCTACAATTTGGTTGTATTGCTCGTCTGTGTATTCAGGCTTATTGCCATTAATGTAATGATCAATAAAGACATCTTTTCCGTGGTAGGCAAGGAAGTTGACGTAAATAGTCAGAGATGCCTGGCTAATGCCTGTAGCCTGACAAATATCTTTTTGCGGCACCTTATGCAAAAGTAAATTACACAGCAACTCAACAGTTTCCTCTGTAATTTTAGTGCAATGCTGATGGGTTTTAGCAGCCATACGAATAGTCCATTGTTAATCCAAAGCATAATGCTGAGCAAGAAATCTTGCTTATAAAATATAACATAAGGACAAGTTTTTTCTCTTGGTATAAATAAAAAAGGCGGACTTACGCCCGCCTCTAAATATAAAGAGAGAGATATTGTTATTCTGTTAGCCTAACAAGCTTAAAGCGATGGTTGGACGCTGGTTAGCTTGGGCTAAAACTGATTGAGAGGCCTGCTGAATAATGTTGTTCTGAGTAAGAGCAGCAGTCTCAGAGGCAAAGTCAGTATCACGGATACGGCTACGTGCATCAGCTTCGTTCTCAGAAATATTAGCCTGATTACGGATGGTACTTTCCATACGATTTTGGATCATAGCCCGGCATTATTAAATTTTTATTTCTAAGCAAAAACCGCTTATTTATCATATTTCTTAGAAATGCTACCCTTGAGGTAGTTTTTTTGTGCCAAAACTACTACTCCGCCCTAATATAGATACA